>JBGVFC010000101.1:0-5858 GCA_045120755.1 Agathobacter sp. | reverse complement strand
TGGAATACACTGTATGTATTTTTCAAATACCGTTTTTTTGATACAGAGGATATTCCGTTTGTAGATGAGCTTGAGGTATCGATTGCCGACCCGCATACGCTTCATGTGGTGGTCTACGAGAAGGTGATGTTAGGATACCTGTATGTGCCGGAGCAATCGCAGTACGCGTATCTGGACAAGGATGGATTTGTCGTGGAAATGTCAGAGCAGATGATTCCGGGGGTGCCGCGGCTGGAAGGAATTGACTGCCCGGATGTGGTGCTCTATGAGAAGCTGCCGATCGACAAGGATGATCTGTGGGACATGCTTGCGCTGACACAGACGCTGAAGAGGAATAATCTGGTTCCCGACAGCATCGTATACGGGCAGAACGGCTCACCGGTGCTGGATTACGGTAATATACAGATTGCACTCGGCTCGCAGGAGTATCTGACACAGAAGGTGGAACGCATTGGAAAAATACTTCCGATGATTAAGGATAGAACCGGAATCCTTCATCTGGAGAACTGGACAGATGAGACATCGAATATTGTTTTTGACAGTCAATAATGCGGATTTGCGGAAGCTGCGAACATAGTTTTGGGTACTTTTATACGAAAATGGATTTTTCCAAAATGAAAATTCGTGACAAAAAATCGTAAATTCTTGTTGATTATTTGTGTAAAAAATTATATTATCTTATATGAGAGTGTAAATGAGTCCATAGTATGGCTTGAAGAATAAATTTGGGAGAGAAAGAGGAGGACGAACCTTGGTTGAGATTAGAACAGATGAGGCAGATAACAGCGCAAAGATTATAGTAATTGGTGTTGGTGGCGCTGGCAATAATGCCGTGAATAGAATGATTGATGAGAAAATTGGCGGAGTAGAATTTATCGGAGTCAATACCGATAAGCAGGCTCTGCAGCTTTGTAAGGCACCTTCTTTGATTCAGATTGGTGAGAAGATTACCAAGGGACTTGGCGCAGGAGCCAAGCCGGAGGTTGGAGAGAAAGCAGCAGAGGAGAGTGCAGAGGAACTTGCAGCCGCTGTCAAGGGAGCAGACATGGTATTTGTCACCTGTGGTATGGGCGGCGGAACCGGTACCGGTGCAGCTCCTGTTGTGGCCAAGATTGCCAAGGAACAGGGGATTTTGACCGTTGGTGTTGTCACCAAGCCATTTAAGTTCGAAGCAAAACAGCGTATGATCAATGCGGTATCCGGTATCGAGCGCTTAAGAGAGAGCGTAGATACCCTGATTGTGATTCCGAATGATAAGCTTCTTGAGATTGTTGACAGAAGGACAACCATGCCGGATGCACTGAAGAAGGCTGACGAAGTATTACAGCAGGCAGTGCAGGGAATTACCGACCTGATCAACCTTCCGGCGCTTATTAATCTTGACTTTGCCGATGTACAGACGGTTATGAAGGACAAGGGAATGGCTCATATCGGTATCGGTAATGCGAAGGGTGATGACAAGGCAATTGAGGCTGTAAAGCAGGCTGTTGCATCTCCGTTGCTTGAGACTACCATCAATGGAGCTTCCCATGTTATCATCAATATTTCCGGAGATATCTCCCTTATGGATGCGAACGATGCAGCAAGCTATGTTCAGGATCTTGCCGGAGATGATGCGAATATTATCTTTGGTGCGAAGTATGATGCAAGTATGGCAGACGAGGCAACTATCACGGTTATCGCGACAGGCCTGGAGTCTTCCGTTGGCAGACCGGCAGGAAGTGCTGCGGCTGCTGCAATGGCAGGCATGATGAAGTACACCAATGCCCAGACCACCGCACGTCCGACTTCATCCGCAGGATTACATAGCAGTGCGCTCGGTTCTGCACCGAGACCGGCACAGTCCGCAGGTGCAGGCACACAGACAGCGGCTCCGTCATTCAGCGGAATCCAGAGACCGCGCCAGCCGGAAAGCTCTGTGAAGCCGGTAGAGATTAACATTCCGGATTTCCTGAAGAATTCCAAGCGTTAATCCGCTTTCCACAGTATTTTTCAATAGCATGAATCTATAAAGCACATCCGATATGGATGTGCTTTTTTTGTTGAAAAAAACAGATAATATGTCAATTGCCTATGCCAGTATTTGCTAAAAAATCAATTCATCTTTGCCTATACTGATAAAAGTGTGCAATCTGCTTGTGCAGACTGTGTGGGAGGTGGTTTGGATTTATGTATTCTATGTGGATGTCTTTATAGGCACGAATCTACTGATGAATGGGACAATTCTTCTGATTGTGAAGGAATTTCGGAAAATATACCGCAGGCACATCTATCTTCGCATAGTTTTTTCGGCGGCAGCCGGCGCGGCAATAGAAACGGGAATGCTGTTTTTTATGAAAAATTATGCGCTCTACCTTGTGCTGTCACACATCTTTGTGATTCCGGCGATGGTTCTGCTGGCGTTTGGATTTGGCAGTGCTGCGGTATTTGCTGCAACATCCCTGACCGGTTATCTTGCTGCAATTTTGCTGGGGGGAGTGACGATGGCGCTGGAAAATCTGCTTCCGGTGAAGGAAATGACGGTACTGTCCGGAGTGGCAGGTGGATTACTGGTATCCGGAATATTGAGATACCTGTATGCGAGTGTACGCAGGGGAAAAAATCTTTATCAAGTCTGCCTGTATCAGGGAAAATGCTGTTACAGGGGAATGGGTTTGTGGGATACCGGTAATCTGTTGACGGAACCAATCCGGCAGCAGCCGGTACATATCGTATCTAAAGAGATTTTAAGAAAATTGGATATAGATGTAGAAAGGCCGGTTGCCGTGGCAGCATATGAATCGCTGGGGCAGGAGGCAGGTGCGATATCCGTCTATCAGGTGCAGCGAATGGAGATTGACTGTGGGAAAAAGCGAATCGTCAGGCAGGAGGTACTTCTGGCAGACGGAGGAGAGGAGTTTCTGAAGAAAAAAGAATATCGGATGATTATCAATCCAACCGGGTTGGAATATGAAATTGGGAAAGGTGAGTCAAAAGCATGTGGGTGATGGAGCGATGCAGAAGTTGGTTACGGAGCATAAAGAAGTGGCTGGGGATGGAAACGGAAGTGTTCTATATAGGAAGCTCGGAGGTGCTTCCGGCACCGCTTCCGGTGGAGGAAGAACAAAAATGTCTGATTGCCTTATCCGGCATCCGTGCAGAGGGAGAACAGCTTACGCGGGAACAGGCCAGGGAAAAACTGATTGCGCACAATCTGCGGCTGGTCGTGTATCTTGCTAAAAAATTTGAGAATACCGGAGTGGGGGTGGAGGATCTGATTTCCATCGGCTCCATCGGACTGATTAAGGGAATCAATACGTTCAATCCCGATAAAAATATCAAGCTGGCAACCTATGCCTCGCGCTGCATTGAAAATGAGATTCTCATGTATCTGCGGAGGAACAGCAAGACGAAGATGGAGGTGTCCTTCGATGAACCGCTCAATGTTGACTGGGATGGCAATGAACTTTTGCTGTCCGATATATTGGGGACAGATGAGGATATCATTTACCGGGATATTGAGACGGAGGCGGAGATGAAGCTGCTTATGGCGGCAGTTGACAAACTTGATGACAGGGAGAGGGAAATCATTGAACTGCGTTTTGGCATTCATCAGAAAAATGGAAGGGAGATGACACAGAAGGAGGTGGCAGATGTGCTCGGAATTTCGCAGTCCTACATATCCCGTCTGGAGAAAAAAATTATGGCGCGGCTAAAGAAAGAAATTCTTCGATTTGAATAAATAACCGTTTAAAAATACTGCTATATTTTGTATAATAGATACATAAGCAATTGGGGATTGCAATGACACAAGAAGGAGATGGGGCAAATGGTATTGGAGTTTTTAGGGGCGGACCGTGAAGTGACGGGAAGCTGTCATT
Source organism: Agathobacter sp. (assembly GCA_045120755.1). Classification (GTDB taxonomy): domain Bacteria; phylum Bacillota; class Clostridia; order Lachnospirales; family Lachnospiraceae; genus Roseburia. The sequence continues at coordinate 1,998 of JBGVFC010000101.1, read as the reverse complement.
ATCTGAGTTTTGGGGATGTACATCTGTTGGTGGACTGCGGTATGGAGCAGGGGCCGGATTTATATGTGAATCAGGAGATTCCGGTGAATCCGTCGATTATTGATTATGTATTTATCACGCATGCGCATATTGATCATTCGGGATTGCTGCCGTTGTTATACAATCACGGTTTCCGGGGACAGATTTTTGCGACAAAGGCAACATGTGAGCTTTGTAACATCATGCTGAAGGATTCCGCACACATTCAGGAATTTGAAGCGGAATGGCGCAACCGTAAGGCAAAAAGAGCCGGACTTCCGGAGGTGACGCCTTTGTATAGTATCGATGATGCGGTCAGTGTCATGGAGCATTTTGTATCATGTGACTACCATTCGGTGATTGATATCTGTGAGGGGCTTCAGGTCCGGTTTGTGGATGCGGGACATTTGCTGGGTTCCTCTTCCATTGAGATGTGGGTGAATGAGGATGGCGTTAAGAAGAAAATCGTATTCTCCGGTGATATCGGCAACGGCAACCGCCCGTTAATCCGCAATCCGGAGTATCTGGAGGATGCAGATTATGTGGTTATGGAATCGACCTACGGCAACCGCAACCACGAGACACCGCCGGATTATGCGAAGCTGCTTGCCGAGGTAATCCGCGATACGTTTTCCAGAGGCGGTAATCTGGTCATTCCTGCATTTGCAGTCGGCAGAACGCAGGAGATGCTGTATCATATCCGGCGGATTAAGACCGAGGGAATGCTGCCGGAATACCCGGATTTTGAAGTGTATATTGACAGTCCGCTGGCGGTGGAGGCAACCAGTATTTTCCACAAAAATGTCTCGGAATGCTTTGACGAAGATGCGCTGGCGCTGGTTGAGAAGGGCATCAACCCGATTCGCTTTGATGGACTTAAGATTGCGGTGACGAGCGATGAATCCCGTATGATTAACTTTATCGAGAAGCCGAAGGTAATTATCTCGGCATCCGGTATGTGCGAGGCCGGTCGTATCCGCCATCATCTGAAGCATAATCTGTGGAGGCCGGACTCGACGATTCTCTTTGTCGGCTATCAGGTAGAGGGAACGCTGGGGCATACCCTGCTAAACGGCACCAAGAAGGTAAAGCTGTTCGGAGAAGAAATTGATGTCAGAGCTAAGATTGTCAATCTGCCGGGTATCAGCGGGCATGCTGACAAGGACCATCTGACCGAGTGGATTTCCCATTTCAAGAATCCGCCGCAGAGAGTATTTGTGGTACACGGCGAGGAAAGCACTGCGGTATCCTTTGCGGAGCATGTGCAGAAGGAAGTGGGATTTTCGGCAATCGCACCATTTAGCGGCGATGTCTATGACCTGGAGACGAATACCTGCATTGCCATCGGTGAACGCAAGAGGGCAGAAGTGCGCAAGCGCAAAGAAAAATCCGCAGCCTACACGGTATTCGAGCGTCTGGTCGCTGCCGGTGCCCGCTTAAACGCCGTCATCCAGAAGTGCAAGGGCATGGCGAACAAGGACCTGGGAAAGTTCGCGGACCAGATTATTGCATTGTGCGATAAGTGGGATAGATAAGCCTTTCTTTTATATAATATTCTTAATGAATTTGCCTGTTCTAATTGCAGACACGCTCTCGCTCGAATCGGAACATAGCGGTACTAAATTCGTACAAAGCACTCATTAAGTACCGATGTTCCTTGACGGTCTGCAATTAGAACAGGCAAATTCATTTGTTAAAAAATTTAAGTGAAAAATTTATCAAAAAATTTATCAAAAAAATTTGAAAAAGTGCTTGCAATTATATATAGGTCGTGCTATTATAATTAACGGTTCGTTGGTCAAGCGGTTAAGACGCCGCCCTCTCACGGCGGAAACACGGGTTCGATTCCCGTACGGACTGTTAGTTGAAGAAGCATCTGGTTAGGATGCTTCTTTTTTTATACTAGCTATTGTGTTTTTTACATTTATGTTCCGAAGAATGAATTTTGCTATTCCATTGCAGACCGTTAAGCAACGTCGG
>JBGVFC010000100.1:0-9226 GCA_045120755.1 Agathobacter sp. | reverse complement strand
GGAGGATTTAACAAAAGAGAGGGAAAGGCTTCTGAAAATGCAATTTTGACAAGCCGTGTAATCGACAGACCGATGCGTCCTCTTTTCCCGAAGGATTACAGAAACGATGTTACCCTCAACAACATGGTTATGTCCGTGGATCCACAGTGCCGTCCGGAGCTGGTTGCCATGATTGGTGCAGCACTTGCCACCACAATTTCAGATATCCCGTTTGACGGACCATGTGCGATGACACAGATGGGTATGAGAGACGGAGAGTTCATTGTCAATCCATCACAGAAGGACTGGGATGAGGGAGATTTGATGCTTACCGTTGCATCCACTGCAGAGAAGGTTATCATGATTGAAGCCGGTGCCAATGAGATTCCGGAGGACAAGATGATCGAGGCTATTTATAAGTGCCATGAGGTAAATCAGACCATCATTGCATTTATCAACAAGATCCGTGCTGAAGTTGGTAAGCCGAAGCATGAATACACAAGCTGTGCGATTCCGGAGGAATTATTTGCAGCGATGAAACAGATTGTTACTCCTGAGCAGATGGAGGAAGCTGTATTTACCGATGAGAAGCAGAAGAGAGAAGAGAATATCAGAGAAGTAACTGCAAAGCTGGAAGAAGCATTTGCAGACAATGAAGAGTGGCTTGCACTTCTTGGTGAGGCTGTATATCAGTATCAGAAGAAGACTGTCCGCAAGATGATTTTGAAGGATCACAAGCGTCCGGATGGTCGTGCAATCAACCAGATTCGCCCGCTTGCCGCTGAAGTAGACCTGATTCCGAGAGTTCACGGTTCTGCAATGTTTACCCGTGGACAGACACAGATTTGCGATGTGGTTACACTTGCTCCGTTATCAGAGGTTCAGAAGATTGACGGACTGGATGAGAATATTACAACCAAGAGATATCTTCACCATTATAATTTCCCGTCATATTCTGTCGGAGAAACCAAGGTATGCCGTGGACCGGGACGTCGTGAGATCCGACACGGAGCTCTGGCAGAGAGAGCACTCATTCCGGTTCTTCCAAGCACTGAGGAGTTCCCGTATGCGATTCGTGCCGTATCCGAGACCTTTGAATCCAATGGTTCCACTTCCATGGCATCTACCTGTGCTTCCTGTATGTCACTTATGGCTGCAGGTGTTCCGATTAAGAAGATGGTTGCAGGTATCTCCTGTGGTCTGGTAACCGGTGATACAGATGATGATTTCATCGTTCTTACCGATATCCAGGGACTTGAGGACTTCTTCGGAGATATGGACTTTAAGGTAACCGGTACACATGACGGAATCACTGCAATCCAGATGGATATCAAGATTCACGGACTTACCCGTCCAATCGTTGAGGAGGCAATTGCCCGCACAAGAGAAGCCCGTCTGTACATCATGGATGAGGTTATGAGTAAGGCAATCGCAGAGCCGAGAAAGGAAGTAAGCAAGTGGGCTCCGAAGATTGAGCAGATTACCATTGACCCTTCCAAGATTGGTGATGTTGTAGGCCAGAAGGGCAAGACCATCAATGAGATTATCGACCGTACCGGAGTCAAGATTGACATCACGGATGATGGTGCCGTATCTGTCTGTGGAACAGACAAGGATATGATTGCCAAGGCAATCGAAATGATTGAGACCATCGTAACTGACTTCGAAGAAGGTCAGATTTTTACTGGTACTGTTGTAAGCATTAAGGAATTCGGTGCATTTATCGAGTTTGCACCGGGCAAAGAGGGAATGGTTCATATTTCCAAGATTGCCAAGGAGCGCATCAACCGTGTTGAGGATGTATTGACACTTGGAGACAAGGTAACCGTTATCTGCCTCGGCAAGGACAAGATGGGACGCATCAGCTTCTCCATCAAGGATGTTCCGGCAGCACAGTAAGCAGAAGAGATATATAAAAACCGCAGCCCAAGGTTGCGGTTTTTTTTGTAACTTCAGAGCCTTTTTTCGCATATCCTAATGGAAAAGCGGGGGATTGGATATGAGACGGGTAAAGGAACTGGTTGCAGCGAAGGATGTGTATAGAGCCGGATATTCCGGCAAAAACATCCGGATTGCGCTGTTGGATACGGGAGCGGTCATGCGGCATCCCGACCTGCAGGGCAGGATTGTTGCGTTTCGGGACTTCGTGAATGGAAAAAGGCAGTGTTATGACGATAATGGCCACGGCAGCCATATTTCGGGAATACTCTGCGGCACAGGTGCGGCGAGCAGAGGAGCGCTGTCGGGGATGGCGCCGGGAGCGCAGCTTGTCATTCTAAAGGTCTTAGACCAGTATGGAAACGGCAATACACAGGATGTCATGCGCGCACTTGCATGGATTTTGCAGAATCGGAGACAATATAATATCCGGCTGCTCAATTTCTCGGTAGGCTTTGTGCCGGGAGCACAGAAGGATGAGCAGCAGCGTCTTCTGGAAAAAATAGACGAAATCTGGGATGCGGGGATCATGGTGATTACAGCGGCGGGCAATAACGGACCGGGCAGACAATCCATTACCGTGCCCGGTATCTCCCGCAAGGTAGTGACCGTTGGGGCGTGTGACGACCTGGGGAATGAGAATGACCGGATGCCGAGCGGATACAGCGGAAGGGGACCGACACAATGCTGTATTGTCAAGCCGGAGATTCTCGCACCCGGAACAAAAATTCAGAGTGTGTGCCACAGGACGAACGGCTACATCGAAAAAAGCGGCACATCCATGGCGGCACCGGTGGTATGCGGGGCGATGGCACTGGCACTGGAAAAATCACCGGAGCTGACACCGGCGGCGCTTAAATTGCAGCTCTACCGTACGGTAAAGCATCTGTCCGAGCCGGGGTATGAGAAGGCATGGGGACTTTTGCAGGTCGACCAACTTATAAAAAATCTGTAAAAATTCGAAAAAATGCAGAAAAAGAATGTATTTTCTACACAATTTGTGGTATAACCAAAGATAATTTTCCAGAAAACGTCAAAAGAGGGATGATTATGAAAAAAATCGGAATGAAACGTGTCGGGTATGCGGTGATTAGCAAGAGGGTACTGTGTGCATTGACAATTATTCTGCAGTTTGAATGGATTGTATTCATCGCATATCGGGCATCGGTTACCAATAAGGTGGTTGATATGCTGTTAAGTGCGATTGCATTTGTAATGGCCTTTTATGTGGTCAACAGTGATATGAAGCCCTATTTTAAGCTGACATGGGTGTTTATTATTCTGTTTTTGCCAATTGTGGGCTGTCCGGCGTACTTTATGTTCGGAAGGGCAGAGATGACCAAGCGCAAGAGACAGCGCTTTCACGAGATATCCGGAGTCTACCGGAAGGTGAGGATGCAGGAAAAAGCGGATGAGAAAAAGCCTCTTTGTGAGACAATTGCAAAGCAGGACCGGCAGTTATACCGGCAGACATCCTATATCGCGAATATGGCGGGCTATCCGGTATATGAGAACCAGAAGACGCACTATTATGAGAGCGGGGAAGCCATGCTGTCGCAGTTTCTTTCAGACCTTCGGACTGCGAAGGAATATATTTTTATGGAATATTTCATCATTGAGCCGGGCGTGATGTTCGACGCAATTCTTGAGATTCTCGAGGAGAAGGTACAACAGGGTGTCAAGGTACGCGTCATCTATGACGACATCGGCTGCATCAAGACGGTTCCGCCCAAATACGACCGTTATCTGCGCAGCAAGGGAATCGAGTGCGCCTGCTTTAACCGGTTTCGTCCGTTTTTGTCGGTGGTGATGAACAACCGTGACCACCGGAAGATTACTGTTATCGATGGCAGGATTGCATACACCGGCGGACTGAATCTGGCGGATGAATATATCAATGAGAAGAAGCGCTTCGGATACTGGAAGGATGCCGGAATTCGCATCGAAGGGGACGCGGCATACAGCTTTGCGACCATGTTTTTGGAAATGTGGGGATTTATCAATAAAACGCACGGTGAGGATGAACTGATGGGGCTCATCAACCGCTCGGACAGGGAATGCGAAGCGGCAGAGTCTCATCCGGATACCACACAGGATGCACAGGGCTATATACAGCCATATGCGGATTCTCCTTATATCAAGGAACCGATTGCGGAGAATGTCTATCTGAACATCATTAACAATGCAAAGGATTATGTCTATATTTTTACCCCGTATCTGATTATCGGCTCCGAGCTTCAGACAGCCCTTGCCAATGCGGCAAAGAGCGGAGTGGATGTGCGCATAGTGACGCCGGATATTCCGGATAAGAAGATGACTTTTCTGCTGACGCAGTCACACTATGGAAGTCTTTTGGATGCCGGTGTTAAAATCTATCAGTTTACGCCGGGCTTTATCCATTCCAAATGTATCCTTGCGGATGATGCGTATGCGGTGGTGGGCACCATCAATTTCGATTTCCGCAGCCTGTATATGCATTTTGAATGTGGCGTACTGCTGTATCGCACCGCATCAGTTCTGCAGCTAAAAGAAGATATGGAAAAGACCTTTGCGGTCAGCCGGCAGATGCCAACCGATTTTTGCCGCAAAAGAAAGCTTCCGGTTCGCCTGATGCAGGCGGCGCTGCGGCTGTTTGCACCGGTGTTCTAGAAAAATTTATAATGGTGTTTACTCCGAATGGATTTTATATTCTGTTGCAGACACGCTCCCGCTCGAATCGCAACGTAGCGGTACTAAATTCGTAAAAGGCACTCATTAAGTACCGACGTTGCTTAACGGTCTGCAACCAGAATAATAAAATTCATTCTCAGAGAAACAAACATAAAATCGGATAAAAATTTTTGGAATAGCACAAATACAAAACGGACACAGCTTATTTCAATGAAATTTATTTAAGCAACAATATATGTAACGATTTTAGGAATTGATAGCCCCAGGTGGCGGCGGGAACGGCTTCGGCAGAGACAATGTCGACGGAACCGATTTCTTTGCCGCCAATGGTATAGACGGCTTTTCCGACAGGGGCATTTTTCTCGACGGGAGCGGTGATATCCTCCGGAAGCTCGATGCTTTTTTCGATGGCGGCGGGTGAGGTGCCGTCGGTCAGCACATAGCGAAATTCAGAGGCATAGGATAAGGGAACTGTTTCGGCAGTTCCTTTTTTGACGGTAAGTGCGGGCAGCGCGGAAGGCTTCTCGTCACAATAGACGCTGCAATGCGCAAAACCGTAATCGAGCAGCGTGACGGCATCCTTGTTGCGGATGGCGGCGCTTTCCTCTGCCATGACGACGGCAATCAGGTCCACGGAATCGCGGGTGGCAGTGGCGGAAAGACAGTATTTTGACTGGCTGGTATAGCCGGTTTTCAGTCCGGTGGCATAGGAATAGAAGCGAATCAGTTTGTTGGTGTTGGTCAGACCGAATTCACTGTCTCCTTTGCGTGTGGAATGGATGATGGAATCCATCCAGATGGTACAGTAATTGAAGATGTCCGGGTGGGCCACGGTAAGCTCGCGGGACATCAGGGCAATATCATAGGCACTTGTCAGATGACCGTCCGCCTCCAGCCCGCAGCAATTGACAAAGCTGGTGTCGGACATTCCGAGGGACTGGGCCTTTTCGTTCATTTTTGCAACAAAGGCTTCTTCGGAGCCGGATATGTATTCTGCCATTGCCACACAGGCATCGTTGGCACTGGCGATGCTGATACACTTAATCAAATCGTCGACCGTCTGGGTTTCGCCGGCCTCTAGGTACACCTGTGAGCCGCCCATTCCGGCGGCGTGTTCAGAAACGGTTACGACATCACTTTTTTGGATGGAACCGGAGTCAAGCGCCTCGAAAATCAGAAGGAGTGTCATGATTTTGGTCACGCTCGCGGGGCGCAGCCGCTCGTGGGAATTGTTTTCGTACAGGATGGTGCCGGTGGAGGATTCCATTAAAATAGAAGATGGAGCGGAAATTGAGGGTGCATAGGCACCGCTATCATTGCTGCTTTCGGAGCTGTTATGTTCTGCTGAAATGACAGAAGCAGATACCGGACTGGCGAATCCGGCAGATATTATGACAGGAGAGATTAACGACAATGTACAACAAAAACAAAGCAACAGGGAATGATATAATTTCATGCTCCACCTCCTAAGTGGTACATTTTATGAGCAAAATCCCATATCTATGCACATAATTGCTAAAAATCAGGGGTAAAAGCTAAATCTAGTAGATAAAATATATGGAAAACACTAAATCTTGTAATTTGTTCTTGAAATTTATGGAAGATGGTTATAAAATAACAGAGGTGACGAATAAAGCGGAGAGATAGACAGATGGAGATGACAGTGAAGCTTCAGGCATTTGAAGGCCCTTTGGACCTGCTCTTGTACCTGATTGAGAAGAATAAAGTGAATATTTACGATATCCCGATTGTGGAGATTACCGGTCAGTACATGGAATATGTAGCCGAGATGAAGCGCAGGGATCTCAATGTCTTAAGTGAATTTCTTGTCATGGCAGCGACACTGATTGATATCAAGTCCAAGATGCTGCTTCCTCACAACACAGAGGATGAGGAAGAAGAGGAAGACCCACGTGCAGAGCTGGTACAGCAGTTGTTGGAGTACAAGATGTACAAGTGCATGGCATACGAGTTGAAGGACCGCCAGTTAGACGCAGGGCGCGTGATGTTCAAGGAGCCTACGATTCCGGAGGAGGTAGCCGCATATGAGGAGCCTCTTGATATGGACGAGCTGGTATCGGATGTCACATTATCCAAGCTGAATGCCATCTTCCAGAGCATCATGAAAAAACAGGTGGACAAGATTGATCCGGTCCGCTCCAAGTTCGGCAAGATTGAGAAGGAAGAGGTTTCCCTCGAAGAGCGGATGGTCTATCTCGAGGATTACGCAAAGCAGCATGCGCATTTTTCTTTCCGCAGCCTGCTTGAGGCACAGTCCAGCAAGGTGGAAGTTATCGTTACTTTCCTTGCAATTCTTGAGCTTATGAAGACGGGCAAGATATTTATCTCACAGGAGCGCATCTTTGACGATATCAAGATTGATTCCAAGATTGCAGCCTGATATACAGGGGAATGGATTTGAATGGAAGAGAAAAATTACGAAGCAATTATAGAAGCAATTCTTTTTACCATGGGTGAATCGGTAGAACTTGAAAAAATCGCCGAGGCAATCGAATTGGACAAGAAGAAGACCAAAGCAATCATCCACAGGATGATGGAGCATTATAAGGATGCATCCACAGGAATTCATATCATCGAGCTGGATGGTTCCTACCAGATGTGCACGAAGACGGAGATGTATGAATATCTGATTCGCATTGCCAAGCAGCCGAAAAAGAGGGTACTGACAGATGTCCTGCTGGAGACTTTGTCGATTATTGCATACAAGCAGCCGGTGACGAAGGCTGAAATCGAAAAAATCAGGGGCGTATCCTCCGAGCATGCGGTAAGCAAGCTGGTAGAGTACAATCTCGTCTGCGAGCTGGGAAGGTTAGATGCACCGGGAAGACCACTTCTGTTCGGGACGACCGAAGAATTTTTGCGCAGCTTCGGCGTTCAGTCGATTGATGAGCTTCCGGTATTAAGCCCTGTCCAGATTGAAGAATTTAAGCAGGAAGCGGAAGCTGAGATGCAGGTGCAGTTAGACATATAGCCGTCATTCGGTGAATTACATACAGGAATATAAACAGGCAGAAGAGTCATATACATTACAGATATTGTGTGATGTGTATGGCTTTTTTTTATGGGAAAAAGAAAATTTCGCAGATGCTTTGGCATGGTACTTGCAGGAATGTGGATAATGGTCTGTCTGATTCTCCTGCCGCAGCGCATATATGCTGAACCGTTGGATGAGACTACGGTATCCGGGGAGGTATCTTCGCTCTACTCGAAATCCTGTGCGCTGATGGACGGTGACTCCGGGCGGGTGCTCTATGGCAAGGAAGAACAAAACGCTATGGCAAACGCGAGTACAACCAAGATTATGACCTGCATTCTTGCTTTGGAATATGCCGAAGAAGGGCTGATTGCCGAAGTCTCTCAGAATGCGGCGTCCCAGCCGAAGGTTCACCTTGGCATGAGCCGGGGTCAGCAGTTCTATGTCAAAGATTTGCTGTACGGACTGATGCTCGAATCCTACAACGACTGTGCCGTTGCCATCGCGGAGGCAGTATCGGGCACGGTGGAGGAATTTGCGCGGCTCATGAATGAAAAAGCAACCGAACTGGGCTGCCGCGACACCTATTTTATCACGCCGAACGGACTGGACGCGCAGGACGAAAACGGGATTCATCATACCACGGCAGAGGATTTGTGCCGGATTATGAAGTACTGTGCGTGGGATTCCCCGAAGTCCGCCGAATTTTTGAGCATCACGCAGACAGCGAACTATACCATCACCAGTCTGGATCAAAAAAGTTATACAGCTACCAACAAGAATGCGTTTCTTAGTATGATGGATGGTGTGATATCCGGCAAGACCGGCTTCACGGCAGACGCCGGATACTGTTATGTAGCAGCGCTTGAGAGCGAAGGGAGAAAATTCTGTATCGCGCTTCTCGCCTGTGGCTGGCCGAACAATAAGACCTACAAATGGTCGGATGCAAGAAAGCTGTTTTCCTACGCAATCGAAAATTTTGCTTATGTGGATGTGCCGCGTGAACTTGCACTTCCCAAGATTGCGGTCGAAGATGCCCGGCGGAAGGAACGTGGTCTTTTAGACTGGAATCAGGAAATCTCCATATCCCCGGTTGCGGATTATGAAAAAATCCCTGCCCGCTACCTGTTGCCTGTGGGAGCGGAGATTACCTGCCGGTATTCGCTGAATACACAGCTTTGCGCTCCGGTAAGCAGCAGCGATATCGTCGGGAATATCATATACTATGCCGGAGAGGAAGTGCTCTGGGAATGTCCGGTATATGCGGGAGCAGACTATGAGAGATGGAATTTTGGAGCATTGCTTCGGGGAGTGGTGTCGCTGTTTTTGAATGTTTAAAGCATCGTTGACAAACCTGTTCTTTCGTGCTAGGATTTTTCCATAAAAGCACATTTTCTATGAAAGCATAATCAGCAGGGTTGCACGCAATCATGTGCTTAGGCATATATGATTTTTGCTGATATTTATGCACATTTACGTGTGATATAATTTTCTTGCACTTATTATTTCGTGTGCTTACAACACATGATGTGGAAGTTAATATTTGTGAGCATTAATTATATCATAGTCTTATAATTCATTTCGTATATTCAGAAAATTCTTGCTTTTAGATACCAATCGAAAAAAGCAGGGATTTTCTTTTTT
>JBGVFC010000099.1:0-55242 GCA_045120755.1 Agathobacter sp. | reverse complement strand
GAGTGACGAAGGACTCTGCCACGGTGGATATATCTGCTTACAATAATACGGTAGGACAGAATGGTACAGACTTCAAATCGCAGGAAGAACAGTAAGAATAATTTGAATAGACCAATCAATGGATTGGTCTATTCTTGTCGTATAGGAATAAGAGGAGATTAGATATGTCACAGACAATTATGGAGAAAATCGAGGTGACCAAACAGCGTTATCTGAAAAAATATCTTGGCTGCAGGCTTCCGGAACGTATTGAGCGGCAACTGGAAGAGCTGGACTGGTCATATCTGGAGCTGGTACATCAAAAGGATCATGCACACAAGAGGGGAAAGTTCGAGCCACTGGGAGCTATGGAGCTGCCGGAGATTGCGGTTAATAAAGAACATTTCCAAAAAACCGGACTGGAAGCAATCCGGCAGTGCAAGGTGGGTGCAATCCTCCTTGCCGGCGGACAGGGAACGAGGCTGGGCTTTGACAAGGCGAAGGGAATGTACAATATCGGTGTGACAAGAGAGTTGTATATTTTCGAGCAGTTGATTGAGAATTTAAAGCAGGTGAAGGAGCAGGCAGGTGCGTGGATTCCGCTCTATATCATGACCAGCGATAAGAATGATGAACAGACGAGGGCGTTTTTCAGGGAGCATCAGTATTTTGGTTATAACGAAGACTATATTAAGTTCTTTGTACAGGAGATGGTGCCGGCGGTTGATTTTTCCGGCAATCTGCTGCTGGAGAGTGAGGATTCCCTCGCAATGTCCCCGAACGGCAACGGCGGCTGGTTCAAATCCCTTGTAAAAGCCGGACTGGCAGAAGATATGCGCCAGAAGGGTGTAGAGTGGCTGAATGTATTTGGTGTGGACAATGTGCTTCAGAAGATGGCAGATCCTGTTTTTGTCGGTGCGACCATTGAGTCGGGATGTGTCTGCGGGGCCAAGGTTGTGCGCAAATGCGATCCATATGAGAAGGTTGGGGCACTTTGTCTGGAGAATGGGAGACCATCGATTGTAGAGTATTATGAGCTGACACCGCAGATGGCAGAGGCAAGAGGTGACAACGGCTCACTGCTCTATGGATTCGGAGTGATTTTGAATTATCTGTTCCGGGTGGATACGCTGATGAGTATCTTAGAACAGAACCTCCCGCTTCATATCGTGGAGAAGAAGGTTCCTTATCTGGATGAGAACGGAGTGCTGCAGACACCGGATACGCCGAATGCATACAAGTTCGAGACACTTATTCTGGATATGATTTATATGATGGATAATTGTCTCTCCTTTGAGGTTGAGCGTGAAAAAGAATTTGCACCGATTAAGAATGCTTCCGGTGTGGATTCGGTAGACTCTGCGAGACAATTATTGCAGCTCAATGGGATTACCGTGTGATGTCAAAAAAATTAAGATAGAAAGAGGTCAGAATTATGTGTGGAATAGTTGGTTATATTGGGAAAAAGCAGGCTGCACCGATTTTATTGGATGGACTTTCCAAGCTGGAGTACCGCGGATACGATTCGGCGGGCATGGCAGTCTATGATGGTAATAAGATTAACATTAAGAAAGCGACAGGCCGCTTAAAGGTATTGAGTGAACTGACACATGACGGACAGACGATGCCGGGAACCGTTGGAATCGGTCATACACGCTGGGCAACACACGGAGAGCCGTCGGATGTGAATGCACACCCGCATTTTAACAGTGACCAGACGATTGCGGTTGTACATAACGGTATCATTGAGAATTATCTGAAGCTTCGCAAAAGACTCGAGGATAAAGGATATGTATTCTGTTCCGAGACCGATACCGAGGTTGTGGCACATCTGCTGGATTATTATTACAACAAGTACGGCAAAGACCCGCTGGTTGCAGTGACGAAGGTTATGCACCGTGTTGAGGGTTCCTATGCACTTGGTATTATTTTTGCGGATTTTCCGGATGTGGTGTACTCCGTCCGCAAGGACAGCCCTCTGATTGTAGGAAAATCAGAAGAGGGCAATCTGATTGCTTCGGATGTTCCGGCGGTACTCAAATATACCAGAGATGTATATTTTATCGAGAATGAAGAGATTGCCCGCCTGTCCGAGGATGCGATTGAATTCTTTAATGTGGACGGCGATCCGATTGAGAAGGAGTCAAAGCATATTGAATGGGATGTCAATGCTGCGGAGAAGAATGGATATGAGCATTTTATGCTGAAGGAAATCTATGAGCAGCCAAAGGCAATCCGCGATACCATTGCTCCGGCAGACAGCCCGAGAATCGTGGACGGTGACATCGTCATCCGGGAGCTTGGTATGTCGGATGAAGAAATCTGTGCGATGAAAAAGATTTACATTGTGGCGTGCGGCTCTGCTTATCATACCGGCGTTACCAGCAAGTATGTGTTTGAAGGGCTGGCGCGCATACCGGTAGAGGTGGATTTGGCCTCGGAGTTCCGTTACCGCAATCCGATATTGGAGAAGGATTCTCTTGTAATTATCATCAGCCAGTCGGGTGAGACCGCGGATTCGCTTGCAGCACTGCGCCTTGCGAAGGAGCATGGAGTCACCACGCTTGGTATTGTCAATGTGGTGGGAAGCTCGATTGCAAGAGAGGCAGACAAGGTCATGTACACATGGGCAGGACCGGAGATTGCAGTGGCAACCACGAAGGCATATAGCTGCCAGCTTGTTGCACAGTATCTGCTTGCACTGAAGTTTGCAAAAGTGCGCGGATTGATTTCGCAGGAAGAACTGAATGGCTATCTGCAGGATATCAAGATGCTTCCGAACCAGATTGAGATATTACTTGGAGGCAAGGAGCGCATCCAGAAATTTGCGAACCGCTATGTGGCTGCGAAGGATGTATTCTTTATCGGAAGAGGCATTGACTATGCAATTTCGCTCGAGGGCTCGCTGAAATTAAAAGAGATTTCCTATATTCACTCCGAAGCGTATGCGGCGGGTGAATTGAAGCATGGTACCATTTCGCTGATTGAGGAGGGAACTCTGGTGACTGCGGTTGTCACGCAGGAGGAGCTCTATCAGAAGACAGTCAGCAATATCAAGGAAGTAAAGACACGCGGTGCGTTTGTGCTTGCAGTGACGAATGATGATAATATTGAAATCGAAAAGACCGCAGATTATGTGATTTACATTCCAAAGACCAACAAGTATTTTACCAATTCGCTGGCGATTATTCCGCTGCAGCTCTTTGGATATTATGTATCGGTAGGAAAAGGCCTGGATGTAGACAAACCGCGTAATCTGGCGAAGTCAGTGACGGTTGAATAGAGGAAGAAAATGAAGTTTTTTGAAAAATTAGGGAAGCGCGGCATGATCATAGGGGCTTCGTCGCTCGGTGCGGTTGCAGTGACAGCAGGTATTGTAGTAGCAGTATGTAATTGGCCGGATAAGAAAGTTCCAGTTGCGGATACGGACATTGATACTGAGGTGGTTACAGAGGTAGATACCGAGGCGGTTATACAGGAGGAGACAGAGGCAGTCCCGGAGCCGGAAATCATTACAGAGGTGGTAGAGGTTCCGCAGTTTCGGGCATGCTCAGTAGTGGGAGAATCTATCGAAAAAGACCTTACCCTGTATGTGATGGACGAGAACCGTTCCAAAATCGGAGGTACGGCTTTTCAAATCAAGCTGATTTCGAATGCGAACGCCAAGCTGCTTGGCGAAGCAATTTCTGCAATTGATGCGATTGATGAAAAAATCAGTGCATTGGATGAAAATCCGGATGAAGAACAGGATGAGGATGTCAGTGAGGATGTAAAGACACCGCAGAATCAGGTGACAGATACCGAATCGGAAGGAACAGAGTTGCCGGAAGAGCTTGTTCCGGAGACAATTGTGATGGAGGTATCTTCCCTCACAGGGGAGGAGCTTACCGAGCAGGAAAGACTCTGTATCGAGAAGGAAAAAGCCATTCAGGAATATAAGACACTTCTTGAAAGTATTTCCGGAGACGTATATACGGATGATAACAGTGATGGAATGATTGAAATCGCAAGCATTGCACCGGGAACCTATCGGGCGTGTCTGATTCCGGTGAACGAATACAATCCGAACGATTATGTGGTATCCGTCAATGTCAAGGATAAGATTGAGTATGTAGTTGTCGAGAATATTCAGGAAAAAACCGTAACTGCGGAAGAAGCGGGGGATCCGGGAGATGAGCATCCTGAGGCAGTGGAGGAAGAGGAGGTATTAACCGATACGCTTTCCTACATTGAGAGCTCAAAAAAAATCCAGCCGGCAGTATATGCGCCAGCCAAAGCAGTGGCACCGGTTGCCGCTGTTTCGGAGGAGATGAATCAGGTATTTGGCACCAAAAGCGAAAGCTCTTCGGAGGTGTCCGGTTCATTGGACGATAAGTCAGAGGCAACAGAAGGCGTGTGGGTGGCAATTAGCCAGATGGCGACGATTTATTCAGATGCAGATGGCGCAGATTCGGTGGCACTGAATATCCAGTCCGGCGGTATCAAACAGCTCTCTGTAACCTCATCATCCACGAAGGTGTCTGCGGAATTGCAGCAGGATGGAACCTGCCGGATTTCGGCGGCCGGTATTGCGAAGGATACCGATGTAACGGTTACGGTTACCGGTACAACCGCAGGAGGAACCGGGGTCAGTGCAAAATGTGCGGTCAAAGTTTACGGAAATACCCTCCAGTTGGCTGACGAGCAGGAACATCCACTTTTTTTGGATGATAAGGGAAAAAAGACGGCTACGATTGCGGATTATGCCAGCGGGCAGGATTATTACTACGTTCAGGTGGATGAAATCATCACCTACTTTGGCTGGCAGAATATTGATGGAACGCGGTACTATTTTGATGAGAACGGCAACAAGGCAACCGGTGTACAGATTATCAACGGTGCCAAATATACATTTGGCTCGGATGGTTCCCTGTTGACGAGTGGGGTAGGAATCGATGTGTCCAAGTGGCAGGGAACGATTGACTGGAGTCAGGTGAAGAGTTCAGTTTCCTTTGCAATTGTCCGGGCAGGATTCCGTGGCAGCAGCGGTAGGATTGCGGTTGATCCGAAAGCAGGGCAGAATATTACGAATGCCTCCAAAAACGGAATCAAGGTGGGACTGTATTTTTATTCCATGGCGATGACCGAGGCGCAGGCAGTTGAGGAGGCGTCCCTTGCGATTAGCGTGGCGCAGCAGTATGGCAATATCAGCCTGCCAATTTATATAGACATGGAGGATAAATGTCAGGAATCTCTTACGACAGAAGAGCGGGATGCGATTGTACTGGCATTTTGCAGCACGGTACAGAATAGTGGATATTCTGCGGGAGTATATGCGAATTCTTACTGGCTTACGGTAGCACTTACACCATCCAAATATTCGCCATATTCCATCTGGTGTGCACAGTGGAAGGAAGAATGTACTTACAAAGGACGCTATGATATCTGGCAGTACAGCAGCAAAGGCTCTATTCCGGGTATTTCCGGAAATGTCGATATGAACAAGAGCTATTTCTAACATAAAAGACAAAAGTTTATCACAATTTGAACACATATTTTGGTTACACTCTGTATAAAGGTGAACAGAAAGCGAGGTAATCAATAGATGGATAATCAATTCAACAATTATGGCTATAACAACCCATACGGAGCAAATTATCCAAATGGGCAGAGTAATCCGAATGGACAGAGCAATCCGAATGTGCAGGGGAATCCGTATGGACAAGGAAATCCGTATGTACAGGCGGGACAGAATGCGCAGGCCGCGGGCAATTCCTATGGGCAGCCGCATGGTATGTATGCCGGCCAGCCGCCGAAGAAAAAGGCACCTAAGCCGAAGAAACAGAAGAGCTTTGGCGCAACCCTCGGCAAATTTGCGGCAATTGCAGCAGTGTTTGGTCTGGTGGCAGGCAGTGTATTTACCGGGGTAAGCTATGCCGGAAGCAGGCTGACCGGAATCGGTGCAGACAGCCAGACGATGGCAGAGGCTGACAAGGATGCAGGAAAAGGCAATGCATCAGGAAATGCACAGAATACTACAATTACACAGACGGCGACAGGTTCGGCCAAGGAGCTGACGGATGTCTCCCAGATTGTGGAAGAGGTCATGCCGAGCGTCGTGGCAATTACCAATACGGGAACGATTACCTACCAGAGCTTTTTCGGGCAGACCTATTCACAGGAGACCGAGAGCCGCGGCTCAGGAATCATTATTGCGCAGGATGAAAAATACTTATACATGGTAACGAACAATCATGTGGTTTCCGGTGCTACGACACTGACCGTCCAGTTCTCCGACGAATCGACCGTGAACTGCGAGATTCAGGGAACCGTGGTTACCAACGACCTTGCCGTTGTCAAGGTAGAGCTTAAGAATATTGAGCAGGATACACTGGATGTAATCAAAGTTGCCACGGTAGGTGATTCCGAGGCGCTCAAGGTCGGCGAACCGACCATTGCAATCGGTAATGCTTTGGGCTATGGTCAGTCCGTAACAACCGGAGTAGTCAGTGCTTTGGGAAGAACGGTCAGCACGACAGACTCAACGACAGGCGCAACGATTACCAATACCAATCTGATTCAGACGGATGCGGCAATCAATCCGGGCAACAGCGGCGGCGCACTGCTCAACAGCAAGGGCGAAGTCATCGGTATCAATTCGGTTAAGTATGCGGATACCGATGTCGAGGGAATCGGATATGCGATTCCAATGTCGGATGCGATGGACATTATCAACCAGTTGATTGAAAATGGTGCAGTGACAGATGCACAGACCGCTTATCTCGGCATACAGGGTAATGATGTATCAAGCAGCGTTTCCAGTGCGTATGGTATTCCGGAGGGTGTGTATGTGCATGAAGTGATTGCAGGCTCCGGTGCAGAGGATGCAGGAATCCGCAAGGGAGATATCATTACAGGACTTGACGGACAGTCGGTGGCATCCATGGATATTTTAAAAGGAATGCTTCAGGCATATAAAGCCGGTGATACGGTAACCCTTACCATTGAGCGTCTGGGTGAGAGCGGATATGAAGAGAAGCAGGTAGATGTGGTTTTAAGTCCTGCAAGTATCAGCACCAAATAATTGGATGCAGATGAAACAGAATCTGCGTTGGCAGAACGAGAGTAATATCTGGGAGTATTTTATTGGCAGCGCCAATAAAATACTCCCTTTTTCCATTGCTGAATCCGACGAAAAGCGTTATAATAAGATATTCCTATAAATGGGGAGATTGAAGGGGATGACATGGTAAAGGTGAAGAAGCTGCTGTTGCAGTTTTGCAGATTTGGAATCGTTGGAATCGTCTGTCTGGCTGTGGATTGCGGTGTGCTGGTTTTGCTGACGGAATGCACGAGGATTGGCTATTTTTTTTCAAGTGCGATTTCATTTACGTTATCAGTAATATTGAATTACATATTAAGCATGCGTTTTGTTTTTAAAGGAAAAGAGAACGCGAATAAACTGGTCGAATTACTTATATTCGTGGTGCTCAGTCTGATTGGTCTGGGATTTAACCAGTTGATTCTGTGGATTGCGGTCGAGTCGTGGAAATTATACTACATGGTCGCGAAGATTTTATCCACATGGATGGTTACCATCTACAATTTTATATCCAGAAAAATATTTTTAGAGCAATCATAGATGCAGGAGGGTTTTATGAAGAAAAAGAAGATTGTTATTGCATTAGGACACGAGGCATTGGGAAGTACATTGCCGGAACAGCATGCGGCTGCAAAAAATACGGCGAAGGCAGTTGCAGATTTTATCAGAGGGGATTATCAGGTAGTTATCACGCATAGCAACGGACCACAGGTGGGAATGATTCATACCGCGATGTCGGAGTTCTGCAGAATTTATCCGGAATATACGGCAACACCTACTTCGGTATGTTCGGCGATGAGCCAGGGATATATCGGATATGACCTGCAGAATGCGATTCGCACAGAACTGCTCAACCGGGGAATTTACAAGACGGTTTCGACGGTACTGACACAGGTTGTGGTGGATCCGTATGACGAGGCATTTTATCATCCGACCAAGCAGATTGGACGTGTGATGACGAAGGAAGAGGCAG
The DNA here is from genome assembly GCA_045120755.1 of Agathobacter sp. Lineage (GTDB taxonomy): Bacteria > Bacillota > Clostridia > Lachnospirales > Lachnospiraceae > Roseburia. Next base: position 47,209 of record JBGVFC010000099.1, on the reverse strand, counting down.
AAGAGGAGGAGAAGAAGGGCAATCATGTCACAGCCGTGGAGGGTGGATACCGCAGGATTGTCGCAGCTCCGAAGCCGATGGATATTGTTGAGATTGATGCCATCCGCGCACTGTCGGATGCAGACCAGGTAGTCATTGCGTGCGGCGGTGGTGGAATCCCTGTTCTTGCACAGAATAACAACCTGCAGGGTGCAAGTGCCGTGATTGAGAAAGATCTGGCAGCGGGAAGACTGGCTGAGATGCTGGATGCAGACATGCTTGTTATTTTGACAAGTGTTGACAAAGTATGCTTAGGCTACGGAACCGATGAGGAGAAGCCTTTGGATACCCTGACGGTTGCACAGGCTCAGAAATATCTGGATGAGGGTGAATTTGAGCAGGGCAGCATGGCGCCGAAGATTGAGGCTGCCATTGATTTTATCGGGGAGTCCGCAATCCGTTCGGTTCTCATTACCAAGCTGAACAAAGAGGGAAGTGAGATTACCGGAGGAATGGGAACACTCATTAAGAAGTAGGAAAAGAGGTTGCGTATGGCAAGAATGACTGTTAGAAGACGGTCGGAGATTCCAACAGAGGATACCTGGAAGCTGGAGGATTTGTTTGCAAGTGATCATGAGTGGGAGATGGAATATGATGTTCTGCTTGATGAAATCGGACAGATGAAGCAGTATGCCGGAAAGCTGTCGTCTGATGCGGATACACTGCTTGCCTGTTTCCGGCAATCGGATACATTGTCGTACCATTTGGGCCGAATTGTGGTATATGCAAACGAGCGATACCATCAGGATACAGCGAATCCGGTTTATCAGGCGTATGCCTCAAGAGCGGATCATGTGTCTGCTTTGACGGCAGAGGCGCTTTCTTTTATGGAGCCGGAGATTTTGTCGATGCCCCGGGAGCGCCTTACGGCTTTTTTGGAAGAGAATGAAGCACTGTCACATTATCGCAGGGCAATCGATGAGATTTTAAGAACCCGCGCGCATACCCTCTCAGAGGCGGAGGAGCGCTTACTCGCAAAGGCGAATGAAGTTATGGAGGCTCCGGGAAATATATTTTCCAGTTTTCAGAATGCGGATATTAAGTTTCCGTCTATCCGCGATATGGAGGGCAACCGCATTCCGGTTACCGCCGGCAATTTTGTGCTCCTTCAGAAGCATGAGGACAGAGGACTTCGCAAGCAGGTGTTTGAGTCTTTGTATCAGACCTATGCCAGATGGGGCAATACGGTTGCTTCCATCTATATCAGTCAGATTAAGGCAGATCAGTTCCGGGCAGAGGTGAGCAGATATTCCAGTGCCCGCGCGATGTATCTTGACCGTGCCAATATCCCGGAGGCGGTATATGACAATCTGATTGAGGTGGTGCACAGGCATCTTCCTGCGATGTACAGGTATGTTGCTTTGCGAAAAAGGCTGCTCGAAGCAGACGCGCTTCATATGTATGATGTCTATGTTCCGATTGTGGAGAATGTCAGATGCACCTATACCTTTGAAGAGGCGAAAGACATTGTTTTAAAGGCGCTGGCTCCTATGGGGGAAGAATATATTTCCATCCTGCGCAAGGGCTTTGAGGAACGCTGGATTGATGTCTATGAGAATGAGGGCAAGCGACAGGGGGCATATTCCTGGGGTGCATATGGGACGCATCCGTATGTGCTGCTGAATTTTCAGGGAGATCTGGACAGCGTATTTACACTGGCACATGAGATGGGGCATGCGATACACACCTATTATTCGAATCAGGCACAGTCAATCACCTATTCCGATTACCGTATTTTTGTAGCGGAGGTTGCCTCAACCTGCAATGAAGCACTGCTGACACATTATCTGTTGGAGAACACGGAGGATGAGAAGTTAAAGCTGTATTTGATCAATCATTATCTGGAGAGTTTTCGCGGAACTTTATATCGTCAGACGATGTTCGCAGAATTTGAGCAGAAGGCACATCAGGCAGGTGCAGAGGGAACGGAGCTTACCATGGAGTGGCTGAACCGGACCTATTATGAGTTGGTGAAGCTGTACTTTGGACCGGATATGGTAGTGGATGAGGAAATCGCATATGAATGGATGAGGATTCCGCATTTTTACAAGCCGTTTTATGTATATCAGTATGCGACCGGCTATTCTGCGGCAATCGCTTTTTCCAACCGGATTTTGCATGAAGGTGCCAAAGCTGTGGAAACCTATACGGAGCATTTTCTAAAAGGCGGATGCTCCAAAGACCCCATTGATCTGCTTGCAGACGCAGGTGTGGATATGAGTACACCGCGCGCCATAGAGGACGCACTGGGGATATTTGAAGAGTATTTAGGATTGTTTGAACAACATTTTGCGTAATATTCCTAAGAATATGCAAAATTCATTCGAAAAATTTTATAAAATAGGAAGAAGTTTACAAGGGGGATAAATCATGGATTTACAAACAAAACATTTATCGGGGAAGAATGCAAAAGGATTTCTTGGAACACTTCTGATAACGGGAGTCGTCCTGCTGTCGGCGGCACTTAGTCTGCTGCAGGGGGTAAGTGTGCCTAAAATTTCTACAATAATTGTTTTTACGGTGGTTATCATTGCTAATGTGATTGCTTTTCAGATGCTAAAAATGAAAAAGGCATATATGTATTTTTCATGTGCATCCATAGCTGTTGTATCTTGTGTGACATTACTGCTGTTTGAAGAACCGGGGGTATATGCATTGCTTTACCCGGTTGCGATACTCATGGTAATGTACAATGTTCAGGTTTTATCCATCATAGCTGCTGTACTTGCGGTTGTGCTGACGGTAATTCATGGCATAGTGATGCTTATGGCCGGCAGGGTTACTGCTTCCGAGGTCTGTGTGGAAATCATCATGGTAATTGTCGCATACATACTTTCGATTGTTGTCACATTTTTGCAGATGAAGCAGAGCAAAGAGAGCATGGAGGCAGTTAGGAGCGGTGCCGAGTCACAGGCACAGACCTCTGATTTGATTGTACAGCTTGCAGAGGATTTGAATGAAAAATTTGTCAAGGCACAGCAGGTATCGGATAATCTGAATGAGACCATGACGACCAATCATGTATCGGTTTCCGAGATTGCGGAGAGTACCAAATTGAATGCCGAAGCTATTGAACAGCAGACGAACCAGACTTCTGATATTCAGCAGAGTATCCAGAATGTCGGGGATGAAGCAAAACAGATGGGCGAGATTTCAGGCCGTGCCAATGAGACGGTTCAGGATGGTGTGGAGCTGATTAACCGCCTGAAGGCACAGGCCGGTGAGGTTGCCAAGATTAATATGGAGACACGCGCAACGACAGAAGCGCTCAATGAGAGTATCCGTGATGTGCAGGCAATTACAGAGACCATCCTCGGCATATCCAGCCAGACAAACCTGTTAGCACTCAATGCCTCCATAGAGGCTGCCCGTGCAGGGGAGGCAGGCAAGGGCTTTGCCGTTGTTGCAGATGAAATCAGGACACTTTCCGAGGGAACAAGGGACGCAACCCAGCAGATTTCAGAGATTATTGAGCGTCTGACGGAGGATGCGCAGAGTGCGGCGGAGAGCATGACACAATCCGCAAATTTTGCGCAGAAGCAGAATGAACTGATTGAGGAGACCGGCAAAAAGCTGTTTGATATCAAGGCGGAGACCGACGAATTATATCGAGGCGTCTGTCAGGTAAATCATTCCGTTGATTTCATTATTACTGCGAATGCTGCCATTATGGACAGCATAACGAATCTTTCGGCAACCGGTGAGCAGGTTGCAGCTTCTACGGACACAGCCCTGTCCATCAGTGATTCGTCCATGACCGCGTTGAAGGAGATGAATGGCCTGCTGAGTGAAATCCGCGAGATTGCAACCCATATGGAAGAAGCGGCGCAGAAATAGCAGGACTGTCTGAACAGATAAATACAAACAAGGAGAATATCATGCAGAGAATTAAGAGCTTTGAGATTGACCACAACATCTTAGAACCGGGATTTTATATCTCGCGCGAGGATGGAGATATTGTCACCTATGATTTGCGGACGCGCAAGCCGAACGCAGGAGATTATATGAGTAATGCCGCAATGCATTCCGTGGAGCATATGTTTGCCACCTATATCCGCAACTCTGCCATGAGCGCAGATGTTGTGTATTTTGGACCGATGGGCTGCCAGACGGGATTTTACCTGCTGGTCCGAAACCAGAAGCCGGCGGATGTCTTTGCGATGACAAAACAGGTTCTGCATCAGATTATCGACCATGAGGGTGAAGTATTCGGTGCATCCGCAATCGAATGCGGACACTATGAGAATTTAAGCCTTGCGGAAGCAAAGGAAGAATGCCGCAAGTATCTTGCGGTCCTGGAGAACCAGGCAAATATGGAATTTACATATCCGAAGGAGAAGTAGCAATATGAAAATAGGTGTCATTGGCGCAATGCAGATGGAAGTGGATAATATCAAGGAGGCAATGACGGATACCTCCACTCAGACCTATAGCGGCATCGAATTTGTATGCGGCAGGATTGGAGATGTAGAGGTAGTTGCAGCAGTATGCGGAATCGGCAAAGTCTTTGCAGCGGTCTGTGCAGAAGCAATGATTTTAAAATATGAGGTCGATATGGTCATCAATGTCGGTGTCGCAGGTTCACTTACGAAGGATTTAGGGCTTTTGGATGTGGCGGTTGCACAGAATGTTGTACAGCACGATATGGATACCTCCCCGCTGGGAGATCCGGTCGGACTGTTATCCGGAATCAACGAAATTCTGTTGCCGTGTAATCCGAAGATGAAGGACCTGATGGTGGATTGCCTGAAGGAAGCCGGTATCCCGTATATGACCGGCACGATTGCAACCGGAGACCAGTTTATTGCATCGGAGGAGAAAAAGCGCTGGATTCGGGAACATTTTTCTGCAATTGCAGCAGAGATGGAAGGCGGAAGTATCGGGCATGTATGTTATATCAACAAAGTTCCGTTTTTGATTCTGCGCTCCATTTCCGACAGCGAGGGTGGTGCAATGGATTACCAGACCTTCGCGGAAAAAGCGGCTGTCCAGTCGATTGAAGCCGTGCTCGCATTTATCCGCAGAGCCGGAGAATTGAACGAAATTTTATAATTCTTCGAGGAACATTTATATTTTAAAAAATGAATTAGAAAAATAAGAAAAAGTCTAAATATACTGTAAAAAACATATGATATAGAAATCATCGAAAAGAGTGGTTTGTATATGTCTTTTTCATTTGTCCAAAAACTGCGAAAGAGCCGCTTTTTTGCGGTTGCGGCGCTTGTGCTGTTGATGGGATGCATATCCTGTGCATCCTATTTTGCAACCCGGGCAGTTGTAACAAGCAGTACCTATGGGAATCGTGAACTCCCGATTTACAGTGTAGAAACCGAAGAAAAAAAGGTGGCACTGAGTTTTGATGCAGCGTGGGGCGCGGAGGATTTTGCGCGGATTATGGAGATACTGGATAAGCATCAGGTCAAGGTCACTTTTTTTATGACCGGAGGCTGGGTAGAAGCCTATCCGGACTGCGTAAAAGAGCTGGTGGAAAAGGGGCATGACCTTGGTAATCACAGTGAACACCACTATGACATGACAACGATATCGGCGGCAGAGCAGAAGCAGGAGATTCTTGAGGTACATAATCAGGTGAAGGAGCTGACCGGCTACGAGATGTATCTGTTCCGGCCGCCTTATGGTGCCTATGACAATACGGTCATCCGCACGGCGTATGATAACGGATACTACCCAATCCAGTGGTCGGTGGATTCCCTTGATTGGAAGGACTACGGGGTTGATTCCATTATCAATACCGTCTGCAACCATAAAGCGCTGGAGCCGGGGGCAATCATTCTGTGTCACAATGGGGCAAAATACACGGCAGATGCGCTGGATGCGATGCTTACCAATTTGGAGGAGCAGGGATATGAGATTGTTCCGGTATCGCAACTGATTATGAAAGAAAATTATCATATGGATGTAACCGGAAAACAGATTCCAAATATATCAGAAAAAAGCGACGGAATGTGACAAAAAGATGGCGGATAGCCGGATATGATGGGACTGTATTTCGGATAAGGATAGGGAGCATGTATGAAGATACTATATGTAGGAAGTAATGATTATTTGGCAGCGGGTATTATGCAGCGGCTGAAAAAGGAAGGAAATTCCTTATATCTGCTTTCTGATTCCCAGGTGAAGGAAAGTAAGAAAATTAAAAAATGTAAATATTACTCATATCGCGGAGAATTGGAACTATCGGAAATCTTTCATTCCATTATGCCGGAGGTTGTGATATTTGCGGGAGAGGGATATGCAGATGCCCGGTGGGGACAAAAACATAAAGAGAATATGACACTCCTTATGAACTGTCTCGATGAATGCCGCGGAAAAAATATCAGTCAGTTTGTATTCCTGTCCTCTGTTGAAGTGTATGGACGGATCAGGGGCGTGGCTGACGAGGAAGCACCGCTTAGTCCGCATACAGACAAAGGCAATATTCTGGTACAGAGCGAGTATATGGTTCAGACATACCGGAAGCAATACGGATTGGAAGCAACCATATTAAGAATCGGATACATATGCGGGCAGACCATCTCAAAAAGTTGTATCCGTGAGTGGGAAAAGGCAGAAGATGAACAGATTTTTCCGGTCTGCCTGCGTGATTTTGCAGAGGCCATCCACAGAGTGATCGAGAATCAAAAACCCGGAATCTATAACATCGTCGGAAGGAAATCCTATTCCACAGGGGAATTTGTGCGGATGTTAAGTGGAGATAAGGCGGTAGAGACGGAAGCGGCCAAAGCAGAGGAAAATCCGGCAAGGATAAGCACGGATAAGATGAAGACGGTCTTCGAGTGGATTGATTTCTGGACGGTGGAAGATTTGGTTCGGGAGGGAAAAATAGCAATTGCGGACGAAGGCGGGGAAAAACTGCTTGCCGGAGGCAAAGACAAGCGGGCGTTAAAGGCAGTGGGAAGGGCTTTTGAGAACCTTGTGCTGGGAGCAGTATTTGTTCTGTTCTATTATTTTTGTGAAGAGCACTCGCTTTTTTCCCAGATTGACTGGCTTTTGATTTATGTGGTGGTGATTTCGCTCTTTTGGGGTGTAAAGCAGAGCGCACTGTCCGTGGTGGTTGCAAGTGTTGCGTTTCTGGTTATCAAAAAGGGCACCCTGTTTGAGATGGCAAATTTTTATCTGTATGTGGAAAATCTGATTCAGATTGTCCAGTATATCTTCTTCGGCATTGTTGTTGGCTATATGAGTGATTCTCTGCGAATGGAGATTAACGAGTTAAAAGGGGAAAACAGGAGTCTTCGGAACCGGTTTGAAAAATTAAAAGAAATCAACGGACAGACGATAGAGGTGAAAAATGAGTACGAGAAGCGGCTTTTGGACAGCAAAGACAGTCTGCCGAGTATCTACTCGATTATTCAGAGAATCCATGTGCTGGAATCCGGCCGTATCTTCAATGAGGTACTTGATGTGGTGCGGGAACTGCTGCATACAGATACAGTGGCGGTATATCGGTATCAGGAGAATAAGAAGTACATCCGACTGCTGACGGCGCGCAATGAGGAATCCATGGTGGAGGGGCGTTCCTGGGATATCAGCGGATATCCGAAGATTCAATATGCAATTCAACATATGGAGCCGTACGAGGGGGATGTGTGGAAAGGTGAGCCTGCTGTCATTCTGCCGGTCCATGCATCCGGTGACAGCAGGATTGTAATTGTCGTAAAAGAGCTTCCGATGGAACAGCTTTCCTTATATACCATCAATATGCTTCGGACACTTATGCTTCTGATTGAAGGAGCACTGGAAAGGGCGATGCAGTATGATGACGCAACGCGCGCAAGCCGTTATGTGGACGATACGGATATTCTGGTATCGGAGGAGTTTCAAAAGAGGATTGCGCTGGAAGAAGAGAAGAAGAGGGACAATAATCTGCTTACCTACTGTCTGCTCGAAATACATGTGGACGGAGATTTGTACAGCACATATGCAAAAGTTGAAAATCTGTTTCGTGATGTGGATGTTTTTGGAACCGATGGCAAGGGGCGGTTATTTGTGCTGCTTATAAATACATCGGAGAGCGACTGTGATATGGTAAGAAAAAGATTGGCAGAGAAAGATGTCACTGCTGTATTGGCAGAGAAAGAGAATATATATGGATAAAATGCTGTTTATCGTTTGGCTGGTCAACCTTGTATTTTCCGTAATCTATGCACTGACAGTTTTGCGCAGGGATGGAAGACTGTGCTATCTTATTATGTTTCTTGCGATTCCGGTGCTTGGATTTTTGATTTATCTGATTCCGACGCTGATGACGCGGAAGCGCGAAGCGTACACTTACGACAAAGAGTCGCTGGTAAAGAGATATCAGGTAGAAAAGCAGGGTTCACATCTGAATGTCAAAAAGGAAATGAATGTCGTTCCAATCAAGGATGCGATGGCAATCAGCAGTGATGGGGAGAAGCGGACTCTGTTATTAGAGCAATTGAAAAAGGACTTATATACCAATTATAAGGCAATCCTGATTGCCAATAATGACAGGGATTCGGAGTCGGCTCATTATGTGGCAAGTGCAAAAATGGAAGTCAACCGCAAAATGAAAGAAGAACTGACGCAGCTTCAGAAGCAGATGACAGAGCACCTGTCGGATGCGGAAATCATGTATCTTTATATGAACAAATTGAGGAAATATATTGAAAGCGGGCTGTTGTCCAGTCAGGAAGCTGCCATCTATAAGAAGGAATATTGTAGCAGATTTGAAGATTTGGACTATGAAAATGTGCAGAATGACTATGCAAAACTGGCGCAGTTTTATGTGACGTACCTGATTGAACTGGGGGAGACTGCACAGGCACTGGCATTCTGGGATGCCGCAAAAGAGGAAGTGAGAAGTGAGGGGATGTATATGGAGATTCTGAAGCTGTTTTATCAGCAGAGGGATGAGAAACGGTTTTATGAGACGATAGACAGCTTATCGGCTTCGGATATTGAACTTACTGCCAAGGGCTTGTCGACTTTGAGGTATTGGAGAAATAGAAGATAGTATGTTATCGCTAAAAAGATTGGGATATATTTTATTCATTGTATTGTCACTTTGTACGGTATTTTTCATATATGCAGTCAATGAAAACCAGAATCAGTTACTTTCGGTCAGCAATGTGCAGGTTGAAGAAGAACCATTAGTGGAAGGGGAAGCGGTAGTTGAAAAAGGTAATGTCACCTTCCTTGTAGTCGGCGATGAAGATAAGGCACTGTATCAGGATATCTATGCAAATGTCTGCGGGCTGATGGAGGATATGAAGGTTTCGTGGAGAAAGGCAGAACACCTGGAGGACGAAGACCTCGATACATCGCAGAATGTGTTAATATTCTGTGATGATGAAATAGGAGCATATGTAAAGCTGGATGACTGTATGCGCTTTCTTGAGAATGGTGGAAGGATGATTTTGGCGGCAGGCTTCGCAGAAGGTTATGCAGATTCCTATATGACGCCGGCATTCGGCATTGTTGAGAAGTCCGCCAAAGAAAATTATAACGATTTTCTGTTTGAGGAGGATTTTCTTCCCTTGCAGGAGGAAGAACTGTCCTACAATGGTTATACGGTCTCAACCTGGATCAAGGTAAGAGAGGATGCCATCGTGTATGTATCTGACCGGCAGAAGCAGGTTCCGGTTATTTATAAGTATAGCTATGGAGAGGGCAGCAGTCTGATTTTTAATACTACGATTTTGGGAGATAAACAATGTGCGGGGCTGCTCGCGGCCGGAATTGCCGCACTTCTGGAGGATTTTATCTATCCGGTGATGGGAACGGAATGTGTATTTCTGGACAATTTTCCGGCAGTTACCTATGTGGATGATTCGAAGTGCATGAAGCTGTACGGACGCACCACAGAGTCTTTTGTGAAGGATGTCATCTGGCCGGTTTTTCAGGAGATGGCGGTGGAGAATGGAATCCGGTACACATCCAGTGTGATGACGGTTGCGTCCTCTGCGGATGCTTTTTCGGCAAAATCGGAGGGACTCTTTTTTGCCATGCAAAAATCCGCACTTCAGTTTGATGGTGAGATGGCGTATGGCATAAATTGCGAGGAGCCGGCAGAACTGGTGGTGGATGATGATTTCATTGACCGTTTTCATGAGGCTTTTTCGAATTATAAGATTTCATCCATGGTAATGATGTCAGAGGAACCGGTGGCAGAAGCGGTGGCTTTGTTTGGAGATGATATTACAGCAGTAAGAGGAAAGCTGGAAGCGAAGGCAGCGACAGGCAGACTCTGTTATACGAAGGACTATTTTGTGTTTCCGGAGGCAACCTGCGGACTGGATTTAGAGGATGGGAATATGCTCGCAATTGCATCAGTATTGGCGGGTTATGGAATGATATCCCACACCTTTGATGTCAATGAGCTTATCTGCAATGCAGCGCAGGACAGCAATTGGGACGACAACAAAATTGCATTGGCAGATTTTGATGAGCGTGTATTTGATGAGGTTTCCTATCTGGAGGCATGTACCTTAAGTCAGACGCGCAATCGGGTCAATTCCTATTTGAATCTGGAATATACATGGACACAAAATGGGGATGCGACAGAACTGGTGGTCAACCGGTATGCGGATGGTCAGGCATTTTATGTAAAAAGCAGTCGTGCAATCGCACGGGCAGAAGGCGCTGACTTTACCGAAGTGGGCAACGGCTATTATTTGCTCCGGATTCATGACAGCCGGGTAACGATTTTTTATGAAGGAGAGTAGCATATGAGGGTATGTCTGATTTGTGAAGGCAGTTATCCATATGTGGCAGGCGGAGTATCCAGCTGGGTGCAGATGCTGTGCAGTGCGTTTTCGGATGTGGAATTTGTCATCTGGTCCATCGCGACAACGCGGGAAGAGATGAGTGAACTGAAATATAAATTGTTAGATAATATCAAAGAGGTGCGAACCATCTATCTGGGGGATGATGAATTTTCGGCAACGCACAAGCGTGTCCGGCTTACGGAAGAGGAAGTAGAGGCACTCCGGCAGATGGTTATCCCTTCCAAAGAGCCGATTGACTGGAAAAAGGTTCTGTATTTTATCAAGAAAAAACGGAACAGACTGGTTGACATTCTGATGGACCGGGATTTTTACCATATTTGTCTGGAGCAGTATGAAAAGAGCAATAGTACCGAGACTTTCAAGGACTATCTGTGGAGTTTTCGGAGCATGTACTTTCCCCTGATGGATATTCTGTCTGGTGAGATTTTGCAGGCAGACCTGTATCATTCGCTTTCCACCGGGTATGCCGGTATTCTGGGGAGTGCGGCAGCCTATGTGGAGAATAAGCCGTTTCTTTTGTCGGAGCATGGAATTTACACCAGAGAAAGGGAGGAGGACATCATCCGGGCTAACTGGGTGCAAGGCGAATTCAAAGAATTGTGGATTGATTTTTTCAAAAAACTTTCGATGATTGCTTACCGGCAGGCAAATGTTGTCACGACTCTGTTTGGCGTAAACAGAACCTTACAGATGGAACTGGGATGTCCGCAGGAGAAAATCGAGACGATTCCGAATGGGGTGTCGGTGCAGGAATTTGCAGACATGAAATCCAAAGGTCTCCTTGCGAGAGATAAGTTCAATATTGCCGCCATTCTCCGTATTGTTCCAATTAAGGATGTCAAGACCATGCTGCTGGCATATCAGCTTGTCCGCATAAAAGAACCCAATGTCAGACTGACACTGTTGGGCAATTTTGATGAAGATCCGGACTATTATCGCGAATGTCTTGCACTGATTCAGGAATTGAATATCCGGGATGTGTATTTTTTAGGGCAGGTCAATATCCGCGATTATCTGCCGGACATTGATCTGCTGTTATTGTCAAGTATCAGTGAAGGGCAGCCGTTTGCAATTTTAGAGGGAATGGCTGCAGGGGTACCTGTCATTAGTACAAATGTCGGGGACTGCAGGGAACTGCTGGAAGGAACGAAGGAGGATGAACTCGGACCGGCAGGGTATATTGTTCCGATTATGGATAATGAGGCAATGGCAGACGCGATGGTCTATGCAATCCGCCATCCAAAGGAGCTTGAGGAGATGGGACGGGTTGGAAAAGAGCGCGTGAAGCGTTATTACCAAAAGGAAGCATTTTTAGAGAAATACCGTGATTTGTATCAGAGACTTGGAGGAGAATAAATGGCTGGTATCGGATTTGAATTGCGAAAGATTTTTGGCAAAAAGACCTTGGTTATGAATACCTTTGGCATTCTGTATTCCGCGTTTACAACGATTGGCCCGTCGCTGGTGTTCATACTGCTTTTGTTTGTGCTGCGCTTTCTGATGGGATACTATCATTCAACGGAACTGGATATGCTGTTTTTTACGGAAGCATTTACGCATATATTTCTGGAGGCAAGTCTGATTGCGGGTGCAGTCAATACTATTTTATCCAGATACATATCGGATTGTATTTTTGCGGGAAAAGAGAAGGATATCAGCGCTTCCATGTTTGGAGCAATGATGGTGGTTGATATCGTTTCCGGTATTATTTCCGGTATTTATGCGCTGCTGTTATATATGGTGGATGGAAAATCGCCGGTTTTGTGTATGGCTTTTTACTTCTTATCCCTGCTGGCTACAAATGCTTATGTGCTGATCATCTTTGTCTCTGCCTTAAAGGAGTATAAGCAGATTACCATTTCCTATCTGATTGGGGCAGTGCTTTCCATCGGACTGTTTTGGCCCTTCTACTATGGTTTGGGGCAGCCAATTGTGGAATCCATGTTCTTATCACTTTCCATTGGATTTTTCATCATTGATCTTGCGATGGTGTACTGTTGTCTGAAGGCGTTTGGAATGCCGGGCCGCAGATATTTTGCCTTTTTGAAGGGGTTTATAAAGTTTCCGGCGCTCGCCGGGAGCGGAATCTGTTATGTAGTCGGATTCTATGCATCCAATATCATCTATTGGTATTTTTCCGATATGCAGGTCCGCGCGGGGATATTTTCTGCTGCACCCAATTATGATCTTGCCATGTTTCTGGCAATCCTGATTAATCTGACAGGACTCATGATTTTTGAGATTAAGGCAGAGACCTCCTTTTATGAAAAATATGTGTTATATCTGTCGATGCTGGAAAAGGGAAATTATGAGCAGATTGAGCGGGAGAGGCAGAATCTGCAGAATAATATGAATCTGCAGCTGTTCTTTGTCTATGAGGTGCAGTTGATTATCACGGTTCTGTTAATCTGTCTGATTCACATTATCTATCCATATCTGGGAATCAGTACGCAGGTATTGAATCTGTTTTTGATTCTCGGTATGGCGGTGTACTGTATCGAGTGCATGTATTTTACAATCATCTTCCTCTATTATCTGGAGGATCACAGGGGCGCACTTTTGGGTCCGGCGGTCTGCTGTGCGCTTATCATAGCCGGCTCCATTCTCTGCTGCTTTATCGGCATGCCATACTATCCGATTCCTGTGCTGGCAGGAGGAATCGTGGGCTGGATTATCAGTTTTCTTGCATTGAGAAGAAGGGTGAAAAACCTGAATGAATTTTTATTCTGTAAATAAGGAGAGAAAATCGTGAAAGTTGGACAAAAAAGGGAAACATTGATTCTTCTGGCGGTATGTGTGGTACTCGGAGGAATTTTTGCAGTATTGTATTGGAAGCAGTCCATAAAAGTGGATAAGCCGGATATGGAAGAGGACTATTCCCTCAATGAATGGACGGTGGAAGACAGCAGTATGAATGATTCCCCACTGGAAGAAGACAAGCGCATCTATCCGGATGAACCGAACAATGAGTTACATGATGTGTATATCAGCGTTTTTCCGACCAAGGATGAAAATGGGGAAATGATAGATTTTTCTTCCTTTGATTTGCACACATCAAGGAATCATGAATATAATCCGACCTTAAACTGCAATATCCAGATACTTGATGAGGGGGAGATGCTGGATCCGCTGCTTAATCTGGATGCAAAAAATGCAACTATCCGCGTGCGTGGAAATTCTTCGCGCGGAGATGAGTACAAGAGCTACAAGGTGAAATTTACCGGGGAGGATATGGAATTTGAGGGACAGACGATTCTCAATCTGAATAAACATTCGGAGGATTTTAGTAAGATTACAACCAAATTTTGTACGGATGTGCTGCAGGATATGGACAACATGGTAAGCTATCGGACGAATTTTATGCGAGTCTGGATCCGCGATGCTTCGCTGCCTAAGGATGAGCAGGAATTTGTGTACTATGGTTTGTTTACCCATATTGAGCAGCCAAACAAAAGATTTTTGGAGGCGCGGGGGCTAAGTACAAGCTGTGAAATGTATAAGGCGAGAGATTTCAGTTTCCGTCTGACGGATGCCATCCGGGATGTGGATGATCCGGACTATTCTGAGGCGGATTTTGAGCAGGTGCTTGGAATCCGGGAAGCGGACAGTCACGAAAAATTAATCGAGATGCTTGAGGCTGTCAATGATGAGACAAGAGATTTTGAGGAGGTATTTGAGACTTATTTTGACGAGGAAAATTATCTGACCTGGCTGGCGTTCAATCTTCTGGTCGGGGGAGATGATATTCTAAACCACAATTTTATTATTTACAGTCCGGTCAATTCACAGAAGTGGTATTTTATCACATGGGATTATGACAGCAATCTGGCACCTGAGGAAGAGGTGCTGCCGGAGAGCCTTAAGGGAGGACAGAAGCTCAATCAGGTTGTGCTGCACCGCAGATATTTCCGTATACCGGGCAATCTGCAAAAACTCGAGAAGAAGATGGAAGAACTGATACAGAATGATTTTTCGGAAGAAAGAATCCACGCGCTGACCGAAGGGTACAAACCGGTTCTTAATAAGACGATGGCACTTGAACCGGATATCGGTCTGCTTCGGGGTGGCATGACACCGGCTGACCTGATTCCGTATGTGGATAGCTTTGATGAGATAATTATGAGGAATTATCAGAATTTTAAAACTGCTTTTCAGTATCCGGCACCAATGTTTGTAAGCCTGCCGACTCAGAATCCGGACGGAACACTCCATCTTGCGTGGGATAATTCTTATTCCTATCAGCAGAGAACCATTACTTACAGAGTTCAGATTGCCAATGACTGCCATATGAAAAATATCCTGTTTGAGCAGGATGCAATCTATAACAATTCCATCGATACGGATATTGCATTTGAGCCGGGCGTCTATTATCTGAAGGTTTTTGCCATTGACAGTGAGGGGAATGAGCAGGTATCACTGGAGCATTATGAGTTTGACGGTGCAAGCTTTATCTATGAGAGCGGTGTGCTTGAGTTTACCGTAGAGTAGGAGGAAATCATGCAATATCAGGGACATAAATTGCGGCATGAATGGAAGTATTACATCAACTATGATACCTATTATGTGCTTCGCGAGCGGCTTTCCCATGTCATTGACAGGGATGAAAATATGCCTTCCGAAGACGGATACCGGATTAGCAGTATCTATTTTGATGATATGTATGAATCTGCGCTGGATGAAAAAATAGCAGGAACGGAATTTCGAAAAAAATTCCGTATCCGCAGCTATGAGTATGATCCGGGGCTGATTCGCTTAGAGTGTAAGAGTAAGTTTGACCAGTTCATAGCCAAGGAAAGTGCCCGGCTGACGCCGGATGAGTATTATCGCATTTTAAATGGAGATTATGACTTTTTACTGGAGCGTGGGGAGTCAGTGTGCCGGCAGCTATATGGTTATCATAAAATAAATCTGCTGTGTCCGAAGGTGACCGTGGAATACCAAAGAGAGGCATACATCTATCCGCTGGGCAATGTAAGAATTACCTTCGACAAGGAACTTTCGGCGGCAACGGATGTGCTCGATATGTTTTCCGGGCAATATCACACGACAAGGGTTCTGCCGGATAACCTGATGATACTCGAGGTAAAATATGACGACTATCTGCCGGATTACATTTTAAAATTATTGCAGGGAGCAACTGCGGATTTGTGTGCAATTTCAAAATATGTTATTTGTAGAGAAAAACAGAGGAGTGTAAAAATGTTATGACAAATTTTTCGGATATTTTTAAAAAGAGTTTCCTTCAGGAAACAGGGAATATGACAACGGAAAGTTTTTTCATGTCCCTTATTGCTGCATTTATCTGTGGAATGATTATCTATTTCGTTTACCGGAAATTTCACAGAGGAGTTATCTATAACAACAATTTTAATATACTGCTGGTGATGACGGCACTGGTCACTACCTTTACCGTTCTTGTAATCAGTTCCAATGTGGTTCTTTCTCTCGGAATGGTTGGTGCGCTTTCCATTGTAAGATTCCGTACCGCAATCAAAAATCCTCTGGATGTGGGATTTTTATTCTGGGCAGTTGCGGTGGGAATTACCTGTGGAGCTGGTCTGTATCTGATTTCATTTGGTGCAACCATCTTCATCTCGCTTGTGTACATTTTGATGATCAATCTAAGGAGCAGGAAAAAGGTGTATCTGCTGATTATCAAATATCAGAACAGTGCCTATGAAGAGATTATGCGTACCCTGCATCCGATGAAAAAGGAACTCAAGAACCGCAATGTCACAGGTGACTATTCGGAACTGACCTATGAGGTTCGCTTTACGGAGGATAATACTTCTTTCGTCACAGCATTGTCCCAGATTGAAGGAGTCAAAAATGCAGCTTTAGTGGAATTTACGGGGGATTTTGGTGAATAAAAAAATTATGGTGGCATGCCTGCTGCTCGTTGCATGTCTGTGCAGTGGTTTTTATCTGGCGGCAAGGGTGATTCGAACCGAAGAATTTGTATTCGACAGTGATAAATGTGACAATCCGTGGAATCCCTCGCGGGGCTTGTATGTGCAGCTGGATTCCTCCGAGCCGGAGGATATTGATAAGTATTGCGAGGAAGTTTCCCTGTTTCTGCTGGCATACGATTTGTATGAATACAGGGATTGTGAGATATCACAAGAAAAATTGGATGAACTGGAGCAATTTCTGGCATATGCACAGCAAAAGCAGGTGAAATGTATTTTCCGGCCGGCCTATGGTTTTTCCGAAGAGGAGAGCAATGATGCCACAAGCCTTGCCCTTCTGCAGAGACATATGGAACAGTTTGCGCCGGTAATCAATCGCTACAAGGCACAGATTTTTTGCGTGCAGGCGGGGCTGTTCGGACCGTGGGGCGAGTGGCATAACAGCAGATATCTGGAGGGTGAGGATGCCACAGAAAACCGCTGCTGGTTGTTGGAGGAGCTTACGGGCCTGCTGGATGAGGAAATCGTAATCAGCGTCCGAAGACCGCGGTTTATCCGGGATGCCGTCGAAAGCGGAGTGGATGTAACAAGGCTTGCCTATTTTGATGATGGTCTGCTGGGTTCGGAATCCGACCTGGGGACTTATGATGACACAAGAACACGCAAAGAGGAACTGCAATGGGTGAATGAAACTTTAAGCACCGGCATTATGGGAGGAGAGATGCCCTATTACAACGAATACTCGACTGCCGCACACGCAGACATGGAGTTCGATGAGCTGAATATTTCCTATTTAAATATGAAGTATAATAAGGAAATCTATGAGCAGTGGAAGGCGGATTCGATTGCAGGGCAGAATGCGTATGCGTATATTGCTGCAAGGCTGGGATACCGCTATCGTCTGACGCGTATCCGCTGTCCAAAGCGTGCCGGGGATGGAATCTTTCTGCCGAATCAGCAGGTGAGTGTATGGATTGCCAATGACGGATATGCCAATATCGCTGCAAATTACAAGGCACATCTGGTAATCGAAACGCAGGACGGAGATATGATTCTGATTGAACAGAATCAGGTGGACTTACATGAGTATGGAACAGGGATGGAATACGAATTATCGTTTCCGGCAGAGCTTCTCAAAAAGTATGATGTCCGGCGGATTGGACTGTGTATCTATGATTCCGGCTGTGGGCAGATCGGCGAAAAGACCTGTGTACAGCTTGTCAATGAGCAGCTTCCCTACGAAGAAGGAATCAATTATCTGCTTTATGTGGACAGTGAGAAAAATATTGTAAGCTGGTAACTGTTCAGCCAGCGCCATTCGCAATCTCGCCCTTCGGGCTTCAAAGCTTGCTCACGCAAGCGGATTGCTCATAATCGGGCGCTCAGCTCATAACCAATCCGATGTGCTCATTCATGCAAGCATGATTCGCCCATACGAATGGTTATGGCTGAACTGTTACAAAATATTGTAAGTTGCGATAAAAATTTGTCTGTGCTATAATCAGTAGCAGTTCAGATAGTTTGGCAGATGATGTATTGTAGGAGATGAAATGATGACGGGTAATTTTCTTATTTTCTTTGGAATAGCAGTTTTGCTGGTTATTATTATTGTTCTGATTGTTGTAATCGCCTCGGTTGTTTCTGTAGCGGCGGCAGAGAATGAAGAGGAGGACGAAGAGGACGGAAGCATTTAGGCTTCCGTCCTCTTCGTCCTATACATCATAAAATCTTAAAAATCATTTTTCCCCGGCTGGTCTTATCCAATCGCCGGTTTCTGAATCTTTTACCAAAACAAGTTCATATCCACCACCGGAGCGATTAAAATAAATTTCGGTATCCGTTTCCTCCAAATCTATTTCAAACTGGTGTTTTGCACCCAAAGAACTATTGAGGCCACCAAATGTATTATAAAATGTTAAATAGTGAGGCTTCACGCCACCTCCTTTATCTTCAAATCCTCGAATGTATCCCATGGAGGTCGGAATACCAACATTGATAGTAATCTCTGTTCCATCTTCTGACACAGAATAACCAGCCAGTACTACATCCGTTCTTTTAATGAATCCACTTCCAATGAAATAAGATGCCAGCAATACAACCACTGCAGTTATAAGAGCTGTTCCACCAATCATAAAGGTCTTTCTTTTATTCCATTTCTTTTTAAATGCCTTTAAATCTGTTACATCGTGGTCCGGTATGACGGATGCGACTTCTTCTAATTTATTTGGATTTTTCATATTCTCCAATTCAGCACGGCATTGTGCACATCCCTTAATATGCTCTTCCACAAAAGAAACGGTATCTGCACTTGCTATCCCTTCAACATAAAGTGGAAGAATATCACAAATAATGTTACACTCATTTCTCATGCTTATTTACCTCCATTTTTTCTTTTATTTTGTTACGGGCACGATGATAGGTAACACATGCCCAATTCTCTGATTTATGGAATATCTGTCCTATTTGTTTGAAACTCAATTCTGCAAATACCCGCCACATAAACACTTCTTTGTATGGCTCCGGTATATCGTGAAGTATCTTTTGTATTTGCATGACTTCTTCATTCCTAACAAGCTGTTCTTCGCATGTCTTAGTTTGGTCTGCAATGTTCAGAAGTTCTATATCGTCTGCATTGCGAATTTTTCCAGACCTCTTTAGATATGTTAAGTAACTGTTTTTTGCTATCTGACATAGCCATACACGAATATCGCAGTCTCCACGAAAGCTGTTTATAGAGTGCATTGCTTTAAAGAATGTATCTGCCGTAATTTCTTCGGCTATATGTTCATTGTTGGACAGCTTGCGTATATAGCGAAAAATATCATTGAAATATGTATTATATATCTTTTCAAACTCTATCACCCTACTACCTCCTTTCATTTATCAGACTCCGAAACTTCAAAAATCTTACAAAAAATCTCTCACTTTTTGCAAAAAAATTTGTTCTAAATTTATATACCAAATATATCAGATTATAAAAAGAAAGGACATAGCAAAAATCGCATTGCCAGCAGGATTCCCTATTTGGTGAGTTCGATATTTTCCACCACGCGGGCACCCTTCTGTACTTGCTGCTCTTTAAGTGAGCATTAGTGTTCCTTGCATACCTGTCCGAGTAATAAATATCGCGCTGCACGCCGCATGGACGCGGCGTAAGCAGACCTAAGCCAGGGAGGGCGATTGTCTGCGGCAGCGTGATAATACGAAACAGGTGTGCTAGAAACACTTTGCGATACGACCAGAGCAGCAAGTACAGAAGGGTGTCCGCGTGGTGTTGGAAACTTCGAATTCTTAAAACAATCTAAAAAATTTTCCAAAATCTTGTAATTTTATCGAAGGTGCGTATAATAGAGACGAGTTGACCGACCGGTCGGTCGGAGTTTAGGAGGACATAACATGATTTCAAAGTACAGTGTGAAAAGACCCTATACGGTTCTGGTAGTGGTTGCACTGGTCATCGTACTCGGTGTGGTATCGTTGACCAGGATGACCACGGACCTGCTTCCGGATATGAGTTTTCAGTACGCACTTATTATCACAACCGATATCGGTGCGAGCCCGGAGAAGGTGGAAAGCGAGGTAACGGCGCCGATTGAAGCGGCAATGGCGACCACCTCCAATATCAAGAATATCAGTTCCACCTCGAACAACAGTTATTCCATGGTTATTCTGGAGTATGAACAGAATGCCAACATGGATTCGGTTGTTATCGAGATTCAGCAGAAGCTGGATCAGTTGTCCGGAAGCTGGTCATCTTCGGTTGGTACACCGATGATCATGCAGATTAATCCGGATATGCTTCCAATCATGATTGCTTCGGTGGATGTGGAAGGACTCAGCCAGTCAGAGCTTGCCAATTATGTGGACACGGAGCTGGTTCCATCGTTAGAGAGTGTGGAAGGTGTCGCTTCGGTATCGGTAAGCGGTGCGTTAGAGGAATCCATTGAGGTCACCCTCAATCAGGAGAAGATTGATGCGCTGAATGCGAAGGTTCAGGAAAAAATTGAGGAACAGTTTAAAGAGGCGCAGGAGAAGCTGGATGACGGAATCAGTCAGGTAGAAGAGGGGCAGGATGCAATTTCCTCATCCTCGGATGAATTATCGAATACCGTCAATTCTGTTCTGGATCAGAGAACCGAATTGTATCAGACAGAGTCAGACCTGCAGACACAGCTTGCAGATTTGAAGAATCAGAAGACGAGTCTTGAGACGGTATTATCCGGCATCAATACCTTCATGGCTTCGGAGGAGTATGCAGGACTGGTGCAGTTAGAGCAGGGAATCCAGTCGGCACAGCTTGCCATTGAGCAGGCGAAGGCGATGGGCGCTACGGAGGAGATGCTTGCACCGCAGCTTACAGAGCTTGCTGCTTATCAGGCACAGCTAAATCAGGCAAATCAGGCAATTGCGCAGCAGTTCGCAGGACTGGTCGCAATGGGAATTACGGTAACCTCTTTCCATGACCTTGAGGCTGCGGCAGGAACCGTTGCCGGTATGCTGACACAGATGAATACGGGAATTGGTACCATTGAGGCTGCACTGGTTCAGATTGAAGAGGGAAAAGTATCGTTAAACGATGCCATTGATACTCTGAATGCAAATGTCGCTCTGGCTGCCATCCAGATGGGAAGCAGCTCCGCACAGCTTGCATCCGCAGCAGCTTCCTTAGAAGACGCACAGGCTACTTTGGATGAGGCGAAGGACAATGCGCTGGATTCGGCAGATTTGAATGGTATTCTGACGGTAGATACGATATCCGGTCTTTTGACGGCACAAAATTTTGATATGCCGGCGGGATATGCGTATGATGGAGCAGAGCAGTATCTTGTCCGGGTTGGTGAATCTGTCCGTAGTATGGAGGATTTAGAGAATCTGGTATTGATGGATCTGGGTATGGATGGCATTGACACCATTCTTCTGAAGGATGTAGCAGATATTGAGATTGTCGATAATTCGGATGAGACTTATGCAGTAGTTAACGGCAATCCGGGAATCATGCTTTCGATGGAGAAGCAGACCGGTTATTCGACTGGTGATGTGACCGACCGTTTGTTAGACCGGTTCGACTCTCTGATGGAAGAGGATGAGAGTGTGCATTTATCAGTTCTGATGAATCAGGGTATCTACATTGATATTGTAGTTAAGAGTGTTCTTCAGAATATGATATTCGGAGCAATTCTTGCAATTTTTGTATTGCTGTTGTTCCTCAAGGATGTGAAGCCAACGATTATCATCGCATGCTCCATTCCGTTATCTGTCATTGTTGCGGTCGTGCTGATGTATTTTTCCGGTATCAGTATGAACATGATTTCCATGTCCGGTCTGGTGCTTGGTATCGGTATGCTGGTGGATAATTCCATTGTTGTAATCGAGAATATTTATCGTCTCAGGGGCGAGGGATATTCGCTGAAGAAGGCAGCCGTAGAGGGTGCGTCACAGGTTACGGGAGCGATTGTCGCATCTACCCTGACCACCATCAGCGTATATGCGCCGATTATCTTTACCGATGGTATTACAAGACAGCTTTTTGTGGATCTTGCACTGACGATTGCATTCACACTGGTAGCGAGTCTTGCCGTTGCACTTACCTTTGTGCCGGCAACGGCATCGGCATTGCTGAAAAAGACCAAAGACATCCGGCATCCGTGGTTTGACCGATTCAAGGAATGGTATGGACGGGTGTTGGGCGTATGTCTTCGTTACAAACCAATCGTATTTGTAGTTGCAATCGTACTTCTTGTGGGAAGTGCAGCGGCAGCCATGTCACGCGGAATGATTTTTATGGATATGGACATGGAGACAGACCAGCTTTCCGTTACTGTTTCCGCAAAAGAGGATGAGACCTGTACATTTGAAGAGCTGACCGCATACTCGGATGAGGTGATTGCGCGTATTTCCGAAATCGACGGAATCGAGACGATTGGTGCCATGACCGGTGGTTCCGGTGCGGCGGGCATGCTCGGCGGAAGCGAAGAGTCCGTTAGTATGTATATTCTTCTTGATGAGGACAGCAAGCGGAAGATGGCAGATGTTCAGGCAGATATCGCGGCAGCAACCGAGGATATGGACTGTCTGGTCAGCATGGACAGCTCATCGATGGATATGACCTCCTTCTTCGGTTCGGGATTGTCCATCCAGATAAAAGGACCGGAACTGGATACGCTGCAGGAACTTGCCGTAGAGGTTGCTTCCGTTGTGGAGGGCGTAGAGGGTACCGTAGATGTTGAGGACGGACTCGATGATGCAGCACTGCAGTTTACGATAACAGTTGACAAGGAAAAAGCTGCGGAATATGGATACACGGTAGCGCAGGTGTTCCAGCTTGTATATGGCAAGATGGCAGACAGCAGCTCTGCCACCGTGGTATCTACCGACATCAAGGATTACGAGGTATATGTGCAGACACAGGAACAGTCCGAGGCACAGCTTGATGATATTCGCAATCTGACCTTTACATATACGGATAAGGATGGAGAGGAAGAAGAGATTGCACTGTCAGACATCTGTAAGATGGAGGAGACAACAACCTTAAGCACGATCAATCGTGATGCACAGTCGAGATATCTGACCGTGTCTGCAGGTATTGATGAGGAGCACAATGTAACGCTTGTCAGCAATGAGGTTTCCAGACAACTGGAGAAGATGGATATACCGGAAGGCTATACTGTTACCATGAAGGGTGAGGATGAGACCATCAATGATGCGATGGGACAGCTTGTACTCATGCTGCTTCTGGCAGTCATCTTCATTTATCTGATTATGGTTGCGCAGTTCCAGTCCTTACTGTCACCGTTTATCATCATGTTCTCCATTCCGCTGGCATTTACAGGAGGCTTTATCGCCTTGTTTGCGACAGGACAGGAACTCAGTATTATTGCCATGCTTGGCTTTATCATGCTGGCAGGTCTGATTGTTAACAACGGTATCGTACTGATTGACTATATCAATCAGGCGCGAAGACAGGGCATGGGCAAAAAGGAGGCAATTATCGATGCAGGCAAGACGCGTGTGCGTCCGATTCTTATGACGGCACTGACCACAATTCTTGCCATGTCAACCTCCGCGCTTGGCCTTGGAGATGGTTCCGAGCTTATGCAGCCGATGGCAATTACCATCATAGGTGGTCTTGTGTATGGTACGGTGCTGACACTGATTGTGATTCCGTGTATTTATGATGCCTTCCACAAGGAAAAGAGTATGGTAGAGGAGGAATTGTAATGGAGACACTGACGCTTGACATTGAGCGCATCAAATCTCCTTCTCCGAAGGTACTTCTGATGTACCAGGCGGTATCCGAGCTGATTCGCGGCAAAATGGATATCCGCAGTATTACCGTATCGGATATCACCAAAAAGGCGGGCATTGGCAAGGGAACTGCTTATGAATATTTTTCCTCCAAGGAAGAACTGCTTGCCAGTGCACTGGTGCATGAATACGGAAGCAAATTAAAAAATCTGGCTGCTACGGTACAGCAGCCGGGTGACTTTTTTGTAAGATGCGGAAAAATCATGGACTGGCTGGTGGACAACCGCGAATATAACATTATGTTTTCCCATATTCTGCAATCAGGCATGGAAGGACAATCCGGCTGTGACACAATCTGTGAGCAGGTTCCGGAGGAATTATTTGCAGGGATTCATACCTTTTTGGATACACAAATTGATAAGTTCATGCAGTCCGGATATGAGGCAGGAGTCTTTACCGAGCAGCATGTGGGAAAACGCCGTCTGGCGTTCGTATCTGCGATGATGCAGTATGCAATGGTTGTTATGGAACCGAAAAAACGGGAGTACATTGAGCTTCCCGACGAGGAGTTAAGGGAGTTTATCTATCAGGGAATGATAAAGGCGTTGAGTTAGTGAAGGAATGAGAACAGGAGGAAGGATATGAAGAATATTTTTCGCTTTCTATCCAGACATATAGGTGCAGTCATAGCAATTCTGCTGCTTTTGGTGGTGCAGGCATATTGTGAGCTTGCTCTTCCGGGCTACACCTCTGATCTGTTAAATGTCGGATTGCAGCAGGGCGGCATCGAGGATGCCGTGCTTAAGACCGTCCGGCAGGACAGTCTTGCGACGCTGGAGCTGTTTATGCCGCAGAGTGATGTGGAGGTCATCGAGCAGGCATATGGAGAGCCGGACGAACAGGGAATTCGCGCATTGTCCGGGGATGCAGATACCGCGGCAGTGAACGGGATTCTTCTGATGCCGGAATGTATGGTATATCAGATGAGTGAAAATCCAGAGATTTCACTGGAACAGATAGAACAGAACGAACAGCTTTTGGCGCAGATGGAAGAGACAATTGCCGGAATGGGAGATGTTCCGGACACTTATCTGAATCAGATTGCCACAAGCTATGTGACACAGGAGTATGAAGCGCAGGGAGTTGATATGGATGCGCTCCGCTCCGGCTATCTGTGGTCGGTGGGCGGAAAAATGCTGTTTGTCTCCCTGATTATGCTGGCAGCCTCCGCACTTGTCGGGCTCCTCGCAGCGGTTACCTCTGCGAAGGTCGGACAGAATCTGCGCGAGGGAATCTACGGCAAGGTAATGTCATTTACCAATGCGGAGATGGAGCGGTTTTCTACGGCATCCCTGATTACGCGTTCTACGAATGATATCCAGCAGATTCAGATGGTGGTAGTCATGCTGCTTCGCATGGTTGCCTATGCACCGATTCTTGCGATTGGCGGAATCTTAAAGGTTATGGATACCGGCTCCGAGATGAGCTGGATTATTGTACTTGCGGTGGTGGTACTGTCCGCGAGTGTTGGAATTCTGATGGGAATTGCCTATCCGAAATTCAAAAAGATGCAGTCCCTTGTGGACCGTCTGAATCTGGTTTCCAGAGAATTGTTAACCGGAATTATGCCGATTCGTGCATTCAGCCGCGAAAAGCATGAGGAACAGCGCTTTGACAAGGCAAACCGCGACTTGTATGAGACGCAGTTGTTTACAAACCGCGCAATGGCATTCATGATGCCGATTATGATGTTTGTGATGAACGCAATCTCGGTACTCATTGTATGGGTGGGAGCAAAGTATGTGGATTTGGGAACGGTTCAGGTTGGAGATCTGACCGCGTTTATCACCTATGCGATGGTTATTGTTATGAGCTTTCTTATTATCTCCTTTGTTGCAATTATGCTTCCGCGTGCGGGAGTTGCAGCAGACCGTATTGCAGAGGTGCTGGATATGGAAGTAACCTTGAAGGATGCCGATGAGGTGGAGGATGAGAAGGTTGCAAATGCAGCCGGAAAAATCACTTTTTCCGATGTCAGCTTCAAATATCCGGGAGCAGATGAATGTGCAGTGGAGCATATTTCATTTACGGCGGAGCCGGGCAGAACGACTGCAATCATTGGTTCGACCGGCTGCGGCAAATCAACGGTTCTGAATCTGATTCCGAGATTTTATGATGTAACAGAAGGTGCAGTGTTATTAGATGATGTGGATATCCGCAAAATCAGCCAGAAGCGTCTGCGGGAGCTGCTCGGATATGTTCCGCAGAAAGGAATGCTGTTCTCGGGTACGGTAGAGACGAATCTAAAGTATGCGGGAGAGGATATTACGGATGAGGACATGAAGGAGGCGGCGGCCATTGCGCAGGCGGAGGAATTTATATCCTCAAAGCCGAAGGGATATGATACTGTGATTGCCCAGTCCGGAACCAATGTATCCGGTGGACAGCGGCAGCGACTTGCCATTGCCCGTGCCATCGCGAAGCATCCAAAGGTATTTTTGTTTGACGATTCTTTTTCCGCACTGGATTATAAGACCGATTTAGCACTTCGGAATGCACTTGCCGAGAAGACCAAAGATGCAACCGTCATCATTGTTGCCCAGCGTATAGCAACGATTCTTCATGCAGACCAGATTGTGGTACTCGATGATGGAAAAATTGCTGGAATCGGTACACATTCCGAACTCCTTAGAACCTGTAAGACGTATCAGGAGATTGCTTCCAGCCAGTTGTCGGAAGCAGAACTCTCCGAATCGATGGAAGGAGGTGCTGTATAATGGCAGAGATGAGTAGAAAAAGACCTCCAATGGCAGGACACGGCCGAGGCAAGGGACCGGTGGAAAAGCCGAAGAATTTTAAGGGAAGCATCCAGAATATTTTGCGCTACATGGGAAATTACAAGGCGGCATTGATCGTGGTACTGATTTTTGCAATTGGCTCTACCGTCTTTACGGTAGTCGGACCTAAGATTTTAGGCAATGCGACCACGGAATTGTTTAATGGCGTGATTGCAAAGCTCTCCGGTACCGGCAGTATTGATTTTGCAAAAATAGGACAGATTCTTCTGTTTCTGATTGGATTGTATGTAGCGAGTGCGATTTTTTCCTTTATACAGAGCTGGCTGATGAGCGGTATCTCACAGAAGATGTGCTTAAAGCTGCGCCGCGATATCAGCGAAAAAATTAACCGCATGCCGCTGGGATATTTTGAATCCAACCAGATTGGTGATGTATTATCGCGAATTACCAATGATGTGGATACGCTCGGTCAGGCATTGAACCAGTCTGTCACACAGTTGATTACCTCTGTCTGTACACTGGTTGGCGTAATCATCATGATGTTTAGTATGTCACCGCTTCTGACACTCATCACGCTTGTGATTCTTCCGGTCTCGGTTCTGCTTGTGGTCGGGGTAGTAAAAAGCTCCCAGAAATATTTTAAAGCCCAGCAGCAGTACTTAGGAGAAATCGATGGTCAGATTGAGGAGACATTTTCCGGACACAATATAGTCAAGGCATTTAACCGCGAAGACAAGGAGATGGAGCAATTCAGGGCAACCAATGCAATCCTGTATGAATCCGGCTGGAAGAGCCAGTTCTTATCCGGAATCATGCAGCCGGTCATGAACTTTGTCAGCAACCTCGGCTATGTTGCGGTGGCCATTGGCGGAGCAATGCTCGCAGCCGCAGAGGTCATTACCTTCGGTGATATTGTAGCCTTTGTACAGTATGTAAAACGCTTTACACAACCGATTACGCAGTTGGCACAGGTGTCCAATATGTTCCAGTCTATGGCGGCAGCCGCAGAGAGAATCTTCGAGTTCCTCGATGAAGAGGAAGAAGACCAGACACACCATGATGCAATTTCTTCTTCTGAGATTACCGGTCAGGTTTCCTTCGAGCATGTCCAGTTTGGATATCGTGCGGACAAACCGGTCATCCATGATTTCAATTGTGAGGTAAAGCCGGGACAGATGGTAGCCATTGTCGGACCGACCGGAGCAGGCAAGACCACGATGGTCAAGCTGCTGATGCGCTTCTATGATGTCAACAAGGGGGCAATCCGTCTGGATGGTCATGACGTAAGGGATTTCAACCGCAGCGACCTTCGAGAAGGCTTTGGCATGGTGCTGCAGGATACCTGGCTGTTTAAGGGAACCATCATGGAGAATATCCGGTATGGACGGCTGGATGCAACCGATGAGGAAGTCATTGCGGCGGCGAAGGCAGCCAGAGCAGATCATTTTATCCGCACACTGCCGGATGGATACCAGATGGAGCTGAATGAAGAGGCTTCCAATGTATCGCAGGGACAGAAGCAGCTTCTTACCATAGCGCGGGCAATTCTGGCGGACAATCCAATCCTGATCCTCGATGAGGCAACCTCATCGGTAGATACGAGAACGGAGCAGCTGATTCAGAGCGCCATGGCTAATCTGATGAAAGGGCGAACCTCTTTTGTCATTGCACACCGCCTGTCCACTATCAAGGATGCCGACCTGATTCTCGTGATGAAGGATGGCGATATTATCGAGCAGGGCTCACATCAGGAGCTTCTTGCACAAAACGGTTTCTATGCGGGGCTGTACAATTCACAGTTCCAAAGCTGAGTGGCCGCTATAGCCTTATTCTGAGAAATATATTCTTGGAATAAGGCTTTTGGTTTTTATAAAGTAATTAATTATATCAGAAAATATTTTGATGATATAATTGAATTTAGAATGAGGTTATTAAATGCGGGAAATTATAGAATTAAAAATTTTTTAAGACTTAGAGCAGTTGGAAAAAATGTATGGACATGTTATAATTCCGCTATGATAACTATTCAGAAGCTGCGGCTTTTCATAGTTACAGGGAAACACAAAAAATCAAGATAAGGAGAACAGAATGAATAGTCAGAGAGAGAACTGGAAAGAACGCAGACAGAGGGAATTGCGCCGGCAATTGAAGCTGTTGGCAATTGTCGTGGCCGTTATGGTGCTTGTTGTAGTTCTGATTGTTGTGATTGTGGCTAATGTGAATAAGAACAAAGAGGATACTACACTTCCGGATACAACAGCGGATGAGATATCACAGAATGACGGCAGCATAGAGGATAGCCAGACGGATGAGGATGGGGAGCCGCCGGTATCCGAACCGGCAGTCGTATCGCCGAATCCATTACTGTATCTCGGTGAAGAGCCGTTTCAGTGGAAGCTGGATTGCGGAGAATATGATTTAAGCTCCATTGACAGCGAGATTCTTGAATGGGGACTTGGACCGAGCAGGGATGAGCTGAACCGCCCGTATGACGCACTGAATTATCAGGAAAAATACGGAAAATACCAGAGCTACTTTATCCGTGAGGATGAGACGGACAAGGTGGTTTACCTTACATTTGATGAGGGCTATGAGTATGGAATGACACCATCCATTCTGGATACGCTCAAGGAGAAGGAGGTTCGGGCGGTATTTTTTGTAACGCTTCCGTTTATCAAGGAAAATCCTGACCTGGTACAAAGAATGATTGATGAGGGACATATCGTGGGCAATCATACCGTCACCCATCCGTCAGACGGACTTCCTTCGCTTGCAACCTTAGAGGAGCAGGCAAATGAAATTACCACGGTTCATGAATATATGAAGGAAAATTATGGTTACGAGATGTGGTTGTTCCGTTATCCGACCGGTAAGTTTAGTGAGCAGTCACTGGCGCTTGTGAACAGTCTTGGATATGCCAGTGTATTCTGGACATTTGCTTATCTGGATTATGATGTAAATAATCAGCCGGATGAAGCGGAGGCTTTGCAGAAGTTAAAGGACAAGATCTGTCCGGGCTCCATTATGCTTCTTCACGGAGAGTCACAGACGAATGCGAATATTCTGGGAGAATTTATCGACTGGGGAAGAACAGAGGGATATACATTTGCACCATTCTATCCGGTGACAGAGGAGACGCAGGAAAATGTTTTAAATGAAGCAGCAGGGGAATAGAGACGATGGAAGAAGTATCTTCGGAGTATAAAGAGGCACTTTTATATGAACTGGAACAATTTACGAACAAGCTGAATTATGAGATTTATCAGATTCGTTCACAACAGGAGAGTGTAGAGACTCGTTATCAGGGATTGAAGCACGATATTCTGGTTCATGTGATATATTTTGCAGTTCCAACGGTGATTTTTTTGCTTATCATGTTTATCCGGACATATAGTCTGTTTACCGATATGCTGTTCATGGTCGCATCAAATCTTGTGGCGGGTGTTTCGATTTTTGCAGCTCCGTTTTTTCTGGTCGGATTTATCCGTGCGATTGTCCGGTTTAGAAAGCACAGGGAGCCACGCTATTGGCAGCTTCCTGCCATTCGTCGCTCAGAGAAGCGCGTTCGCAGACCGGAAGAGGCGAATTTGTGGGCAGAGCGCGAAAAGCTTCAGTGGGTGATGCGCCAGTATGAAAAGTATCAGACGGAGGCTGCCGGGATGCAGGAGAAAATCGTGCATTCCGATGAGGTTACGGAAGAGAGCCTGCAGGAATTCATCGATGGTGTGGAATTTTATGAGGCCATCACGCCTGCAAAATTGTAAAATATTGTATATTTCTTTGTTGTAAGACTGCCGCACAGACGGTATAATAAAATTAGAAATCATCCATGCAGCATAGGGGGAAGCATGGAACGCACAAGAGAAGGGAGAGGGTTATTATGAAGTGCAGAAGAATTGCGTTAGAAGCGCAGGTAGAGAAGTATGAGGTGGGAAAAGGCCTTGAGGATGGATTTGAATTGTGGTCGGAGGTTGTCACCAAAGTGTGGATTGTAACAGACCGGCTTATCAAAATCACCCGGCCGGACGGTTCCATTTACTGTCCGTTTATTCTACACCGGCGCGGACGGACATTCCTCGAGGAGAACGATTACATCATTCTTGACAGCGATGGAACCAAACATGTATGTGGTCAGGACAAAATTTTTGAGCGCTATGAGAAAATCGAGGATTAGGCTAAACTTACCGCGCGAACAGACCGATACAGACAATAGAACCTATCATACACTTTGAAAAGGATTTCAAAGTTTCATTTCTAAGGAGGGAAAATTATGAGTGTAAATGGAGTTAACAACACAGCCTATGATGCGTACAGTACACGTACCGGTTATGCAGGCAGCACAGGCAAAGCCGATACGAAGACCGGCAGCGAGAAGGAGAATGTTGCAGGAAGTGCACAAAGCGGAGTCGTGTACGAGAAATCTTCTTCTGCGGACACCAAGGCAACCTATTCGGTGAACAAGATGAGTGCGGAGGAGAGAGAAGCGCTGGTTCAGCAGTTGAAGGCAGATCAGGTATCCCGTCAGCAGAACTTTATGAGCATTGTTCAGAAGCTTATGGGACAGCAGGCACATGTTTCGAACCTCGCGAGCCTTTTTACGCAGGAGAATATGAAAAATATTGACCCTGCCACAATCGCGCAGGCGAAGGAGGATGTTTCCGAGGATGGATATTACGGAGTGAAGCAGACCTCACAGAGATTGTTCGATTTTGCAAGTGCGCTCGCAGGGGATGATGTGGACAAGATGAAGGAGATGCAGGCAGCCATGCAAAAAGGCTTTGAACAGGCTACCAGGGCGTGGGGAAAAGACCTTCCGCAGATTAGTCAGGATACCATAGCTGCTGCGAATCAGTTGTTTGAGGATTATTATAGTGCCAAGAGCGCAAATTAGCAGAATGTAACAGAATTAAGTCATTAGAACCGCTGTTTTTGCAGCGGTTCTTTTTAAAAAGGGAAGGCAGAAGATAAGGGAATCATACATATGGGTAATACAAAGATTAAAATAAAAAACCAGCTTGTTCTGGGAGGCTTTAGTTTGTTACTGGGAATTACTGCAGGAGCAGTGGTGTGGGTATTTTTAAAGGTTTTGTCAATTGCAACAGAGTTTTTGTGGGGGTATATTCCGGACAATATTCATATCCCGTTTTATCCCGTGCTTGTATGTACGGTGGGAGGTCTTATCATCGGATGCGTTCGAAAGAGGTACGGAGATTATCCGGAAAATCTGGAAGTGGTTATGCAGAAGGTAAAGCAGGACAGGCATTACGAATACCGGAATATGGGGGTTATCCTTGTTTCGGCGTTTCTTCCGCTTCTTTTTGGAGCAAGCATCGGTCCGGAAGCCGGACTGGCAGGTATCATTGTCGGACTTTGCTACTGGATTGGGGATAACATGAAATTTGCCCATGAAGATGTCAAAGATTATTCGCAGATGGGAGCTGCAGTCTCTCTGAGTGTATTGTTTCGAGCCCCGCTGTTTGG
Organism: Agathobacter sp.; assembly: GCA_045120755.1. Taxonomy (GTDB): domain Bacteria; phylum Bacillota; class Clostridia; order Lachnospirales; family Lachnospiraceae; genus Roseburia. The sequence continues at coordinate 14,965 of JBGVFC010000099.1, read as the reverse complement.
ATTTTTTGCGGTAGAGGAGGAAAAAGAAAATTCCATCGTTCCCAATATGAACAAAGCCTCCAAGCTGTGGATTTATGGACTGGCTCTTGCCGGCAGCATGGGTGTCTACCTGTTGCTGTCGCACTTTTTGGGTGCAGGCATGTCCGGCTTTCCAAAGTTCGACAACATCGATTTGCAATGGAAAGATTATGTGATGATGATATTTTATATCGTTGCAGGGATTTTGCTCGGACTGTTTTATGAGTTTACACATAAGGGCAGTGAAAAAATAATGGAAAAGCTGCCGGTTATCCTAAGAGCGACGGTTGGCGGACTTTTTCTTGGAGTTATAGGTACTTTTGTTCCTGCGGTTATGTTTTCCGGTGAGGAGCAGATGGGTGAACTGATGGGAACCTATCTGGAGTATGCACCGATTGCGCTGGTCGGTGTTGCCTTTTTGAAAGTATTATTGACGAATGTCTGTATTCAGGGAGGCTTAAAAGGCGGTCATTTCTTCCCGGTTATTTTTGCCGGAGTCTGTCTGGGACATGCGATTGCGATGTTTGTATTTCCGGAGAGTGCCGGTCATGTGGTGTTTGGAGCGGCAGTGGTTACGGCGGCTCTGTTAGGAAAAATTATGAAAAAGCCGTTGGCGGTCACGATGCTGTTGTTTTTGTGCTTTCCGGTGGATTTGTTTTTGTGGATATTTTTGGCGGCATTGGTGGGAAGCTTCGTAAAAGAACTCCTTAATCTTTAGTAGGAGGTATTCCTTTTTCCGTGGTATTACCTAAAGCAGCTAATTCAGTGAATGCAGATATGCAACGATTAAACAGAAAATAGGTTGAATATATCCTAACACGATGGTATATTATATTTGCAAGGAGGTGTTTCTATGACGATTGATACTAATACAATGGTTTCTATTACGGAGGCAAATCAAAATTTTTCCAAAGTTGCACGCTTGGTAGATGAACTGGGGTCAGTAGTTATTCTTAAGAATAATGCACCAAGATATTTGGTGATAGAATTTAGTAAGGCTGATGAGAGTGCTGTTGCATCTGACGAGGATGTTATGGCAATATCGGAGAGGTTGCTTGCACAGAATAAAGAAGCGTATGAGGTGCTTGCTAAGTGAAGAAATTAACAAAGGAACAAATTTTGATGCTACATTCCAGCCTTGTCCAGCAAACAGGTGGGACAGCCGGTGTTAGAGATTATAATTTGTTGGAATCTGCAATTGAATCTCCATTTCAGGCATTTGGTGGTGAAGAACTTTATCCCACCATACAAGCCAAAGGAACGCGTTTGGGATATGGATTGATAAAAAATCATTGTATGCTTGATGGAAATAAACGAATCGGGACGCATGCAATGTTAGTGTTCTTGGAATTAAATGGTATCAGCTTGAAATATACCCAAAAGGAACTGTATGAGATGATATTTTCAGTAGCAGATGGCAGTTTGGAGTATGAGGGGATGCTTAAGTGGGTGTTGGAACACCAAGAATAGAATGTTATTGAGAAGCAAATTTCTTCATCAGTTGCAACTCCATTACTTGTCAACAATGTCAAACTCCCTTTTTACATTTGTCGGGTACACTTTTGTAAAAAGGGAGTTTTCAAATTACTATCTTGCGACGACTCTGTTAAGCGGGCGCATTTTTTTAATTACCGTTCATCGCATTTTTCTTGGCGTAGCTTGCACGTCTGCGCAGGGTTGGATCCAGGATGCGTTTGCGGATACGAAGGCTTGTCGGGGTAACCTCCAAGAGCTCATCCGTATCGATAAAGTCAAGAGCCTGCTCCAGACTCAGGATACGAGGCGGCACCAGAGTCAGTGCTTCGTCTGCGGAAGAAGAGCGGGTATTCGTCAGATGCTTTTTCTTGCAGACATTCAGCTCGATATCCTCTGCTTTGGAGGATTGTCCGATTACCATACCGGAATATACCTTTTCGCCGGCACCGATAAAGAGAGTACCGCGGTCCTGTGCGGAAAACAGACCATAGGCGACGGATTCGCCATCCTCGAAGGCAATCAGGGAGCCGGTTGCACGGTATGCAATCTCACCCCGGAATTCATCATAGCCGTCAAAGATGGTATTGATGATTCCGTTGCCCTTGGTGTCGGTCATGAATTCACCGCGGTAACCAATCAGTCCGCGGGATGGAATGCGGAATTCCAGACGGGTATATCCGCCGGCAATAGAACCCATGTTGCGAAGCTCGCCCTTTCGCTGCTGCAGCTTTGAGATAACAGCTCCGGTAAACTCATCCGGAACATCGACATAGGCGATTTCCATTGGCTCAAGCTTTTTGCCGTTCTCATCGGTCTTGTAGAGAACTTCTGCCTTGCTGACTGCAAATTCATAACCCTCACGGCGCATATTTTCAATCAATACGGACAGATGAAGCTCTCCACGGCCGGATACCTTCAGGGAATCCGGACTGTCGGTTTCTTCAATTCTAAGAGAGACATCGGTATTCAGCTCACGGAACAGACGGTCACGGATGTGGCGGGAAGTCACGTATTTTCCTTCCTGGCCGGCAAGCGGACTGTCGTTTACGATGAAGTTCATCGAAATGGTAGGCTCTGAAATCTTCTGGAACGGAATTGCTACCGGATTGTCCGGCGAACAGATGGTATCTCCGATGTGGATATCCGAAATTCCGGAGATTGCCACGATGGAACCGATTTTTGCCTCGGTTACATCTACCTTATTCAGACCTTCAAATTCATATAATTTGCTGATGCGGACTTTCTGCAGTTTGTCCGGATCATGGTGGTTGACAACAACGGCCTCCTGATTGACCTTGAGAACACCGTTATCCACCTTTCCGATTCCGATTCGTCCAACATACTCATTGTAATCGATGGTACTGATGAGTACCTGCGTAGAAGCATCCGGATCGCCGGTCGGAGCAGGGATGTAGTTGATGATTGTCTCAAAGAGATCCGTCATATCCTTTTTCTCGTCATTCGGATCCAAAACGGCATAGCCCTCTCTTGCGGAAGCATATAAGAACGGACAGTCTAACTGTTCGTCGGATGCATCCAGATCCATGAACAATTCCAATACCTCATCAATGACCTCATCCGGTCTTGCTTCCGGACGGTCCATTTTATTGATACAGACGATAACCGGAAGATCTAAGGCGAGTGCCTTCATCAGTACGAATTTGGTCTGTGGCATGGTTCCTTCAAAGGCATCAACGACCAGCACAACACCGTTGACCATCTTGAGAACCCGCTCAACCTCGCCGCCGAAATCCGCATGTCCCGGAGTATCGATGATGTTGATTTTGGTGTCCTTGTACCATACGGCGGTGTTCTTGGATAAGATGGTGATACCGCGTTCACGCTCAATATCATTGGAATCCATCACTCGCTCCTGTACTTCCTGATTCTCGCGGAATACGCCGCTCTGTTTTAAAAGCTCATCGACCAGGGTGGTTTTGCCGTGGTCAACGTGCGCGATAATTGCAATGTTACGAATATCTTCTCTAGTTGTCTGCATGTATTTTCCTCGTTTCTATATATGTTTGTAACTGTTCAGAACCCCACCCACATCATTCGTATATTCTATCACAAATCATTGATTTGGCAAGGTTTTTTATCATTTATCAGTTTGTCGACAGCTTTTGCGAATTTCTCTCCTTGTCCAAATGGTAAAACAAAACCCTAATAAATATTTCCACAAGAGGAAGGGAGAAAAATTCATGGGAGATAAAATTTTTGAAAACAACCAGGTATCAATTGTCGGAGAAATCGTTTCGGATTTCCGATACAGCCACGAGGTATATGGGGAGGGCTTTTATATGGTAGATGTATCTGTCAGCCGTCTCTCCAATTTTGTGGACTATATTCCGGTAATGGTATCCGAGAGGCTCATTGATGTGACGGGAGATTATACAGGCCGGTATGTGTACATAAGTGGTCAGTTCCGCTCTTTTAACCGGCATGAGGAGAAGAAGAACCGTCTGGTACTGTCTGTATTTGCAAGGGAACTGGAGTTGTTGGAGGATGCAGACGAGGAAAGTGCCAGCAACCAGATTTTTCTGGATGGCTATATCTGCAAGGAATCTGTGTACCGGAAGACACCGCTTGGCAGGGAAATCGCAGATTTGCTGGTAGCCGTCAATCGCTCTTATGGAAAATCCGATTATATTCCGTGCATCTGCTGGGGGAGAAATGCGAGATTTGCATCGGGGTTTGAGGTCGGAACACATGTACAGATATGGGGAAGAATCCAGAGCCGTGAGTATGTCAAGAAGATTAACGAGAACGAAGTAGAACAGAGAGTGGCATATGAGGTATCTGTCAGCAAAATTGAATTTTTGGAGGCGTAATCGGGGGATATCTGCCAATAGTTGCAAATTTACAGAATATATGGTATTTTAACAGAGATTGAAGAGCCGTTAGTTCATGAAGTAATGTGCGTTTGGAACTTCTGACATGTCAGAGCTTCCGGGTGTACATAGTATAAGGTTGGAGGAAAATTATGAGTGAGGGCGTAGTACAGATTTACTATGGGGAGGGACATGGGAAGTCCACCGCGGCGCTTGGCAATGCTATTTTTGCGGCAGGCGCAGGTAAGAATTGTGTGGTAATTCAATTTCTGAAGAGTAAGAGGGAATGTGAGAAGGAATTTTTGAGCCGCCTCGAGCCGGAGATTAAATTTTTCCGCTTTGAAAAATCAGATGCCGCTTTTGAGGAATTGTCGGAAGAAGAGAAGCAGGAAGAGCGCATCAATCTGAAGAATGGATTTAATTATGGAAAAAAGGTAATCTCAACCGGAGAGTGTGATGTGGTCATATTGGATGAGATATTGGGAATGGTTGACCAGAACATCATATCCATCGATGATATCAGGGATATGCTCGCCATGAGACCGGAGGAGATGACGGTTATTTTTACAGGAAGGGTATTGGATGATCGCATCCGCGAGTTCGCAGATGAAATCTATAATATAGCACCGGAAAAATAGTAGTGTAACAGTGGTTGACATCATATCGACATGGTGTTATCATGATGTCAGTTAAATGAAGAGATAGAGGTTGCGTGTATCAAGAGTAGCCTGTAGGATGCGGCAGTCGCAGAAGAATACAGGTCAAAGGGAGAACGCCGAAAGTATATGACTACTGCAATCATATGCTTGGGCACAGGTTGAACAGATTTGTGACTGTCATCGTAAGATGGAGGGCTATCAGATTCGAATTTCTATTTTATTAGGAACGTATTTTGACCAGCTCATAACAGAGCTGGTTTTTTTTCGAATAGGAAAATCTTATTCGGTAAAAACGTTCCGCGAGGATGTAATTGGAAGTAGGAGATGAAAGGAGATTTATATGGCAATTTTTAAAGGAGCAGGAGTGGCAATTGTTACTCCGATGAAGGAGAATGAGGATGTTAATTACGAGAAACTGGAGGAATTGATTAACATACAGGTGGATGCAGGCACAGATGCAATTATCATTGCAGGAACAACCGGTGAGAGCTCCACATTATCTATGGAGGAACACAAGAAGGTCATTGAGGCTGCCGTTGAGTTTACGAAGCACCGGATTCCGGTCATCGCAGGAACCGGCTCCAACAATACCCGCTGTGCAATCCAGCTTTCGCAGGAAGCAGAAGAAGCCGGTGCAGACGGACTTTTGATTGTTACGCCGTATTACAACAAGGCAACACAGGCAGGACTCATCCAGCATTATTCGAAGATTGCGCAGAGTGTCAAGACACCGATTATCTTATACAATGTACCGGGCAGAACCGGATGTAACCTCCTTCCGGAGACGGTTGCTACCTTGTTTAAGAACGAGGAGAATATCGTAGGTCTGAAGGAAGCGACCGGCAATATGGCACAGGCCTCGAAGACCATGTATCTGACCGATGGCAAGCTGGATATGTATTCCGGTGAGGACGGACTGGTCGTTCCGCTGATGTCCATCGGAGCAGTGGGTGTAATTTCCGTATGGAGCAACATTGCACCGGCCAAGGTGCATCAGATGTGCGACAGCTTCTTTAAGGGAGACCTTGAGACGGCACAGAGACTGCAGAGAGAGGCACTTCCGCTGGTGGATGCACTGTTCTCAGAGGTGAATCCGATTCCGGTTAAGACTGCACTCAACCTGATGGGACTTGAGGTTGGACCGCTTCGTTCCCCGATGTGTGAGATGGGAGCTGACAATGCAGCTAAGCTCGCAAAGGTTATGCAGGAGTATGGTTTAAAATTAGCGTAACTATTCAGAACCATTGTGAATTTTGCAAACTGATTCGTTGCATTTATGCGTAAGAAGCAGTTTGTCAAATTCGCAAGGTGGCTCGAATAGAGTCACCGCCCCGCACATGAGCATTTTTAGTTCTGAAGGAACGAGAAAGCACGCATAAGCGTGCGGAAATGCGAATGTTGGGGTGCGGTTCTGAATAGTTACAAATTAGCATAATATCGTAACAGAGCCCCACCATTTGCATTTAAAATGCTTGTGATGGGGCGGTTTTTAGGAGGAAGAATAATGACAAGAATTATTATGAATGGCTGTAACGGAAAAATGGGACAGTGTATTACCGGAATCTGCAAGGAAGATCCGGATGTGGAGATTGTTGCCGGAATTGATGTGTATGATGGAATCAAGAATGATTATCCGGTATTTGCGGATATCGCATCCTGCTATGTGGAGGCAGATGTTGTGATTGATTTTTCCAATGCGGCAGCAGTGGATAAGCTGTTAGATTACTGTACCATCAAGCAGATTCCGGTTGTTCTGTGCACGACAGGCCTTTCCGAGGAGCAGCTTGCCCGGGTAGAGGAGACGAGTGCGAAGGTTGCTGTGCTCAAATCTGCCAACATGTCTCTTGGAATCAATACATTGATGGAGCTTTTGAAGAAGGCGGCACTTGTATTTGCACCGGCGGGCTTTGATATGGAAATCGTGGAGAAGCACCATAATCAGAAGCTGGATGCGCCAAGCGGAACAGCACTTGCGTTGGCGGATTCCATGAATGACGCGCTTGACCACGCATACGAATACAAATATGACCGGAGCAAGGAGCGTGCAAAGCGCGATAAATATGAAATCGGAATCTCTGCGGTGCGCGGAGGTAATATTGTCGGAGAGCATGAGGTCATTTTTGCAGGACAGGATGAAGTCATCGAATTTAAGCATACGGCATATTCGAAGGCAGTCTTTGCAAAGGGCGCAGTTGAGGCTGCAAAGTTCTTACATGGTAAGGGACCTGGCAGATACGATATGGCCGATGTGATTGCAGCAAAATAGGACAGGCACGGGTGAAGCCAAGAAGAAGTATGGAGAGCTTTTATGACAATTTTAATTAAAAACGGGCGTGTAATTAATCCGGCAACGGATATGGATGAGGTTGCAGACGTATATATTGAAGATGGAAAAGTATCCGGAATTGAGACGGATTCCGATTGGAAAGCAGATGAGGTAATTGACGCAGAGGGTTGCTATGTGATGCCGGGATTTATCGATATGCATGTGCATCTGAGGGATCCGGGATTTACCCAGAAGGAGGATATCATTACAGGTATGCGTGCGGCTGCACATGGCGGATATACGACAGTCCTTGCCATGCCGAATACAAAGCCAGTGGCAGACAATGCGGATGTCATCAATTATGTCCACCATAAAGCGGCTTCGGTGGAGGACGGTATCAATGTTCTGCAGGTGGGTGCAATCACCAAAGGGCAGAACGGGCAGGAACTGTCAGATATTGAGCAGATGGTTGCGGCGGGATGCCCAGCAATCAGCGAGGACGGCAAATCCGTGATGCAGGCGGATATCTACCGGGAGGCGATGAAGAAGGCTGCAGCTTTGAATATTCCGGTACTGGCACATTGTGAGGATATTCATATGGTGCATGGCGGCGTGATGAACGCAGATGCCAAAGCGGCTGAGCTTGGCATGCCTGGAATCACCAATTCGGTGGAAGACGTTATTATTGCGCGGGATATCCTGCTTGCGAAGGAGACCGGTGTCCGATTACATCTGTGTCATTGTTCCACAGAGGATTCGGTCCGCATGGTCCGTCTTGCGAAGGAGGACGGAATTGCCGTATCGGCAGAGGTCTGTCCGCATCACTTTACGCTGACCTCGGATGATATCAGGGAATATGTTCCGGAAATCATTCACGGAATCCGTGTGCCGACCGATACGGATGCAGATACCAATTACAAGATGAATCCGCCGCTTCGCACACAGGCAGATGTCGATGCGCTGAAGGCGGGGCTGAGGGATGGTGTTATGGAGGTTATCTCGACCGACCATGCGCCGCATACCTTCGAGGACAAGAATACCTCCATGAAAAAAGCGCCTTTCGGTATCGTCGGACTGGAGACGGCTGCCTGCCTGACATATAGTGAACTGGTGCTCGGAGGATATCTGACACCGCGGCAGATGGCGGAGAAGATGAGCTACAATCCGGCAAGGCTGATTCCGGTTGACAGGGGAGACATCCAGCCGGGAAAAGTGGCAGATGTGGTGGTATTTAATCCAAATGAGACTTACACGATTGATAAGAATTCTTTTGCCTCCAAGGGAAGGAACACTCCTTTCCACGGAAGACAGGTAACCGGCAAGGTAAAATACACCATTTGCAATGGAAAAATTGTATATCAGGACAAATAACAGTGTGCTTCCGGATGCAGAACATCCGGAAGCATTATTTTTTTACTTTACGGAAAAACATTTCCACCTTATAATAATAGAGGGAAAATGTTTATGATTATTTTACAGAGGGAATTTCTATGAAGCATCAATCCATAAATAAGTACATTAGCTGGATGTTTGTGGTTTTATTTACACTCACCGTAGTATATCTGATTGCTGCCAGTGTGGCACTTCCGGAGGATGACTGGGGCGGTGAGAAGACCTGCAGGATATATGGCGGAAGCTGGGAGCAGGTATTTGCGGATGGCAGTACACAGCCGCTTGAAGTGCCGGGACACTGCGATTCTTCCAGAGGGCAGACAGTTGTCATACAATCCGTGATTCCGGAGGACATTGACAAGGATACCTATCTGGTATTTCGCAGTGCCAAGCAGAATATGAACATCTATATCGGAGATACACTGGTACGGAGTTTCTCGACGGATGACACGCGCTGGTTTGGAACAGCGGGAGCGGTTGTGTATGTATTTGTGGAGGTGTCGCCGGAGGATGTTGGCAAGACACTTCGCGTGGAAAGCTGCTCGAATACCTCTTACAGCGGATATTTTTATACGGTATATGAAGGCTCCCAGATGGAAGTCTGGAGTATGTTTATCCGCATGTATGGGGCAGAACTTCTGGTGGCATTCCTTGTGATTGCGTTCAGTGTGGTTACCATTATCGCAAGTATCGTGTTGCGTGTGTTCTACCACAGTGAGATGGATCTGCTTTTTTTGGGATTTGGAATCCTGCTTGCGGGCGGATGGATCGTCGCCAATTCCGTTCTGCGGCAGTTGATTTTCGCCAATATGTCCGTAGTCAATGATATGGCGTTTCTGATGATTATGCTGCTTCCACTGCCGTATCTGTTCTATCTGAATCAGATTCAGAAATACCGCTATGGTGTTTTCTATGCGGTTTCCGAGATAATTGCCGTCAGTGTTTTTGTCGTCTGCGTTGTACTTCATATGACGGGCGCGGTGGATTATGCCACTACGAACACCTATGCGGATATCATTTATGTAATCATCATTTTTTCCATGATAGTTACACTGTTTGTGGACTGGAAGCGGAAATATATCTACGAATACAAGTATGTTGCCTTTGGACTCATAGGAGCGTGTCTGGGAGGAATTTTGCAGATTATTGCATACTTCAACAAGACAGAGGTGTTTAACGGCGTAATCTTAGAGATTGGTCTGATGATTTTGCTCGTTTTCGCAATTATCAACAGCATCAATAAGCTCATGCAGTCCGAGCGGGAAAAGCAGTATGCAATCAGCGCGAGTGAGGCAAAGGGAAGATTTCTGGCGCATATGTCACATGAAATCCGCACACCGATTAACGCGGTGCTGGGGCTTGATACCATGATATTGCGGGAAAGCAAAGAGCCGGCAATCCGGGGCTATGCACTGGATATCCAGAGTGCCGGACAGGGGCTGCTTGCACTGATTAATGATATATTGGATTTGACGAAGGTGGAGTCCGGCAAGATGGAGCTTGTCCTTGTGGAATATGATTTTAGCAGTCTGATTCATGATGTCATCAATATGATACAGATGAAGGCAGACTCCAAATCGCTGGAAATCTGTCTGGATCTGGATGAAAACCTGCCGTCGGCTCTGTACGGAGATGATGTCCGGATTCGCCAGGTGCTTGTCAATCTCATGAATAACGCGGTAAAATATACGGAAAAGGGCTCCGTAAAATTATCGGTATCCGGAGAGAAGGAAGGTGACGAGGTTCTCCTCCATTTCAGTGTCAAGGATACCGGAATCGGCATCAAAGAAGAGGATATCGGCAAGCTGTTTGCGGAGTTTGAGCGGATTGAGGAGAAGCGAAATCACAATGTCGAGGGCACGGGGCTTGGCATGAGTATCACCGTGGAACTGCTGAGCCTGATGGGCAGCCGGATTCAGGTACAGAGTGTGTATGGCGAGGGTTCTGATTTCTATTTCGATTTGAAGCAGAAGATTGTCAATGCCGAGCCAATCGGAGATTTGCAGCAGCGCATTGCCAGAAGGAATACCGGTTCGGACTATGAGGCAACCTTTACGGCGCCGGATGCGCATGTTCTTGTGGTTGATGACAATGCAATGAATCGCAAGGTGTTTATTAACCTGATCAAGGAGACACAGATACAGGTGGATGAAGCCGGAGGAGGTTATGAGTGCCTTGCCAAGGCGTCTGAGAACAAATATGATTTGATTTTCCTTGACCACATGATGCCGGATCTGGATGGCTGCGAGACACTCCACCGGATGAAGGCGATGGAGAATTTTATCAATGCAGATACACCGGTGATTGTTCTGACAGCCAACGCAATCTCCGGTGCAAGAGAGAAGTATATGGAGGAAGGTTTCCAGCAGTTTTTATCCAAGCCGATTGAGCCGGCGAAGCTGGAAAAAGTTCTCCGCGATATGCTGCCGGAAGCGAAGCTTGTTATCCGGACTTCGAAGAAGGCAGCAGAGGCAGTTGAAGAGACGAAGGAAGATTCCGTTGAATTATTGCCGGAGCTAGAAGGAATCCGTTGGGATTATGCACTGACCTTTTTGCAGGACCGCCAATTGCTGCATGATACAGCCTGTGAATTTGCGGCGACTGCCAAAGCAGAGATACAGGAGCTGATTGCATTATACGGACTGCTTCCTGACAGCATAAAGCAGTGGACGGGGCAGGACAAGGAAGCTGAGGATCTTCGCCAGTACCGCGTGAAGGTGCATGCCATGAAGACGACCGCAGCCATGATTGGGGCGATTGGGATTTCAGAGCTTGCACGGCTGTTAGAATATGCAGCGCGGGATGAGCGGCTGGAAGACATACACCGGCTGATGCCGTTCTTTATAGAGGAATGGAATCTCATGGCAGAGCGCACGCAGATTTTGTTGCCGGAACAGCAGGAAGAAAACCTGACAGCAGCAGATAGTCAGACGGTGTGCCGGTATCTGGATTTGCTGGAAGCAGCAATTGACGAGCTGGATATTGATGTGATGGACGAGATATCCAGTCAGTTAAAGCAGTACCGCTATGAAGATGAGGTACAGGAACTGGTTGACGGACTCTGCGGAAAAATATATGCTATTGAGTATGAAGAATGTGGAGAATGGATACAGAGATTAAAAAGCTGTTTTACCAATAAGGAGGCAGAATAGAGATGAAAAAAATTCTATTAGTTGGAAAAATCGGAGAGGTTGTAAGCGGCATCAATGCTTGTCTGACTGAGGAATTCCAGATACAGCTATGTGCACCCGTGGCGGCAGATGTCAAGGGAATGGTTAAGATTGTAAAACCGGACCTTATTATTCTGTCCCAGGAGGCGGAGGCGCTGGTTAAGGAGGATGTCTACCGGATTTTGGATGAATACTGGTCGCATATCCCTGTGCTTGTGATGTGTACCAAGGAGACCTGGAGGCTGTGCGGAGGCTTTGGGGAAGGCTCACAGTATGATAAGCTTTTCCGTCCGGTAGCCAAGGCTGATTTGTTGTACAAATGCAGGGCAATGCTAAATATGTATGATAGTATGAATGCTTCCCGCAAGAAGATACTTGTCGTGGACGACAGTGCTATGGTTCTGCGCAATATCAAGGGAATGCTGGAGGAAAAATACGATATTATTCTGGCAACTTCCGGTGAAAAGGCAATCAAGATTGTGGAAGAGCGCGAAGTGGATATGATTTTTCTGGATTATGAGATGCCGGGGATGGACGGAAGAGAAACCTTTGAGGCAATCCTTAAGACGGACAATGGTGCAATCACACCGGTTGTATTTTTGACCAGTGTGTCTGACCGGACAAGGATTGTGAATGTGTTGAAGAACCATCCGGCGGGATATGTGTTAAAGCCACCGGACAAAGATAAGATTCTGGCCATTATTCAGGAAGTTCTTGGAGAATAAGCGACAGGAGGGATTGTTTTGGCAAGATTGACATTGATGACAGAGGACCGGGTACAGTCGGCAACCAAGACGATGATGAAGGAATTTGAGCAGCGGATTATTGCAAGTCCGCCGGGGGTATGTCCGGTAGATTTGCAACTGGCATTTTTGAAGGTATGTCATGCGCAGACCTGTGGAAAATGCGTACCGTGCCGAGTGGGGTTAGGGCAGCTTGAGAATCTGTTGGAACAGGTGATGAACAATGAGGCAACCATGGAGACGCTTCATCTGATAGAACAGACCACGAAGACGATTCAGGAGTCGGCAGATTGTGCGATTGGTTCGGAGGCTGCCCGAATGGTAATGGTCGGCATGGAGGCATTCCGGGAGGATTATCTGTCCCATGTCCAGAAAAAGAGGTGCCAGGGAACCTTTGTGCAGCCGATTTCGTGTATCGACCAGTGCCCGGCGCATGTAGATATTCCGGGATACATTGCATTGACAGGAGATGGGCGTTATGCAGATGCCGTGCGGCTGATTCGCAAGGACAATCCATTCCCGACTGCCTGTGCATTTATCTGTGAGCATCCGTGTGAGGAGCGCTGCCGCAGGAATATGCTCGACAGTTCTGTCAATATCCGAGGTCTGAAGCGTTTTGCGGTGGATGCAGCACCGGCAAATACGGTTCCGGTACCGGACAAGGCGGAAGCTACCGGCAAACAGATTGCAATCGTGGGTGGTGGACCGAGCGGTCTGACCGCGGCATATTTCTTACAGCTTATGGGACATCAGACGACGGTCTATGAGGAGAAGCCGCAGCTTGGAGGAATGCTCCGCTACGGTATTCCGAATTATCGCTTTCCGCGTGTACGGCTTCAGGAAGATATTGATGCAATCTTATCAACCGGAGTCAGGGTAGAATACAATAAGCGCATCGGAAGGGATGTCGGGATTGATGAGCTGCGCGAAAAATATGATGCAGTATATATCGCCATCGGTGCGCAGAACAGCAAGAATTTTGACCTCGAAGGGGTACATAGCAAAAATGTGATTTCGGCAGTGGATATGCTGCGTGAGATTGGCATGGGCAACACGGTTGATTTTACCGGCAAGAGAGTGGCAGTCATCGGCGGCGGCAATGTCGCGATGGATTGTGCCAGAAGTGCGGTTCGTGCACATGCCAAAGCCGTATATGTCGCATACCGGAGAAGAGAGAAGGATATGACGGCATTGCCGCAGGAGATTCGCGGCGCCGCAGAGGAAGGTGTGGTACTGATGACGCTGCAGGCTCCGCTTCGCGTGGAGGCAGATGAGGAGGGCAAGGTTGCCGCACTGTGGACACAGCCGCAGATCAGCGGGCTGTATGACAGGGCAGGCCGCCCGCGCTCCAATAAAGCGGACAAGGAGCCGGTTCGCATTCCGTGTGATGTTATTATACTGGCAATCGGACAGGAGATTGACAGCGCCCATTTTGCGGAGCATGGAATTCCGACGCGATGGAACTGTATTCAGACGGAGGATACCTGCGCTGTGCGCCAGGTTGAGGGCGTATTTGCGGGCGGTGACTGTGTATCGGGACCTGCTACTGTAATCAAGGCGATTGCGGCTGGCAAGGTGGCAGCTGCCAATATTGATGAGTATCTGGGCTTCCATCACGAAATTTCTTCGGAGGATATTGAGATTCCGGCCCCTCGGATGAATGATAAACTCCCAAGTGGACGAATCCATATGAATGAGCGCGAGGCCTGCCAACGCAGGAACGATTTTGAAGAGATTGAATTTTCCATGAGTCTGGAGGAGGCAATTCAGGAGTCCGGGCGCTGTCTGCGGTGCGATCATTTTGGATGCGGTAAGTTGAGAGGAGGCAGAGAGTGCAAATGGTAAACGCAACAATCAACGGAAAAGCAATCTGTGTTCCGGAAGGAACCAGCATTATGGAGGCTGCGGAACAGACCGGAATCCGGATTCCAAAGCTCTGCTACCTCAAGGAAATCAACGAAATCGGTGCCTGCCGCATGTGCGTGGTGGAAATCAAGGGAAAACAGACGCTGGTTGCCTCCTGCAATAATGTAATAGAAGAGGGAATGGAGATTCTTACAGACAGTCCGAAAGTCCAGACCGCGCGTGAGATGAACATGAAGTTTTTATTGTCCCAGCATGATTACCGGTGCGCAACCTGTATCAGAAGCGGCAACTGCAGCCTGCAGAGGCTTGCAAAGGAATTTAATATTTTAGAGGTGCCGTTCAAGAGTGAAATTGAGCGCCAGGACTGGAATATGCAGTATCCACTGATTCGCGATTCTGCAAAATGTATCAAGTGTATGCGGTGTGTGCAGATTTGTGATAAGATACAGGGGATGAATGTCTGGGATATTGTCAATACCGGTAAGAGAACTTCTGTAAGTACGAGCGGACACCAGCCGATTGAGACAACGGACTGTACGCTCTG
>JBGVFC010000098.1:0-5601 GCA_045120755.1 Agathobacter sp. | reverse complement strand
TACCGTGGCGCAGATGTTGGCGCAGGTGGATGACAGGGTTATTCTGTTCGACATGGATGGAACTCTGATTGATTCTTCGGAGGGAGTTACAAAGTCTGCACAGTATGCTTTACGGCATTATGGAATCGAGGTATCCGATTTGGATATGCTCAAAAAATTTATCGGACCGCCACTGTCGGAGAGCTTTTCAAAATATTACGGATTTTCAAAGGAACAGGCAGTGGAAGCGGTTGGGATATACCGGCAGAGATATAATACGATTGGAATCTTTGAATGCTGTCTGTATCCGGGAGTGGAATCCTGCATACGGGAATTAAAAAAGCAGGGTTATCGGATAGGCGTGGCTTCCTCGAAGCCGGAGATTTCCTGCCGGAGAATATTGGATCATTTTGGTATTCTTGATTTGTTTGATGATGTTGCCGGAGCAACCATGGATGGAAGGATTGAGACCAAAAAGCAGGTGCTTGTGGAGGCACTTGGAAGATGGAATCAGATACCGGTGGAGCATATGCTGTTGATTGGAGATACACTCTTTGATGTTGAGGGCGCAAATCAGGTTGGCATGCGCACGATTGGAGTGAGTTTTGGTTTTGGTGATGTATCACAGATGAAAGAAGCCGGTGCGGTTACTATCTGCAATCATATGCTGGAGCTGTCGCAGATAATTGCACAGGTTGCTGATTTTACCAAAGTAGTGTAACGAATAAGGATGGTTGGATATGAATCAGAATAGTATTCCTATGAAAATATGGGCAATTGTATATCCACTGCTGATGTACTATGCAGTTACGGTTTCTGTCATGATGCTGGGACAGATTATTTTGGGGACCGATACCGCATCTTATATGCTGCGCCAGGTAATTGCAGCGGTTGTGGCAATTCCTGTCATGTATTTTAATTTTTACCGCACAGACCAGATGGGAATGGCCTATGCAGCACTGGATACCTTCTTCAAAAGTGGGAGAAATGAAGGGAAAATATTAAATATAATTTTAATTATTGTAATATCTGTGTTGATTGGAACGGGGCTTAACAATATTATTTTGATGATGCCATTTGCAGAAATATCTGCCGGTTACGCTGAGGCGACAGAGAATTTTTATGGCGGAGCGATTGTGTTCGAAATTCTTGGCTCGGCGATTCTGACTCCGGTTCTGGAGGAACTGGTATATCGCGGGATTATCTTTGCGAGATTAAAGCGTTATACCGGTTTTGTACCGGCCATGCTGATTGGCTCACTTATTTTTGCAGTCATGCACTTTAATCTGGTGCAGTTTGTGTTTGCATTTTTCGTGGGACTGGTTCTGATTGTATTCATGGAGAAGACCGCCCATGTGTATGCGGCTGTGGTTGGTCATATCACCATCAATACGATAGCCGTGATACGGACGGAGACAGGATTTTTGGATAACCTGTTGGATGGAAGTGCTCTGGCATGGGGAATATCGGCTGGCATGCTTTTGCTTGGCATTCTGCTTCTGTGTTTTTATGTCAGGATTCCGGCAAAGGCAGATGGGAAAACGAATGGACAATAGATATGGTTAAGATTTTTTTGGTAGAGGATGATCGTGCAATTGTAACGAATCTGACGGAATTTTTGAGAAAAGAAGGCTTTGAAGTGACTGCGGTAAGCGGTCAGAAGGAGGCTATGGAATATCTGGAGGAGCATGTTTATCAGGTGGATTTGCTGCTTTTGGATGTGTCTTTGCCGGACGGCAACGGATTCTCCATATGTGCCCGTGTGAAGGAAATGCAGAATGTTCCGGTGATTTTCCTGACGGCTTCCGGTGATGAGTACAGTGTGGTCACAGGACTGGATTTGGGGGCAGATGATTATATCGCAAAACCGTTCCGCCCGCGGGAGCTTGTATCAAGAATCAACAGTGTACTGCGGCGGTATGGCAAGGCGAAGACCATTCTTGAGTATGAGGGGCTGGTCATTGACAGCGCGCGTGGCATCGCAAGAAAGCAGGGACAGGAGCTTTCTTTGTCGGCGCTGGAATACCGGCTGCTTCTGTTCTTTTTCCAGAATAAGGGAATTGTTCTTACACGAAACCGCATCCTGGAGGAAATGTGGGATGTGGCAGGGGAATTTGTCAATGATAATACCCTGACGGTGTACATCAAGCGACTGCGTGAGAAAATTGAGGATGATCCGGCTGCTCCCTGCTATATACAGACAGTCCGGGGTGTCGGATACCGGTTTGGAGGTGCAGTATGAGATTTTTTCGGAATCCGGAAATACGTAGAGTGACACTTATCTATCTTCTGCTTACGGCGGCAGGTGTTGTGGGAATAGGAAGTTATGTCATGTGGCTGTCACAGAATCGGGCGAAGACGCTCTTTTGCGGTGGGGCAGTATTAGTGCTGTGTCTGCTGTTTTCCCTCTGTTACTACATACCGACCTACCTTCGATACCGCAGGATTATACAATTAAGTCAGGAATTGGATGAGATGCTTCACAGCAATCGTCCAATTCCTTTTTCGGATTATGAAGAGGGAGAATTGTCCATCCTGCAGAGTGAATTGTCCAAGCTTACCACAAGACTGGTGGAGCAGGCGGAGGCACTTCGGGCGGACAAGCAGTATCTGTCCGAAGCAATGGCGGATATCTCACACCAGCTCCGCTCGCCGCTTACCGCAAGTCAGCTTATCCTCTCCCTCTTAAGGGAACCGGATATCAGCGAAAGCAGAAGAAGGGAATTGCTGCAGGAGCAGTCTAATATTTTATCACATATGGGCTGGCTGGTGGAGGTGCTCCTTAAAATGGCGAAGATGGACGCGGATATGGCATATTTGAAGAGTGAACCGGTATCCGTCAGCCGGCTTTTAGATAAAGCTCTTGAACCGCTTCTCATTCCGATGGAATTGCGGAATCAGAGTCTGCATCGGGAAAAAATTACAGAAGATATGGAGTTTACCGGGGATTTTTCATGGAGCTGTGAGGCGATACTCAATGTCGTCAAAAACTGCGCGGAGCATATTCCGCAGGGCGGAAATATATGGATTTCGGGTAGACAGACTCCGCTTTTTCTAGAGCTTACCATAGAGGATGACGGAAGCGGCTTCTGTGAGGAGGATATCCCGCATTTGTTTGAGCGCTTCTATAAAGGACAGAATGCCACAGGCCAGAGCGTCGGAATCGGATTGGCGCTCACACGGATGATTGTGGCGGCACAGAACGGAACCATTAAGGCGGAGAACCGCAGGGAAGGCGGTGCGCGCTTTCTGATACGTTTCTATCCGAATCCGTCCGGAATACAAAAGTGACAAAAGTGTCACTTGAAAGTCACGGCATTGTCATCTGAATACGGTAGGATATCCTTGTAAAGACAGGACAACAGAAAAGTGAGGAAAGAATATGGATATTTTAAGAGTTTCTGATTTGACCAAGGTATATGGAACCGGAGAAAATCAGGTGATGGCATTGGACCATGTATCCTTCTGCGTGCCAAAGGGGCAGTTTGTGGCAATCACAGGACCGTCGGGTTCCGGTAAATCCACGCTGCTGCATATGTTAGGAGGTGTGGACCGGCCGACTTCCGGCAGCGTATATGTGGATGGAACGGATGTTTACAGCCAGAACGAGACACAGCTTGCGATTTTCCGGAGGAGACAGGTAGGTCTGATTTACCAGTTCTACAATCTGATTCCGGTATTGACGGCGGAGGAGAACATCACACTTCCGGTTCTGATGGACGGCAGAAAGGTGAATCGGGAGAGACTGCAGGAGCTCATCGATATGCTTGGATTAAAAGGAAGGGAAAAACACCTGCCGAACCAGTTGTCCGGCGGACAGCAACAGAGGGTATCGATTGGGCGTGCACTGATGAATGCGCCGGCAGTCATGCTTGCGGATGAGCCCACCGGCAATCTCGACAGCAAAAATAGCCAGGAAATTGTGGAACTTCTCAAATATTCCAATAAAAAATATAATCAGACTTTAATTATAATCACACATGATGAGGATATTGCACTTCAGGCAGACCGTATTATCTCGATTGAGGATGGACGGATTACCAGGGATGAGGTGATTCGGTCATGAATATTTTTTCAAAAATTGCTTTGAGAAGCATGAAGCAGAACCGTGTAAGAACGGTCGTGACGATATTGGGAATCCTGCTGTCGGCAGCCATGTTTACGGCTGTGACAACCTCGGTATCCTCGTACCTGAATTATTTTGGGGATTATATGGAGTACCGAAATGGTTCCTGGTCCTATGTACTGTATCGCATGCAGGAAGATGAGGCTGCGGCCTGTATCTCGGATGCGGGTGTGGAGTCCTATGCCGCTTTAAGACAGCTTGGATTTGCGAATGCCGAGGGCTGTGCGAATCCGGATAAGCCGTATTTCTGTGTGGAAGGGCTGGAGGGAAATACCGGACTGCTTCCGATTCATCTGACGGAGGGAAGAATGCCCCAAAATGACTCCGAGCTTGTCATCGCTTCCCATGCAATTTCCAACGGGGAGATGGATATTGAGATTGGCCAGACGCTTGTGCTGCAGGTCGGAAAGCGAATGAGCGGTGGGATGGAACTGGACAATCATGTTGGATTTTTAGGTAATTCCTCTGATGAGAATGGGGAGGATGCACAGGGAGAGTATCTGACCGGTCAGCAGACAAAGACCTATACCGTGGTTGGAATCTGTGCACGCCCATCCTTCGAGGATTATTCGGCACCGGGATATACCGCACTTACAGTTACAGATTCTGCCATGGATTCGGAAAAATTAAGTTGCGATTTATTTATTAAGCTAATTGAGGAGCGCAATACGGCACAGATTTTTGAAGAAGTATCGAAGAATCATGCCGGAAAGATAAATCTGGACTATCTGCGGGCGCGCGGTCACTCCGGAGAGATGAATTTCAACGGCATGTTGTATGGATTGGCGGCAATTCTGATTGGCATCATCGTCTTTGGCTCAGTGGCGCTCATCTACAATTCGTTTTCCATTTCCATCAACGAACGGATGAAGCTGTTTGGAATCTTGTCATCGGTGGGAGCTACCAGAAAACAGTTGATGAAGAGTGTATTGACGGAAGGCCTGTTTTTGGGATGCATTGGGATTCCACTTGGAATCGTGGCGGGAATCCTTGGAATGGCGATAACCTTTTCTTTTGTCGGGGACAAAATTGCCGGGCTTCTTTTTGAAACCTATCCGGTCAGATTCTCCATGCAGCCTTCTATTCCTGCAATATTAATTGCGGTTGTCATAGCGGTGGCGACCATATTGATTTCGGCGTATATTCCGATGCACAAGGCTATGAAGACCGCGGTAGTGGATATTATCCGCCAGAGCAGGGAAATCCGTATCCGGGGAAAGCAGGTAAAGACCTCTAAGCTGACCTACCGGCTGTTCGGGTTTGAGGGGACGCTTGCAGCAAAAATTTCAAGCGGAACCGCAGAAAATACCGTGCAACCATCGCCTCTTTGTGTGTGAGCATCGTATTGTTCATATCGGCAAGCAGCTTTTGTGCGTATCTGGAACAGGCGGTAGGGGTTGCGTATGAGGTTTATGGATGTGATGTTTTGCTGGCGGAGACACAGGATATTACAAAACCGCTCGATGCGGCTGCTACACAGGGGCAGATTCTTCGGA
>JBGVFC010000097.1:0-7013 GCA_045120755.1 Agathobacter sp. | reverse complement strand
AGTTCGAGTTCCGTATGGTTGGTTCACAGGATTCGGTAGCACAGCCGAACATCGTACTGAATACCATCGTAGCAGAAGCATTTTCCGAGGCTTGTGATAAGCTTGAGAATGCAGACAATTTCGATGACGCAGTACATGATTTGATTAAGACCTATGCAGTAGAGCATCAGAAGGTTGTATTCAACGGCAACGGCTATTCAGACGAATGGGTAGCAGAAGCAGAAAAACGTGGACTTCCGAATATCAAGTCCATGGTGGATGCAATTCCTGCATATGTAGATGAGAAGTCTGTGAAAGCATTTGAGAAGTTCGGTGTATTCAGCAAGGTCGAGCTGGAGTCCCGTGTGGAGATTCAGTATGAGACCTACGCAAAGACACTCAACATCGAAGCAAAGGCAATGATTGACATTGCCGGCAAGCAGATTATTCCTGCTGTTGTTAAGTATGTAAAGTCATTGGCAGATTCCTTCAATTCTGTCAAAGCAGCAGTTCCGGATGCTGATACCAGCGTTCAGGAGGAGCTTTTAAGCGAGTGCTCCGCATTGCTGTCAGAGACTCAGGTAGCACTTGCCAAGTTAAGGGATGTCACCGACCAGGCAGGTTCCATGAGCGAAGGAAGAGAGCAGGCTGTATATTACAGAGACGAAGTCAAGACCGCTATGGATGCCTTAAGAGCACCGGTTGATAAGCTTGAGATGATTGTTGACAAGGATATGTGGCCAATGCCATCCTACGGCGATTTGATTTTTGAAGTATAAAGCAGTATAAAACCATAAAAATATAACGACACTTTTCTCCACGATGATGTGGCTATGGGGGAAAGTGTCGTTTTTATTTTAAAAAATAACGAAAACGGCAGTTTTCGAAAAGAGGAGGAAAAAGTTATGTCAGAAGAAATGTTAAGCACAATTAATGACATGATAAACGGTAACCTGTTTGGTGTCTGGTTTTTGATCGGAGCAGCCCTGGTATTCTGGATGCAGGCCGGATTTGCAATGGTTGAGGCAGGATTTACCAGAGCAAAGAACGCAGGAAATATTATTATGAAGAACCTCATGGACTTCTGTATCGGTACAGCAATGTTCATCGTCATTGGTTTTTCCCTGCTGCTGGGAGAGGATTTGTTCGGATTTATCGGAAAACCGGGCTTTGACCTGTTCACAGCGTATGAGAATTTTGATTTCTCAAATTTCGTATTCAACTTAGTGTTCTGTGCAACCACAGCAACCATCGTATCCGGTGCTATGGCTGAGAGAACCAAATTTATCTCCTACTGTGTATATTCCGCAGTTATTTCAGGATTGATTTATCCGATTGAAGCACACTGGATCTGGGGCGGCGGCTGGTTAGCACAGCTTGGCTTCCATGATTTTGCAGGTTCCTGTGCAATTCACCTTGTCGGTGGTACCTGTGCATTGATTGGTGCCAAGATGCTTGGCGCCCGTATTGGTAAGTTTACCAAAGATAAGAATGGCAAGATTACCAAGGTCAATGCGATTCCGGGACATAACATTACCATCGGTGCCTTGGGATGCTTCATTCTCTGGTTCGGCTGGTATGGATTCAACGGCGCTGCATGTACTTCCGTAGAGCAGTTAGGTTCTGTATTCCTTACAACCACTATTGCACCGGCAATTGCAACGGTTGTATGTATGATATTTACATGGATTAAGTATAAGAAGCCGGATGTTTCCATGTGTCTGAATGCTTCTCTTGCAGGTCTGGTTGCAATCACAGCACCTTGTGATGTAACAGATGCCTTTGGAGCAGTCGTAATCGGAGCTGTCGCAGGACTTCTGGTATGCTTCGGCGTATGGTTCTTAGATTATGTACTTCGTATTGATGATCCGGTTGGTGCTGTTGCAGTACACTTTATGAATGGTATCTGGGGAACAATTGCAGTCGGCTTATTCGCAACCCCAACTGCACCGGGATATGGCATTGCAGATGCAAACGGTGAGCAGATGGTAGGTTTGTTCTACGGCGGCGGCTTCAAGCTGTTAGGTATCCAGTGTTTAGGACTTTTAACCGTAGTTGCATGGGCAGCAGTTTGTATCACAATTGTATTCCTGGTAATTAAAGCAATTTTTGGTCTGCGTGTTTCCGAGGAAGAGGAGACAACAGGTCTGGATTCCTGCGAGCATGGTCTTGCTTCTGCATATGCAGGATTTGCAATCATGGATATTTCCGATTCTATGATGGATGTCAATGAGAACACAGATCTCGGTGTATCTGAGTACGAAGCTGCAAGCGAGGTACAGAAGCGGACGGCAGTGCCGGTAGTCGACAGCACGATTCCAAGTGTATCCACCGGTATCTACAAGGTTGTTATCATTGCAAAACTGTCACGCTATGATAAGCTGCGTAAGGCAATGAATGACCTCGGTGTAACCGGAATGACCGTAACCCAGGTAATGGGTTGTGGCGTACAGAAGGGTGCAGGCGAGAGATATCGTGGAGTTGAGATGGACGCAACCTTACTTCCTAAGATTAAGGTGGAAGTAGTAGTCAGCAAGATTCCGGTAGATGATGTCATCGAATCCGCTAAGAAGGTTCTCTACACCGGCCACATCGGTGACGGCAAGATTTTCGTATATGACGTAGCCAAGGTAGTTAAGGTTCGTACAGGCGAAGAGAATGTTGCCGCACTGCAGGATGTTGAGTAATCATCACTGCACTAATCTAAGTGATTAGTGAAAATCTAATCCCCTTAGTTGAAATATATCAACACAAAATACCCGGACTTTGGTTCGGGTATTTTTGTGCCCAAAATCTTTTCTTGGTATTTTACAGTTTTTTTGGTATAATAATGTAACAGTTCAGCCATAGACAGCCATGTGAGCGAATCATGCTTGCTGAACTGTTACATAATAATTACATAGGATAGCTAATAGAAATTGACAGGGAGGCTATTTATGAATTACGGGAAAAAAGCTACAAAAAAACGGGAAGCAAAGATTGATGCAAAGAGCACCAAGATTGGAAAAAGAATAGGGCTGTGGATTGGCAGAATCCTGCTGGTGGCATTTTTGTTTGTCGCAGTGGTGGGAATCAGCACAGGAGTCGGAGTGTGGAAAGGCATCGTTGACTCGGCACCGGATATATCTGCGATTGATGTCACGCCGACCGGTTATTCAACCACGGTACTTGCAGCCAACGGCGAAGAGACTGCCACACTGGTTGCTTCCGGAGCCAATCGTAAATATGTCACAATCGACGAGATTCCGCTGGATATGCAGCATGCGTTTGTCGCTATTGAGGACGAGCGTTTCTATGAACATAACGGAATTGACCCAAAAGGTATTCTGCGCGCGGGACTTGCGGGAATTAAGAATGGATTTCATTTTAATCAGGGAGCCAGTACGATTACCCAGCAGCTCATCAAGAACAGTGTTTTGGAGGAAACATGGGCGAATGAGTCCTCCAAGCTGGAGCGTCTGCAGCGCAAATTGCAGGAACAGTATATTGCCGTGCAATTGGAAAAACAGGTCAATGACAAGGACTGGATTCTGGAGAATTATCTGAACACCATCAATCTCGGCTCGAACACCCTCGGTGTGCAGGCTGCTTCCGAAAAATATTTTGGCAAGGATGTGTCCGAGCTTACCCTGTCGGAGAGTGCTGTGATTGCGGGGATTACGAAGAACCCGTCCGCCTACAATCCGATTACACATCCGGAGAACAATGCGAAGCGGCGGGAACTGGTTCTGGATGCCATGCTTGAGCAGGAGTATATCAATGAGGAGCAGTACAAGGAAGCACTGGAGGATCCGGTATATGACCGCATTGCGGAGCACTATTCCGGACTTGAGGCTTCCGTTAATTCCTATTTTGTGGATGCCGTTATCGATGATGTATATGATGATCTGGTCAACGAGCTTGGCTATACCCAGACGGAAGCCTACAAAGCCATCTATCAGGGTGGTCTTACCATTTATTCGACGCAGGACCTTGATTTTCAGGCAATCTGTGACGAAGAGGCCAATAACCTTGAAAATTATCCGGACCCGGTCAAACTTCAGTATTCGTTCCAACTGGCTTTTCAGGTGAAGAAGGCAGACGGTACATTCAAGAAATATACCAACCAGACGATGCTTTCCTATTATAAGGAAAAGACCGGTAACCCGGAATTCGATATCTGCTATGAGACAGAAGAAGAATGCTATGCTGCAATTGAACAGTATAAGGATGAGATTATGGAGGATGGAGACAGTATTGTAGAAGGCTCTGAATCCATCTACATTACACTGCAGCCGCAGATGGCGATGACAATTATCGATCAGGCAACCGGAGAGGTCAAAGCATTGGTCGGAGGCCGAGGGGAGAAAGTAGGCGACCGTACCTGGAACCGTGCAACTGATACGACCAGACAGCCGGGCTCTACCTTCAAGATTATCGGTTGTTATGCGGCAGCCATCGATACGGGACTGATGACACTTGCATCGGTTCAGGATGATGCGCCATATACGGTCGGGGAAAAATCCTACCGCAATGCGAGCGGCAAATATTCCGGATACACGACGCTCCGCGAAGCAATTACGGACTCCATTAATATTGTAACGGTTAAGACGCTCAATGATATCGGAATTAGTACAAGCTATGAATATGTAGAAAAATTTGGATTTACGACGCTGAAGGAGACGGACAAGAACCTGGGACTTGCACTGGGAGGTCTGACCAACGGAGTTACGAATCTGGAACTTACGGCCGCATATGCAGCCATAGCCAATGGCGGTACGTATATTGAACCGAAATTTTATACGGTTGTGTTAGACCATGACGGCAATATCCTTCTGGACAAGAATGATGTACAGGAGAAGCATGAGGTTATACAGGAGACGACCGCATGGCTTCTGACAAGTGCCATGGAGGATGTACTGACATCCGGAAGCGGTACGAGGGCATATTTTGGTTCGACGATGGCGCAGGCAGGCAAGACCGGAACGACCACCAACAACCGTGATTTCCTTATGGCGGGATATACGCCATACTATACCTGTACGGTATGGGGCGGCAACGATGACAACTCCTCCCAGATTAAGGGAAGCGCTTCCATCTACACCAAGCTGTTGTGGAAGAACGTGATGGCACGGATTCACGAAGGTCTGCCATACAAGGATTTTACCATGCCGGCAGGAATTGTGACGGCAACCGTCTGCAGAAAGTCGGGACTTCTTCCGATTACAGGGGCGTGCGATGCAGACCCGCGGGGCTCAATGCTCTATACCGAATATTTTGCAGAAGGGACAGAGCCGGGATATGAGGATGTGTGCGATCACCATGCGCTTATCAATATGTGTGAGGATTCCAATCTTCCGGCGGGTATATTCTGCCCACAGGATCGCGTAACCCAGCGGGTATATGTGCTCGATGATAATCCGGAGTCGCCGGAGGCAGAATATGCAATTACAACCGATACGAGAGGACAGATCTGTACGGTTCACACAGCATCCAGTCTTGTTCCGACGATACCGGATGTAGATGAGGATGACACTGCGAATCCGAACGGAAGCACGAATTCAAATGGAAGCACAAATCCGAACGGAAGCACAAATTCAAATGGAGCGACGAATCCGAACGGAACGGCCAATCCGAACGGAACGACGAATCCGAACGGAACGGCCAATCCGAATGGAACCACGAATTCCGGAGGCGGAACTACAACCCCGAATGGAGGAGCGGCCGGAGCTCAATCACACTGAGAGAGAAAGCCACAGCAGGAGGACGCGCGGCATTGGAGCATAGTTACAGAACCGTATATATAGGCGGCGAAGGAGAAATTACAGAGAAAAAATCCCGTTTTATCGCGACGGTAAGACCGGTTGTGACCGAGGAGGAAGCCGTTTCTTTTATCAATGAAATGAAGAAAAAATATTGGGACGCGCGGCACAACTGCTCCGCCTTTGTGTTGGGGGAGCGTCAGGAAATCACGCGCTGTTCCGATGACGGTGAGCCGGCGCAGACGGCAGGACGCCCAATGCTGGATGTGCTCATCAAAGAGGGAATTACCAATGTTGTCGTGGTCGTGACCAGATATTTCGGAGGCGTGCTGCTTGGAACGGGCGGTCTGGTCCGTGCCTACCAGAAAGCAGTACAGGAAGGTTTGGCACACAGCACGATTATCGACAAGCGACAGGGCATACAGCTTTTGGTGCAGACAGACTATAACGGTGTCGGCAAGCTGCAGTATCTCTTCGGACAGCAGCAGCTTGCCGTGCTCGATGCACAGTACGGCGTGGATGTAGTGTTTACAGTGCTGATACCGGCAGAGCAGAAGGAATCTGCGGAGAAAATGATCGTGGAGCAGACGAATGGTAGCGCACGGCTTACCTGGGGCGATGAGGTCACCTACGCAACCGTTGATGGCAAGGTAGAAATCTTTGCATAAAAAATAAAAAAACCTATTGACATTCCAGACGGAATCGTGTAAGATACCATTTGTTGAGAAAACAATGGCCCATCGCCAAATGGTAAGGCAACGGACTCTGACTCCGTCATTTCCAGGTTCGAATCCTGGTGGGCCAGCTTTGAAGCACTACATTGCGTAGTGCTTTTTTTCATCATATGGAAATATCTCCGGTATGAAGCGGAAATGAACGGCGGAAGGTGAAGAAGAGATGTATCAGTTTGACAGCAAGGTGCGGTATAGTGAAGTGGATGCCAACAGAGAATTGACCTGGAGTGCACTTTTGAATTATTTTCAGGATTGCAGCGTGTTCCAGTCGGAATCTTTGGGCAGGGGAATCGAGTATCTGGCGAAGAATCATCAGGCGTGGATTTTGTCCTCGTGGCAGATTTGTTTGAACCGGATGCCGAAGCTGGCAGAACGGATTACCGTGTCCACATGGCCATATGAGATGAAGGCTTTTTATGGATATCGTAATTTCTGTATGGATGCGGAGGATGGAACCAGACTGGCGTATGCCAATTCCATGTGGGTGCTCATGGATACACAAAGCGGTCGTCCGATTAAGGTGAGCGACGAGATTACGGATGCTTATGGTATGGAACCG
>JBGVFC010000096.1:0-14000 GCA_045120755.1 Agathobacter sp. | reverse complement strand
TTTAATGTTACGATTTCCAACTACAACCGTGAAAGCCTCTGCAAGTGGTCTGATGCTCTGGTATCAGACACTTTTGCCGACCTTACTGCCTTTTACAATCCTTGCAAATATTTTGATTTCCTCCGGCTACTTTCTTTATCTGGGTGGCTTTTTTTATCGTTTCTTGCATTTTATTTATCCAATTAATCAGACAACGGTATTTCCGCTTGTTGCCGGTTTGCTATTTGGCTTTCCGCTTGGAAGTAAAATTACGGCAGATTTGGTAAAACAAAACGAACTTTCTACAGAAGAGGGAAATATTTTAATCTGTATCAGTAATTCCTTTAGCCCTGCTTTTATCAGCAGTTATTTCATAAAAGATTCCCTCGGTGCACCAAAGCTTACCTTCCTTTGCTTTTTGATTTTATATCTTCCTCCACTTGTATTTGGCTATTTTAAACTAAATACCTATAAAACTGGCAGACTTTCTCTTACCCATACAAAAAAACCGGCATCAAGATCTCAACTTAATTTTAAAATCATTGATACCGGTATTCTAAACGGATTTGAAACCCTGACCAAACTCGGCGGTTATATTATGCTATTTTCTATTTTAGCAGCATTTATTATGAAACTGCCAATCAAAAATCCTGCGTTAAAGATTCTTAGTATTGGTGCCTTAGAAGCAACCACCGGAATCCATGCAGCGGCTTTTCTGCCTTCCTTTCCGGTCAAATTCTGCATAATGATTTTATTTACAGCATTTGGTGGGCTAAGCGGTATTGCACAGACTGCCTCTATGATTAAGGAAACAAACCTCTCTATCCGCTATTATGTCACACACAAACTCCTATTCGCCGGAATCAGTACCTTATTGGCCGGATTTATAACATATCTGTATTGATTTCCTGTTTCAGTGCTGCTTCTGTTTCCTCCGTATCAGGAGCACTCTCTGCTTCTGTCTCTTCTTCGGTTCCTTCCGGAGGAAGAAGTTCTGCACGGTTTGTATTTACGATATTCATACATTCCTGCAGGGAATTGATAAGATTCTCATATCGTGCCTTGGAAGAATCAATGGCATGGGAAACGATCTCGCCTGTATTCTTCAAAAGCTCATCTGTATAAGTGATTGCACCCATACGGATATCATTTGCGTCTTTGGTCGCATTATCTAAAATTTCCTGTGCCTGTTTGGTTGCAATCATAACTACTTCATTCGCCTGTGCATATGCCTGCTGCATAATCTGATGCTCGGAAACCAGTTCGCTGGTCTGAATCTGTGCCTGCGCGATAATCTGGTCAGCCTTGGCCTGTGCATCCGCAAGAATGGCTTCCTTGTTGCTGATAATCTTCTGATATCTACGAATCTCCTCCGGTGTCTTGGAACGAAGCTCTGCAATCAGCTCCTCCAATTCCTCACGGTCCACAACAATCTTCGTGCTTGACAATAATTGAGGCTTACAATTATCAATGTATTCTTCAATTTCATCAATGATCTGCTCCATTTTACTACTCATAAGAACCTCTCCTTATCTCACATTATACTTGTCATATATTTTTTGAATAAATTGTTCCGGAACGAAGTTGGAAATATCTCCTCCATAGGAAGCAAACTCTTTGACAATCGTCGAGCTTAAATAGGAATATTTCAGATTCGTAGTAAGGAACACTGTCTCAATCCCCGGATTCTGTACATGGTTGGACTGTGCAATCTGAAGCTCGTACTCAAAATCCGTAACGGCACGAAGCCCTCTGATGATAATTGTAGCACCGATTTCCTCCATGTAATCGACCAAGAGACCTTCAAACGAGGCAACTGTCACATTCGGATAATCTCTTGTCATCTCCTCTATCATACTAACACGCTCGTCCAAAGAAAACAACGATTTTTTTGCGCTATTATTCAACACTCCGACCACCAGTTCGTCAACAATCTCCGCTGATCTCTTGATGATGTCCAGATGTCCAAACGTAATCGGGTCAAAACTGCCCGGATAGATTGCTTTTTTCATAAAGCACCTCATTTCTTACGCAGAAATACATGTGCGTTGGTTTTGTATTTTTTGTATTTTGCGATTTCATATCCCATCTCTTCCACATCCGAAAACGGCGTGTCCAGAGAAGCCTCCACAACAATCAGGCTGTTGTCCTTAAGCAGCGACGATGTTCTAAGGTAGCTTAATACCTCTTTTTCCAGATCCCGGTTATATGGTGGGTCCATAAAGATAACATCGAACCGGAAGCTTCCCTCAAGCATGGCAAGCGCCGAGCGCACATCCTGTACCATAAGTCTGCTCTGCTTCTCGAACTTCGTAAACCGGATATTGTCCTCGATACATTTTGCAGCCTTTTTATTATTCTCGACAAATACGGCATACTGTGCCCCGCGGCTTAGTGCCTCAAGACCAATCTGTCCGCTTCCGGAAAACAAATCCAAAAAGTAACACCCCGGCAGCTCCGGCTGTAAAATATTGAACAAAGTCTCCTTAATCCGGTCCGTTGTCGGTCTTGTATCCATGCCCTCCACTGTTTTTAAAGGAAGGCTTCTGGCTGTTCCTGCAATAATTCTCATACACAAGCTCCTATTTCTGTTCTTTTAACACAGCTCTGTTCTTAACAAGATAATCAATCAGTGAAATCACGGTAAGCAGTGTGGATATCGCAATCAGAACCAGTCCCGGATAGTACAGTACCGGCAGTGTTACCTCCAAAATCAGCACGATAACCATAATCATCTGGAAGGTCGTCTTGAACTTGCCCCAGTAGCTTGCCGCAATCACAATTCCGTTATCGGATGCAATCAGACGGAAACCACTGATGATAAACTCTCTTGCAATGATGATAATCACCACCCACGATGGAAGCAGCTTCATATCAACCAGACAAATCATCGCGGAACACACCAACAGCTTGTCCGCAAGCGGATCCATAAATTTTCCAAAATTGGTGACCAGATTATATTTTCTGGCAATTTTTCCGTCCAGCAGATCGGTCAGACTCGCGATGGCAAAAATTGCAACCGCAATATAATTTCCATAGCCCTCAAACCATCCAAAATGACACTGCGCCAGCAGAAAGAACACAAAAAACGGAATCAGTATCACGCGAAACAGCGTTAATTTATTCGGTAAATTCATAACAATTCTCCTATCAGATCATATTCATACGCACCGGTCACACGCACCTTTGCAATATCACCGGTCATCAGTTCCTGTTCAGACGAAACGAAGATATAACCGTCAACATTCGGCGCATCCCGGTAGGTTCTGCCTACATATACATCCTCATCCGCAACCTTGCCTTCAATAAAGACATAGAACTCTGCACCTGTCAGGCTCTCATTCCTGTCACAGATTACCTCTTCCTGAAGTTCCATGACATCTGCCTGCCATTCTTCCTTCTGTTCCTCTGCAATCTGATCCGGGAATTCCGCCGCCGGAGTTCCCTCTTCCGGAGAATAGGTAAAGGCTCCCAGACGGTCAAACTCAACATCATTAACAAACTGCATCAGTTCCTCATGCATATCCGGTGTCTCTCCTGGGAATCCGCAAATCAGCGATGTGCGGAGTGTGATGTCCGGAATCCTGCTTCTGATATGTGCAATCCTCTGTAACAGTTCTTCCTTGGTGGTCTTTCTGCCCATCCGCTTCAAAATCGTATCATTGCAGTGCTGAATCGGCATGTCCAGATAGTGACAAACCCTGTCATTACGAATCATCGCATCAATCAGCTCTTCATAAATTTCTTCCGGATAGCAGTACATAATCCGAATCCAGAACAGTCCTGTAATCTTGTTCAGTTCATCCAGCAGTCTGTGCAGGGATTTTTCCCCGTACAAATCCAATCCGTACAGCGTGGTCTCCTGTGCCACCAGAATAAGCTCCTTCGCACCGGATTCCACCAGCTTCGATGCCTGTGCAACGAGCTCCTCCATCGGAACACTACGGTATCTGCCGCGCACAGACGGAATCACGCAATATGTACAGTTCTTGTTGCAGCCTTCTGCAATTTTGAGGTAGGCATAATGCCCGCCCGTGGTAACAACGCGCTCTGCCGTAACCTGCGGCATCCCGGTAAGTGGCTTGAAGCATTCGTAGTAATGCTCCGACATTGCCTCACGCACCGCTTCATAAATTGCATCATAAGAATTTGTGCCGACAACGGCATCCACCTCCGGTATCTCCCGATGAATCTCATCCTGATATCTCTGTGCAAGACATCCCGTTACAATCAAAGCCTTGCAGCTTCCGCTCCTGCGGTACTCTGCCATCTCCAAAATAGTATTAATGCTCTCTTCCTTGGCATCGCCAATAAAACAACAGCTATTCACGATAATGATATCTGCGTCCTCTTCTGCATCCGTCAACTCAATTCCTTCTTTGGTTAACATTCCAATCATATACTCCGAATCCACCAGATTCTTATCGCAGCCCAATGAAATAAATAGAAGTTTCATAAATTCCCACTGTAAAAAAGGAATGACAACACCCCTGTCATCCCTCTTCTCTTTCTAAGTATCAATTAATCGACATCTTCTGCAGGGATAATCTTAACCTTTCCCTGATAGATTTCCTGTACAGCAATAGATAAAGGCTTATTGCAAGGTGCCTCTGCAAGTGGTTCTGCCCCGTCAATAATCTGGCGTGCTCTCTTTGCAGATGCAAGCACGATGGAATAACGGCTGTTTACTACCGGCTCCTCACCAATTTCCACGCCTTCATTTACTACCTTCATTACTTCAACATAAGATGGATGTATCATTTTATTTCTCCTTTCGAAAAGCTTTTAAGCTCATCTCTCATTTTATTTACAAAATCCAAATGATTTGCTACTGCATATTTGGAATTGTCTTCTTTTTTTGAATACTGCTCATTGCAGATTAGTGTATGCAAATCCTCCATACATTCTTCCAAATTATCATTCACCACAAGATATTCGTATTTGTCCATTTCCTGTGATTCTTCATATGCACGGCTCAGTCTCTGGCTTATGACTTCCTCCGTCTCTGTGCCTCGTCCTACCAGACGGTTGCGAAGCTCCTCTGCACTCGGTGCCGATACAAATACAAGCGCCGTATCCGGAAATTTTTGTTTGATTGCAAGTGCCCCCTGCAATTCAATTTCTAAAATTACATTCCTGCCGGCAGCCATCTGCTCCATTACATATTTTTTCGGAGTACCGTAGTAATTATTGACATATTGTGCATATTCAACCAGTTCATCCGCCTCTATCATCTGCTCAAACTTCTCTGTCGATACAAAGAAGTAATGAACACCATCTTCCTCACCCGGGCGAGGTGCACGCGTTGTTGCCGAAACAGAAAGCGCATAATTATCACCGTGCTTACTCATCAGCTCCTTCATCAAGGTTCCCTTGCCTGCACCTGAAAAACCGGAAATCACTACCAGTATTCCCCTGTTGTCCTGATTCATTCTCTCACCTCCGAATTGCCATCCGTATGAATAAACCTGCCTGCCAGTGTCTCCTGTGTCAGTGCAGATAAAATAATCTTGTCATTGGTGGTAAAAATCACACTCTTGGTCTTGCGCCCCTGTGTTGCGTCAATTAAGGTTCTCTCCTCCTTCGCCTGCTGAATCTGCCGCTTGATAGGTGCTGATTCCGGCGAAATAATCGCAACAATCTTGTCCGTGTTGACCATATTACCAAATCCAATATTCAAAAGCTGTGCCATGTGATTCCTTCCTGCTACTCGATATTCTGAATCTGCTCGCGCACCTTCTCAATATCGGTCTTCAAGCTGATTCCGACATCCGAAATCTCCAGATTGTTCGCCTTCGAGAGAATCGTATTCGCCTCACGGTTCATCTCCTGTGCGATAAAATCAAGCTTCCTTCCGATTCCGCCGCCGCTAACCAGCGCTTCTTTCGTCGCACAGATGTGACTGCGAAGACGGACCGTCTCTTCATCCACACAGACCTTGTCGGCATAGATGGTAACCTCTGTGATAATTCTCGCATCGTCCACCTGACGGTCTCCAAGAATCTCACGAATCCGTTCCTCCAGACGGGTGCGGTAATCCTTCATAATCTCCGGGGAACGCTCCTCGATAAAATCAACATAAGTAATCATCTGGTCGAGCTTTGCTACCAAATCCGCCTTCAGCCGCTCTCCCTCTAGAATGCGGCTCTGAACAAACTGCTCACACGCACCGCGAATCGCCTGCTCCAGACCGGACCACAGCTCCTTCTCATCGATGGATGTCTCTTCCATAACGAACACATCCGGATATCTCGACAGTGTGCTGACACGAATATCATCATCCAGCCCGAACTGCTCGGACATTTGCCGGAGATACTTCAGATACTCTCCCGCAATAGCTTCGTTATACCGGAGTGTATAATTATCCTCTGTATAATCTTCGTATGTAATATACAGATCAACCTTACCCCTCTCCATATATTCCTTCAGAAGGCTGCGTATGGAGCTTTCAAAAAAATTCAGTTTCTTCGGCATCTTAATATTGACATCGAGATACCTATGATTCACGGATTTGATTTCCACAGTGAACTTGCGCTTCTCATCTGCATATTCACTTCTTCCAAATCCTGTCATGCTTTTAATCATATCAGCTTCCTTCCTGCACACTATTGCAAAGTCCACGCATAGATGATTGTATTATATAACTCTTTTACTTTTTCGTCAAATATTCATTGAATTTTTTTGTTGAGGAAATCACATATTTATATATAATATAAAGTAACAGTTCCGGATAACACGGACCGAATTGTTACATTAA
This sequence comes from Agathobacter sp., assembly GCA_045120755.1. GTDB lineage: Bacteria > Bacillota > Clostridia > Lachnospirales > Lachnospiraceae > Roseburia. The sequence continues at coordinate 7,264 of JBGVFC010000096.1, read as the reverse complement.
GAATATCACAACAGAAGAAAGGCATGATATCATTATGGCACTTGACGGAATCGTAATTTCAAGTCTTGTACACGAATTGAATCAGACCATCCTCGGTCTTAAAATAAGTAAGATTGCACAGCCGGAAAACGACGAGCTCTTATTCACCCTCAAAGGCAACCACGGACAATACCGGCTCCTTATGTCCGCGAACGCCTCCCTTCCATTTGTCTATCTGACTGATGAGAACAAGATGGCACCGCTTACGGCGCCTACTTTCTGCATGGTGCTACGCAAGCACATCGCCAATGGAAAAATCTGCAAAATTTACCAGCCGGGCACCGAGCGAATCCTGCATTTTGACATCGAACATTTAAACGAACTGGGCGACTTGTGCCAAAAGACACTGATTGTTGAGCTGATGGGCAAGCATTCCAACATCATCTTCTGCAACAGTGACGGAACCATCATCGACAGCATCAAGCATGTTTCCTCGGCGATGAGCTCCGTCCGCGAGGTACTTCCGGGACGAAGCTATTTCATTCCGGATACACAGGGCGCAAAAGCCAACCCTTTGGATGCCACACCCAAGCAGGTATATCAGATTCTTTGTACCAGACCGACCACGGTCATCAAAGCAATCTACACCTCTTTTACCGGTATCAGCCCGCTGCTTGCAAGTGAGATTGCATTCCGCGCAGATGTGGACGGTGATCAGCCGGCAGCCTCCTATTCACCGGAGGCTCTCCGGCACGTTGCCAATCATTTCTGCTGGTTCATGGACGACATCCGGGACTGCCGTTTTACTCCGGTTATCGTCCGCAGCCAGAATAAACCGGTAGAATTTTCCTGCGTAGAACTTAAGCAGTATGCTGATTGCGACTGCAGCGTCTACCCTTCCATCTCACAGGTGCTTAGGGATTTCTACGCGGAGAAAAACACCTATTCCCGCATCCGGCAGAAATCCGTTGATTTGCGGCGTGTTGTCACCACCGCTCTTGAGCGCAGCCAGAAAAAGTACGACCTTCAGCTAAAACAGCTAAAGGATTCCGAAAAACGTGAGAAATATAAGCTGTACGGTGAGCTTTTACAGACCTATGGATACGGACTTGCAGAGGGTGCAAAGGAATTGGAGGCAGAGAACTATTATGACAATAACAAGCTCATCAAAATCCCTCTTGACCCGCAGCTTTCCGCCATGGAAAATGCGCAAAAATATTTTGACCGTTACGGCAAATTAAAGCGCACCGCCGAGGCTCTCTCCTCCCTGATTGCAGAGACCCGGCAAAGCATCGAACACCTTGAATCCATCCAGAACGCCTTAGACATCGCGGTATCCGCTGAAGATCTGGTTCAGATCAAGCAGGAGCTGATGGAATACGGATATATCAAAAAGAACCGCAACACGCCAAAGGAACGCGTCAAAAGCAAACCCTTCCATTACCGCACCAGCGACGGCTACGACATCTATGTCGGCAAAAACAATTACCAGAACGACGAGCTTACCTTCAAATTCGCCACCGGCAATGACTGGTGGTTTCACGCCAAGGGAATGCCCGGTTCCCATGTCATTGTAAAGTCCGGCAACAGCGAGCTTCCGGATCATGTTTTCGAGGACGCAGGAAAACTCGCCGGCTACTATTCCAAGGGACGCGATAACGATAAAATCGAAATCGATTACCTTCAGAAAAAAAATGTAAAAAAACCGAACGGCAGCGCGCCCGGTTTTGTTGTCTATTATACGAATTATTCACTGACCATCCATCCGGATATCAGTGCACTGACTCTGGTAGAGCAATAAACTTTTGCAAAACTCTCCCAAATGAATTTGCATATTCTGTTGCAGGCACACTCTTACTCGGTCTGCAATCAGAATAGCATTCTTCATACCGTTCCTGTATTCCTTGTAAGCCGTTTTGTTTCCTTGCAAATTTAAAATACTGCAAAATATATAACAACACTTAATCATGCCGTCTGCGTTTTGTTTCCTTGCAAATTTAAAATACTGCAAAATATCAAACGCAAGAATTATACCGTACATGAGCTATCTACATTTCCTGTAGAAATGTTGTTCACCCGATTCCGGTATTATTTCGCCTTACGGCAGGGTGACAATCCGCCCTTTATTACTTTACATTACATCATATAACTTTATATCGCTTCATACAACTCTATCCAATGGCTCTTTTGCTCTTTTGCATAATATTTCTGATATTCATCATTCAAAAATTTTTAATCACATCCGATATCTTGTAATCAACTTCCAATTTTCCGGAAATCCCATCTGTTCCAACAATTCTGTTTCTGTGATTCTGGAACTATTTCTCACATATTTATCTATCAAAAGCACAAGGTTCCTCTTAAATTGTAAGAAACTGTCTGTAGGAAGCAAATAACGAAATGCTATTACAACTCCGAACAAATCCTTCTTCCCTTGCTTATACTGACTTCCGGCCTGTGTAATATGTAACTTTGAGTGCAACACGGTATTGGGGATTTCAGAATAAACTTTATGAGAAAAAAGACGTTCGTTGTGCGCACATACATTTCGATACAGAACAAGCACCTTTAGGTATTGTTCTAATTCTCTTTCATTAACCCTCTTAAAATTCTTGCTAATTCTACTTTGAATCTTACTTGTAAGAAAAGAATACATCTTTGAAATCTGCCCAAATGTCATAGCATTAATCACAACCCACAAAGGTACATTTTGGTAAACCTCTCGCTGATGCACAATATAGTCATAATCCGTATTTGTCAAGGCAAGTCCTTCTAACATTCGTATTAATTTATCAATACCATGTTGATTCCTTCTCACATAATTATAATTAGATGTATCAAGATATTCTGCCTGTGCCTCTCCATATACTTCACAAAATGAATAACTGATTACATTACGCATTTTCTTTTCAATCTGACAAATATATCGAAAAATAAGTTCACGAAGCTTATTATCAAAATCATAAAGCGCATATATATCTTCAAAAGTAGTATTGTCAAGATATACACGTGTCATTGCATCCTGGAAAGGCTCCTTGTATCCACCAATCAAGGCAAAATATCCGATATCACATAATTTCTCTTCAGCAAATTCTCTATTGTTGATAACCAAATGTTTTTCATCAATCAATTTATGTAACTGTTGTTCATATGTAAGAAATGGTTTCAAACTTCTCCCCCTTTATTTGCAAAAAAGGAGGGCCCGCAGGTCCTCCCTCGGTCTCAGTCCTCTCGAGTATCTGAAACCTAATCGCTGATTGGATTTTACAATAAGGCCACCTAACTGTCAAGCGACAATTTTTTAACCCATTGTAATCATCAATCAATAAGTATTTTATGTATCATTATGAGTAAATATTCGGGTTGCAAACAATCCCTGACTGTAAGGGTTTATCTCACCATTCGGAACATTTCCCCTCTTTTTCAATCAAAAAATTATGCCTGATATTGCCAGCATATCTTCCCTGTGCACGGAGATAATAAGATTGTAACCATAAGGTTACAGCACAGGCAAAGGAGGAAATTGACATGAGCAATAAGAGTACCAAGAGCGCATTAAATCGTTTCAAGTATGAGGTTGCATCCGAACTTGGGGTTCCACTCAAGGAAGGCTACAACGGAGACCTGACCTCCAAGCAGAATGGTTCTGTTGGTGGATATATGGTCAAGAAGATGATTGAAGCACAGGAAAAGCAGATGGCAGGCAAATAATATGCCAAAAAGGTCCGGAAAGAACAACTCTTTCCGGGCCTTTTCCAATGGCTATAAATTCATTTTTTTCATCTGTTCGTCCATAAAGCGGTTCATCTGCCTGCGAAGTCCCGCATGCTCCTGCAATTCCAGCTCAGGATCTTCCTCCAAAATATCCGTAACCGCCTCCGAAGCCATTTTTAACACATCCGCATCCTGATAGATATCGCCAAGCCGGAATACCAGCTCGCCGCTCTGACGGATTCCAAAAAAATCTCCCGGTCCGCGCAGTTTCAAATCCTCGCTCGCGATATAAAAGCCATCGTTGGAACGGTTGAGTGTCTCTAAGCGCTTCTGCGCCATCTTCGAATCCGAGGTATTGACCATGATACAGTAAGATTGGGCATCGCCTCGTCCTACCCGTCCGCGCAACTGATGAAGCTGCGCCAGCCCAAAACGATCTGCGTTCTCAATCATCATAACCGTGGCATTGGGTACATTGACACCAACCTCCACCACTGTGGTCGAAACCAGCACCTGTATTTCATTGCGGGCAAACTGCTCCATGATGGCATTCTTTTTGTCACTCTTCATCTTGCCGTGCAGCATGCCGACCGACACTTCTCCACCGAAATATTCCCGAAGCTGTCTGGAATAATCTTCCACATTTTCCGCATCCAGATTCTCCGTCTCCTCGACCAGCGGGCAGATTACATACGCCTGATGCTGCTGTCTTACCTGTTCTAAGAGAAATGCATACGCCTTCGGGCGGTAAGAGCGGTTGACCACACAGTTCTTAATCGGAAGTCTGCTCGCCGGAACCTCATCAATCACCGAAATATCCATATCCCCATAGATAATGATTGCCAGCGTGCGCGGAATCGGCGTGGCGCTCATAACAAGGATATGCGGTCTCTTTCCTTTTTCCGAAAAAGTATCCCTCTGGGGAACGCCAAACCGGTGCTGTTCATCCGTTATGACAAGCGCCAGATTCGCATAGATACTCTTCTCCTGTATCAGAGCATGCGTGCCGATAATCATCGCATCCGGACAGCTCTCCATCCTTGCGTAAGCACTTTTTTTCTCCTTCTGTGTCATCGAGCCGGTAAGCAGAATTACCTCGCAGCTTAATCCAAACTCCTCACACAACTTACAGTAGGACTCATAATGCTGTCTGGCAAGCACTTCCGTCGGAGCCATAATTGCAGACTGGTATCCGCTCATGGACACCCTCGCCATCATCAAAAATGCAACAATCGTCTTGCCTGAGCCGACATCTCCCTGAATCAGCCTCTGCATCACATAGGGACTGTCCATATCCTTGATAATTTCATCGATTGCGCGCAGCTGTGCTTTGGTAAGCGCATAAGGCAACCTGTCTATCATATCCCTCACACGACTTTCCGGCACAAAGGAAAATGTATTTGCCTCCTTCTGCTGACGCGCTTTCTGATACTGCATTCCCATGATAAACAAAAAAAATTCATCGAACACCAGACGTTTTCTCGCGTAAATCAGTGAATCCATATCATCCGGAAAATGAATCTGCTTGATGGCATAATTGTATTCGCACAACTGATTGTCCGCACGCACCTGCCCCGGAAGATACTCTCCAAAGAGCTGTTCCTCATTCAGAATCTGCCGGATTGTCTTCGTAATCAGATTGTTGGTCACTCCCGCTGTCAACGCGTACACCGGCAGCAAAAGACCGACCATAGCCTCATACTGTTCCGGCGTATAGATTGCCGGATGTTCCATCGTCAGCCGCCCATTCTTTTTTGCCAGCCGTCCATAAAATACATAATGCTGTCCGGCGCGAAGAGAATTTTTAAGGTACGGCATGCGATACCACACCACCTGCACGGCATGTTCCGATTCCCCGATTGTAAGCACGGTAATCTGCATTTTTGCCGTCTTTTTTACCACAGGTGCCCTCCTTACCGCTGCGCGGATGGCACACATTCCCTCGGACGGCAGCTCCTCGCACGGAAAGACAACCGCCTGTGGATAACGGATATATGTCCGGGGAAAATGAAGGAGTATATCCCCAACGGTATATACTCCCATCTTTGCGAAAGATTCCTGTGTCCTTGCCCCTATTCCCTTAACCTCAGTAATAGAAGAACTTTGATTCATAAAATCTCCCTTTATTCAACTGAAATAACGTAATAGTAGATTGGCTGTCCGCCGTCATTGACCTCAACCTCAAGCTCCGGATACTTCTCCGCCACAATCTGCGCAAGCTCCTGCGCATCAGATTCGCTGGCATCTGTACCAAAATAGATACTTATGATTGCAGAATCCTCATCAATCATCTGGTCTAACATCTCAAGTGTGGTTGTCTTCAAATCCTGTCCGACAGAAAGAATCGTCTTGTCTCCGATTCCCATATAGTCATTCTGCTTAATAGTCTTGCCATCAATCTCCGTATCACGCACTGCATAGGTAACCTGTCCGGTCTTGACATTGGCAATCTCGGACAACATTGTCTCTTTGTTCTCTTCTGCAGAATAATCTGCAATGAAATTCACCAAAGCGGTAATACCCTGAGGAATGGTCTTTGTCGGGATTACGATGATGTCCTTATCTTCCACCAGTGAAGCTACCTGATTCGCAGCCATCACAATGTTCGGATTGTTCGGCAGCACAAATACATGGTCTGCATTGACTTTTTCGATTGCATTTAAAATATCCTCTGTACTCGGATTCATGGTCTGTCCGCCTTCGATGATGTAGTCCACACCGAGTCCGCGGAAAATTTCATTGATACCTTCACCGATGGATACCGAAACAAAGCCCATATCCTTGTGCGGCATAGGTGTCTCGACAGCACTGCTCTCCTGCGCAGCCTGTTTCTCAGCTTCCTTGATCAGTCTCTCCTGATGTTCTTCGCGCATATTGTCAATCTTAATCTTTGTCAGGGAACCATGTGTCAACGCCTTCTGGATAGCAAGTCCAGGATCGTTGGTATGTACATGGGTCTTGACAATCTCCTCGTCTGCTACAACGACGATGGAATCACCGATAGATTCCAGATAAGACTTGTACTCTTCAACAGATTTTTGTGACATCGGGCTGTTCAATACAATGATAAATTCTGTGCAGTAACCGAACTTAATCTCCTCGTCGGATGCAACAGCAACTGTCTTTGCGCCCTGTGTGCTCTCGCTCTCAATCGTGTAATCGATTTCCTTGCCAATCAGGGAATCATAAGCGCCCTTTAATACCTGTACCAGTCCCTGTCCGCCGGAATCTACAACACCTGCCTGCTTCAGTACCGGAAGCATATCCGGGGTTCTGCTTAACACTTCCTCTGCTTCCTTAATAACCTCTTCCATAAAATAAACAAGATCATCCGTCTCATCAGCAAGAGCCGCAGCCTTATCCGCTGCTCCCTTGGCAACCGTAAGAATGGTACCTTCCTTCGGCTTCATAACCGCCTTGTATGCAGTTTCCACAGCCTTCTGTGCTGCCTCAGAACAGATTGCAACATTCAGCTCATCATACTTCTTGATGACTTTGCAAAAGCCACGGAACAACTGTGACAAAATAACGCCGGAGTTACCTCTTGCACCACGAAGGGAACCGGAAGAAA
>JBGVFC010000095.1:0-3122 GCA_045120755.1 Agathobacter sp. | reverse complement strand
GATTTCTCTGTTTCCCTCACGAATCAGTTTTCCTACCAGTCCATTGCCACTGGTATTCGCCCAATAGGTATTAAGCTTTCCTGTATCCAGATAATTGATAATGGACCATGGATTATAGATATCACACACATTGCCAAACACAAAACCGTCGTACCACCGTTTGACCTGTTCCTTGTCTTCTAAGCCCATCTCATCCATGGATGCAAATACTTCTTCTTCCGTAAATCCAAAAGCAGTGGCATATTCCTGCGATGTGGTAGTCACCACTTTCAGATTATTCAAATCAGAAAAAATGGACTCCTTGCTGACTCTGGTAATCCCGGTCATCATGGCACGCTCCATGTACGGATTGGTCTTAAATGTGGAATTAAACATGCTTCTGGTAAATGCCACCAGATCATCCCAAAATCCGTTCACATACGCCTCCTGCATCGGGGTATCGTATTCATCCAGCAGGATAATCACCTTTTTCCCGTAATAGCGGCTCATAAAATTTGCCAGATAATGGATTGCTATTGTCGCCGTCGTTTCATCCATACGACTGTTCACACTTGTAAAAAATCTCTTTTCCTCTTCCGTAAGCAATCCACTATCCAAGAGAAAAATATGTTTGTTATATAAATCTGTGAGAATCTGATAGATTCTTGCCAATGTCTTCTGAAACGTATTCTCCTTCACATTGGCAAAAGACAGACTAATCACCGGATAAGTTCCCTGCAGCGCCCTGTACTCCTCATCTTTCCATATGGAAAGACCTTCAAACAACTCTCCCTGTCCGGCATATTTGTTTGAGAAAAAATGCTCCAGCATACTGATATTCAAAGTCTTACCAAAGCGTCTCGGTCTTGCAATCAATGTAACTGAATCACCGCTTGACCACCACTCCCTGATGAAATCAGTCTTATCCACATAAAAACAATTTTTCTGTATCAGGTCTCCAAAATCCTGTATGCCAATTGCTACATTCCTCGGTCTGCTCTGTACTCCCATAAGCCCCTCCTCGCATAAAAATAGCGCAAATTCCAACTACCATCAGTATATGGAATCTGCGCCATAAATGCAATCGAAAAAACAGTACTGTTTATATTAACAAAACCGGTCTAAGGTAAATTTTATTTGCGGATTCCTCTGTGAAAAAACATGATTTATTTGACCGAACGGTCAGATGTAACAGATAAAGTTTCCCTTTAAATAATATAACTTTGGGTTACTTCATTAGATCATCCAGCTCTGCTTCAAAAGCTTCCACTGAATCTGTTTTTGCTGCCAATTTGAAAAGCTTGCGCAACTTCTCCACATCTGTACATGTTTCTAATTTGTCGCGCAGTTCTTCCGGCACAGTCCCAACCTCTGTAAGCAGTTCGAGTATTCCTTCCGTAATCCCCGTAGCTAATCCCTCGGTTCTCCCCGCACGAAACTCATCCTTTAACAGCTCTTCAAACAGCATATAGCGTTCCCCCATTTCCCGATCTGCCTTAATGTGTGCAATGGAATCCTGCAGTCTCTTGACCAGCGCATCCCCAAAGTCTCTTGTGCTCTCTGCCGGATTGGCACCTACGAATTGTAAAAATTTAACCAGTTGTTCCGGAACTTCCGACTCATTTTTCCCCTTTGTACTTAAGTATATCGTATGCGCTCCATCGTCATACTCATAAGTCTCATCCTCATAGAAAGTCTGCCGTCTTGTATATCTGTACTTACCCAAACCTACCGGATCAAAATCGCAGATAAATATCACATAACACTCCGGCAATTCTTCATAATCCATGCCGGTCAGCAGACAATCCATATCCATTTGGCTGTGATAGTATCTGGAGCGCCTGAATATCTCATGCTTCACTACCTGTATCTCTACATCATAGTGCGAATTTCTGTCATCCTTTGCATAAACATCCAAACGCACGCCTTTATGTTCCGGATGATATACGATACTCTTTTCGTAGCTCACTTCCACATGTGCAATTGGAAATCCAAGTGCACGTTCCAGTACATCTTTGCAGTTCTCCGGATTCATCATAACCGCTGCAAAAAGAAAATTGTCCTTAATCGTCAGTTCCTGTAATGTTCTTCTTCCCATATAATTCCTCCATAATAAAAAATTACAGAGGAATCCGTATCAAAATTATAGCACTGTCACAAGAGACATATCAACTCAAAATATCTCTCAAAAGCAGTAGTAATTAATCTCTCGCCTCAATTACAAGCAGGATTCCATCCTCGAAGGTAATCCCTGCCTCATCCTCAACAATTTCATTGCTGATTCCAAGGGAATTAAAGCCCCGCATATCGTAATCGGACAGATTGTATTTAAAGCCGGTCAGTGTCAGTCTTGTGACCTTCTCACTGTAAGGAAGAATCGATATATAATCGCCGTACTGCTCCTGCTTTTTAATCGTCATCGGAGCGCTTATCATCCGAATACGGTTGTGTCTATCCAAAAGCTCCATCGCAATGTCATTCTCCAGGCCGATTCCAAGCAGGCTGATATTGGCAAGCACATGGTCCATGCGGCTTCCCATTGCCCCTAATATGGTAAGTTCCGTGACTCCGAGACTGATGGCATAGCGCACCGCAAATTCCGTATCGGTGTCATCCTTCTCCTGATTGAGCTGACAGAATTCAATCTGCTCCTGTCTGCGGAAGTACGACAACGCCTCTGTATTTACCGAATCAAAATCCCCTACGATGATGTCCGGTGTCAGATGATGGCGGTACAACAGTTCCATACCGGAATCTGCTGCGAGAATAATCTCATAGCCACCGTTCTTAATCGCATCACATGTCAATGCATCATCCAATTGGCCGCCTGTAATAATAAGTCCTCTCATCTTCGCTCTCCTATGCATTCATAATCTTCAAAAATTCCTGAACATTCGCCTCAATGTCCCCTTTAAACACCGCACTTCCGGCAACAATGATGTTCGCTCCCGCATCCATCAGGGAGCTGACATTCTCGTGATTGACACCGCCGTCCACCTCGATGTCGGCTTTATTGCCGGTTCGAACCAGCATACTCTTTAGTTCTGCTACCTTCTCAACCGTATTAGGAATCAGCTTCTGTCCGGCGAAGCCCGGATTGTCGGTCTTTATCAAGACCATATCCACCTTTGGAAGCACATAAC
>JBGVFC010000094.1:0-6343 GCA_045120755.1 Agathobacter sp. | reverse complement strand
ACCTCAGATTATACACATAAAAATAGAGTCCGAATATTGCCAGCAGAGCTGCGACAAAAAGCCAGCCTATCACACTCTGAAAATAGGCCTTGAATTCCCGTTTCAAAATTGCAAACATTACTGATTCTCTCCTTCCTGCGTAATCTCAAGGAATACATCTTCCAGAGATTTTGTCGCCGTATGCATCTCGAGAATCGGGATTCGATGATCACACATTTTAAAAAATACTGCCTCCCTGACATCCGCTCCTTTTTGTGCGTAAATTCTTAGATTCTTCTCCTCATCTCCACAGATTTCTACTTTTTCCACCTCTTCCAGTTCTTCCAAAAGTCCCGCAATATCGGCATCGTTGAGTTCAGCCAGATACTGGCGCAGCTTGGTGTACTGCTTGGTGTTAAGAAGCTCTAATACCTCTTCCAGTTCTTTGATCTGTTCCATGGTCTCGCGTACGTCATCAATATCTTCTTCCGGAAGTCCGATGATAAGGTCCATGTTGATATTGTCAAAGCCCAGCTCTCTGGCAAGCCGGAAGCTCTCAACGGTCTGTTCCACCGTATGATGCCGCCCGATTAAATCCAGTGTCTCCTGTTTCATGGTCTGCGGATTGATGGAGATGCGGCTGATTCCATTTTTGCGGAGCACCTTCAGCTTATCTGCCGTAATTGAATCCGGCCGCCCTGCCTCAACCGTAAATTCCACACAGTCTTTTAAATCAAAGCTGCATTTAATTTTTCGAATCAGTCTGTCCAACTGATGTGGTTCCAGTGTCGTCGGCGTTCCGCCACCGATATAGATGGAGTTCAACTTTTTGTGATAAAATTTCTGTGCCGTAAAATCAATCTCGCGCTCTAACGCATCCAGATAGGCATCCACCTGTCTGCTCCATGCAGACAGAGGGTACGAAGTGAACGAGCAGTACAGACAGGTACTTGGGCAGAATGGAATCCCGATATACAGGCTGTACCCATTCTCATAGTCGATTTTCTCTAACAGCTTTCTCTCTCGCTCGGCAATCGCAATACTGAGCGCGATTTTTTCCTCGGATGTAAAATAAGTCTCTCTCATATAGGAAGCAATCTCTTCCTGACTGCGTCCCTCTTCCAACAGCTTCATCGGAATCTTCGTCGGGCGGATTCCCGTGAGTGTCCCCCATGGAAGAGTCTGCCCGCTGCCCTTCTCCAGCAAATCATACAAGCTGCGCTTTAGCGTATTCTTGACTGCCTGACGATTCTGCCACTCCACCGCAAAGCTGCTCTCATAGGAGGTACGCGCCTGTCCGTCCGCCTGAACAGTCCATGTAAGCAAAATCCGCTCTTCCTCATAATTCACACGAAAAACATGTGACGACGCCGCAAGCAGCGCATCCAGTTCTTCACCTGCTTCATGATGCGTGCAGGCGAGATTCTGTTCTTCCACCTCCCCCGGCGGGCAGGTGTAATACATGCTGATTTCCTCCCGCGGATAAAAGGCTTTGACCAGTGAATGAACATCATATTCAAATTCCGGTTTACTGAATAAAATTATAATCATAATTAAATTTCCTTATCTCATTAGTGCACATTCTATAAATACGGATTATACATGCGTTCTGTCTCTATCGTTGTGGCTTCCCCGTGTCCCGGATACACCGCAGTGCGCTCCGGCAGCGTCATCAGTTTATCCTGAATGGAATGAATCAACTGGGACATGCTTCCTGTCGGAAGGTCGGCGCGTCCTACCGACATCTGAAACAAGGTATCGCCGCAAAATACCACATCTTCGTACGGAAGATAATAGCAGCACCCTCCAATCGTGTGTCCCGGCGTGTATAATACGCGGATATGCATACCGGCAAGATCTAACTCCTGCTCATCTTTGACATAGATATCCGCATAATAGGAGGTATGTTCCCCTATCATGTACCCTGCATTCTTGTCTCCATTCTCCAGCACTTCCCTCTCCGCCTCATGTGCATAGATAGGAACCGAAAATTCATGTGCCAGTTCTTCCGCTCCCCCTGCATGGTCAAAGTGCCCATGCGTAAGCAGAATGGCAACCGGCTTATATTCCGCCTGTCTGATTCTTTGTGCAAGCGCCTGTGCAGATGCGCCCGGATCTATAATCAGAATTTCATTTGTCTGCCCATTGATTGCAAAATAGCAATTTGTCTGTACCTGTCCAACCACATAATTGTTGATTTTAAGATTTCCCATATTTTTTCCTCTCTGGCCTGTTTTCTGTACGCAGGTTCCTATTCGAGAACAAAGAGTGCTTCGCACTCTTTGCGCGCTGGTGCGCGCAAGTGTCAACTTGCACTTTACCTCTGCGCACCAGTCGCATCCTCACGGAGTGTTTTGCTTTATAGGAAATCGAAATTTCCTATAAAGCAAAATAGAGCCGCATACTCACGGCTCTTGTATTCCTGTAAAGCATTCTGACTCTTCCGAAGCATTCAGCCAGACAATCATCAGCCGCTTGTTCTCTCTATATCAATCACACTGTCAATCTGACGGATTTTCTCAATCAACCGGCTCATCTGTGAACGTCCCTTGGTGTTAAAAGCCACATCTATCGTTGCAATTCCCTGTTTGCTGGTCTTGGAATGGATACCATCGATATTGATATCGCTCTCGGAAAAGATGCGCGTAATGTCAACCAGCAGTCCCGAACGGTCATGGCTGTATATCTTGAGTTCTCCGAGATACTGTCCTACCGCCTCATCTTCGGCACCTTCCTGCCACTCCGCTTCAATCAGACGGTTCCTCTCCATCTCGGAAAGATTGATGACATTGATACAGTCGGTTCTGTGAATGGACACGCCCCTGCCTCTGGTGACAAATCCGACTATCTCATCTCCCGGAACCGGACTGCAGCACTTGGAAAAATGAACCGCAATATCGTAAAGACCCTTGACAATAATTCCGCTCTTCGAATGCCGCTCCGGTGCGGAGGTCTTGTTCTCTGCGATACGCTCCATCACATCCGCATCCGTCATCTCCGCAATGTGGTCCTTCTTGTACTCTTCGTACATACGATTGACAATCTGGCTCTCTTTCAGACCTCCATGTCCGATGGTAGCAAGCGCGGAGTCCCAATCACGGAAGCCGTATTTGCGGAGAATCTTCTCCTGATATTCCGGCTTGTTGATATCCGGGAAATTGATTCCCTTGGTCTTGGCATAGGCAGCCATAAGCTCCTTGCCCCGGCTGATATTCTCCTCCTTGAGCTGGCTCCGGAACCACTGGTTAATCTTGTTCTTCGCCTGTGTACTCTTTACCACATTCAGCCAGTCACGGCTCGGTCCCTTGGAGTTCTGCGAGGTAATAATCTCTATGCGGTCTCCGTTGTGTATCACATAATCAATCGGCACCAGTCTGCCATTGACTTTGGCTCCCACCATCTTATTGCCGACTGCGGAATGCACGCTGTAAGCAAAGTCAATCGGGGTTGAGCCTCTCGGAAGGTTCTTGACCTCACCGGTCGGCGTAAAACAGAATACATTGTCCGAAAACAAATCCAGATCGCTCTTGAGCAGGCTCATAAACTCCGTGTTGTCCGAGGTGTCCTGCTGCCATTCGAGAATCTGACGCAGCCAGCTTAATTTTTCTTCCTCCGAAACCGTTGTGGAGGTCGCATTGCCGTTGTTGGCTTCCTTGTACTTCCAGTGTGCCGCAATACCGTATTCTGCGGTGCGGTGCATCTCAAAGGTTCGTATCTGGATTTCAAAAGGCTGTCCGCTCGGTCCGATCAGCGTCGTATGAAGTGACTGGTACATGTTCGGCTTCGGCATGGCAATATAGTCCTTGAATCGCCCCGGAATCGGTTTGTATTTCTCATGCATGATTCCAAGTGCCGCGTAGCAGTCCTTGACGCTGTCCACAATAATCCGGATGGCAAACAAATCATAAATCTGGTCAAGCGTCTTATTCTGGTTGACCATCTTCTTGTATATACTGAAAAAATGCTTCTCGCGTCCGGATATCTCCGCCTTGATGCCCGCTTCGTCGATACACGCGCGCACCTCATCTGCAAGGCTCTTCACATAATCGTCGCGGCTGCTCTTGCGGATGGCAACCTTCTCCACCAGATCAAAGTATGCCTCCGGCTCCAGATACATCAGTGACAAATCATCTAATTCTATTTTCAGCTTGCTGATACCAAGTCTCTGTGCAATCGGACAGTAAATCTCCTGCGTCTCACGGGCAATCCGCTGCTGTGCTTCGCGGGACTGGTATTTCAAGGTACGCATATTGTGCAGGCGGTCAGCAAGTTTAATCAGGATTACACGAATATCCTTCGCCATTGCAAGGAACATCTTGCGCAGATTCTCCGCCTGAATCTCCAATCTGGCCGCGTTTTTCTCCTTCGGGTCGAGCTTGCTGTCTGTCAGATGGAGATGCTCTAACTTCGTCACACCATCCACCAGCAAAAGAACTTCCTCTCCAAACGCCTGCTTCATCTGCTCCTCTGTCATGACCGTATCTTCCAATACATCATGAAGAAGTCCCGCCGCAATTGTCTCCTTGTCCAGCTCCAGCTCTGCCAGTATGATGGCTACGCTGAGCGGATGGATAATATAAGCCTCTCCGGACTTGCGCACCTGCCCTTCGTGTGCCTCACGCGCCACCTGATAAGCTTTTTCCACAAGCGAAATATCTGCGGACGGATGATATTTGCGAATGCTTCCAATCAAGTCCTCATATAAGGCTTCCGGACTCGTAAAGTCCTTCGTCTGCTTAATGCCAACGCTATTCATCTGCACCTGTTCTTCTAAACGTGCCAATTCCTCTGCTGATAATTCTGCCATAGGTCACCCACTCCGCTCTCGAATAAAAGTTCCTAGTTATCCCTTAGTATAATGAAGTATTATATTTTATTTTTTTTCAAAAAGCAACAAAAACACTCACTCTGCGATAAAGCCAACGAGTTCTTCGGCTATGGCATACTGGGTTGAGGCATCAAACCCATGATCCTGCCCCTCTTCTTCCGTCAATTGTGCATCCGGATATACTTCCAATGCCCGCTGGGAGTATGCAATCGGTACCGTATGGTCATCCGTGCCGTGATATATGGTTACCGGTCCTTCGTATTTTCCGATTTCGGAATAGACATCTATTGCCTGCGAGTCCGTATAATATACGGTGCCGAGCGTCATTCCAAACAGGGAGTATTCCTCCGGTATGCTGTCCAGTCCTTCAAAGGTTGCTTTTGCGGCATCCGGAATATTGTAGGCCGGATACAACAGCATCAGTCCTTTGACGCGCTCAGAAATTTCCGACGCACACAGGGAAGCGACCAAACCTCCCTGGCTCTCTCCCATCAGAAACATCTGCTCGGTATCCACATAATCCAGCTTCGAAATTTCTTCGAACACTGCGAGCATATCTGCCTTTTCCGTCAGGACAGACATCTCCGTCGTGCTGCCATCACTCTTGCTTGCCACGGAGCCTCCGCAGAAATCGAAGATATAAGCTGCGATTCCGTGTTTTGCAAAGGTCTCCGCAAACCGGACATTATTGGTGTATGTCACTGACAGCCCGTGTCCTATGATGACTACCGGAATCTTATTTGATTTCTCGGTCAGCGGGACATAGATTTGTCCATATATATTATTGCCATCTCTCTGGCACATCAATTCTTCTATGGTATATTCATATTCTACTGCATCTGCCTTCTGTGTATCCATCTGCCCTGCATCCTCCTGCTCTGTTTCGTTCTGTTGTGCGCCGTTCTGCTGCATATCCGGCGTTTTTGTCTCTGACTGCTGCGTGTCCATCTGCTGCGTGTCCATCTGCTGTGTGTCCATCTGCTGTGTGTCCGCTTGTCCGGCTGTCGTTCCGCAGCCGCCCGCAAAAATCGCACATGCCATCACAAGCGCTGTGGTCATTCCCAGATATTTCCTTTTCATCGCATTTCTCCTTTTTCTATACTTTTCTATACTATTCTAAAAATGATACGATTACAACACCTTCCTACAACAACTGCAATACATACCGCTCCATCACCTGTCCGGCGATATCGGTGCGCCCCCATTTTTGAAAGCCAAGTTTTTCAACTAACCGAATGGACGGGGTATTTTCCGGCACAATCAGACAATTGATTCTGGAAAAATCCGTATATTCCCTCGCATAATCGATGATAGCCTGACACACCTCTGTTGCATAACCCATCCGCTGTCGCTTCGGGGTTATCAGATATCCCATCTCCAGCTCGGTCTGTTCGCCGTACTCGCGGTGCTCTAAGCCTGCTCTTCCTATGATTTCACCCGTATTCCTATCACAGACCAGCCACATGCCGTAGCCATAATACCGGTACATACAGTCGATGTAGGAGCGCTCATACGCCTCCTCCTTCTCCCTGTCAT
>JBGVFC010000093.1:0-10057 GCA_045120755.1 Agathobacter sp. | reverse complement strand
CCGTTATGAAATGGATTGTATTCACAGATAACTCCGGCTGTGGTCATGTTGCGTTCTCCTAAAAAATTATTATTAGTAGTATATCAGCTTTTCTATAGAAAATCTATCTAACTAATAGAAACTTTCTTTTTATGTTGCGATTCGAGCGAGAGCGTGTCTGCAATGGAAGATGCAAATTCGTTCGTAGTTATACTTTTGGAAAAGGGGAGAAATGTGTTTTTGCTCTTGTATGCCAAACGAAAGATGTTTATAATAAAAACAGAGCGTGCAAAAGCGTGAAAAGATAATAAGAGGAGATAAGAAAATGAACGTATTGGTTATTAACTGTGGCAGTTCTTCCCTCAAGTACCAGCTCATCAATTCTGATACAGAGGAAGTACTGGCAAAAGGATTATGTGAGCGGATTGGAATCGATGGCAGACTGGTCTATCAGAAGGAAGGTTTGGATAAGGAGATTACCCAGGCGGATATGCCGACACATAAGCAGGCAATTCAGATGGTACTGGATGCCCTTGTGAATGAGAAGACAGGTGCAATTGCCTCTCTGGCTGAGATTGATGCGGTCGGACACCGTGTGGTACATGGTGGAGAGAAGTTTGCAACATCAACGATTCTGACAGATGAAGTGCTGGCTGCAATCGAAGAGTGCAATGAGCTTGCACCGCTTCACAATCCGGCTAATTTAATCGGAATCAATGCCTGCAAGGAGCTTATGCCGGACACACCGATGGTGGGCGTATTCGATACCGCTTTCCATCAGACCATGCCGAAGAAGGCATACCTCTATGGACTTCCATATGAGTATTATGAGAAGTACAAGGTGAGAAGATATGGCTTCCACGGCACAAGCCACAGCTTTGTATCCAAGAGACTGGCTGAGTTTACCGGACTTGACTACAACAATTCCAAGCTGATTGTTGCACATCTTGGCGGCGGCGCTTCCATCAGTGCAGTATTGAATGGACAGTGTGTAGATACCTCCATGGGAATGACTCCGTTGGAAGGTCTTGTTATGGGAACACGTTCTGGCGATGTGGACCCGTCCATTTTGGAGTTTATAGCAGAAAAAGAGAACTTAACCCTGCCGGAGATTATGGACGTACTCAACAAGAAGTCCGGTGTACAGGGAATGTCCCGTGTATCCAGCGATTTCCGTGACCTTGAGACGGCATACTACGAGGGCAATGAGCTTGCAATCAATGCCTGTGAGGTGTTTGCATACCGCGTAGCAAAATATATTGGTGCTTATGTTGCAGCCATGAACGGTGTGGATGCAATCGCATTTACCGCCGGCATCGGAGAGAATACCTCCTTCATCCGTGAGAAGATTCTTGCATATCTAGGATATCTGGGAATCACGATGGATGCAGAGGCAAACAAGAAGCGCGGAGAGGATACTTATCTGTCTACTCCGGACTCCAAGGTTAAGGTGTGCATTATCCCTACAAATGAAGAACTTGCAATCTGCCGCGAGACGGTAGCATTGTTGTAAAAAAAATAAAAGAAATATGTTGACAAACAAATAGGCGATAGTTATAATTGTCTAGGTGTGGATAGGAGAATACTGTGATAATCAATATTTCAGACATTTTACAATCTGCGAACAAGAAGAGAACTGAGAAGACAGAACTTGATATGACCTCTTTTTCGTGCAGGTTGGGAGATTTTCCGATTCTGCGCAAAGAACCGATAGAGCTTCAGATTGAGAACCGTGAGAATAAGCAGTTGCTTATCAGCGGAAGCGTAGAACTGGAGGTTGGGGTTCCTTGTGGAAGGTGCCTGGTGCAGGTGCCGACGACAATCCGTTTTGACATTGACAGAGAGCTTACGATTACGGATGGCTCTGCGGTGGATGAAGAGATGGAGGATACAGACTACCTGATTGGGTTTGAACTGGATGTAGATAAGCTTGTCTACGCCGAGATTTTGGTGAACTGGCCGATGAAAGTTCTGTGCAAGGAAGACTGCAAAGGAATTTGCAAAGTCTGCGGGACGAACTTGAACAGTGGAGCCTGCAGTTGCCAGAAGACAGAACTCGATCCAAGAATGGCAGCAATCCAAGATATATTTAACAAGTTTAAGGAGGTGTAAACAAATGTCAATTTGTCCAAAGAATAAATCTTCTAAGGGTAGAAGAGATAAGAGAAGAGCAAACTGGAAGATGTCTGCTCCAACTTTAGTTAAGTGCAGCAAGTGCGGCGAATTAATGATGCCACACCGCGTATGCAAGAACTGTGGATCATACAACAAAAAAGAAATCATTCCACAGGACTAATTTAGATTCAGAAAATCAGATTTATAATTTTCAAGAGTGAAAACAAGGTATCCGAATTATCCGGGTACCTTATTTTTAACTCTTTTTTATTGACAGAACATAATTGTTATCGTATATTTTCTAGTAGATGTATAAGGAGGATTCTGATATGCAGACAGTTACGAGAGTTGTACTTGATGCCATGGGCGGCGACAATGCACCACAGGCACCGGTACAGGGAGCTGTGGATGCGGTCAATGCCCGTTCTGATATCAAGGTTTTTCTTGTTGGACAGGAAGATGTCATAAGAGAACAGCTTGCACAATATACTTATTCAGAAGAGCAGATAGAGGTGGTGGATGCGCCGGAAGTCATTGAGATGGCTGAACCACCGGTTGTGGCAATTCGCAGGAAGAAGAACTCATCCATGGTCGTGGGTATGAACCTGGTTAAGAACAAGGAGGCGGATGCATTTGTCTCTGCAGGAAGCTCCGGAGCGATTCTTGTCGGTGGACAGGCGATTGTAGGACGGATTCGGGGAATCAAGAGACCGCCGCTTGCACCGTTGATTCCTACGGAGACAGGAGTATCCTTATTGATTGACTGCGGAGCGAACGTAGACGCAAGACCGGAGCATTTGGTTCAGTTTGCACAGATGGGCACAATTTATATGGAGAATGTTGTCGGCAAGAAGAATCCGACCGTGGCTATTGTCAATATCGGTGCGGAGGATGAGAAGGGCAATGCACTTGTCAAGGAGACTTTGCCGATGCTGCGGGAATGCCCGGGGATTAATTTTGTCGGAAGCATTGAATCGCGGGAGATTCCGCATGGCGGCGCAGATGTGATTGTCTGCGAGGCATTTACAGGCAATGTCATTTTGAAATTATATGAGGGCTTAAGCTCGACTTTGGTTCATGCGATTAAGCAGGGATTTAAGAGCAGTTTGCGCAGCAAGATTGGTGCGGCACTGGCATTGCCGGCTTTGAAGAAGACGTTGAAGCAGTTTGACGCATCCGAATATGGCGGGGCACCGCTGCTGGGGCTGAATGGTCTGGTAGTCAAGACTCACGGAAGCGCAAAAGCAAAAGAGATTACAAATTCTATTTTCCAGTGTGTGTCTTTCAATGAACAGGATATCAATGGAAAAATTAAAGAAAATATAATTAACTCACAGGTGGAAGAGGAGTAGAAAGGATTAAGCTATGGAATTTGAAAAATTAAAGAAAATCATTATCGAGGTGCTGAATGTTGAGGAGGCAGATGTAACACCGGAGGCTACATTTATTGATGACCTCGGTGCAGATTCCCTTGATGTATTCCAGATTATCATGGGACTTGAGGAGGAATTTGATATTGAGATTCCGAACGAAGAGGCTGAGAAGATCGTTACAGTTGGTGATGCAGTAGAGCAGATTAAGAAAGCAATTAACAGCTAAATCATTCAAAGTTGACCGGAAGGCCCTTGTGAGTATTGCAAGGGTCTTTTCTTATCGAATAGGAAAATAAGACAATAGGAAATAAGGAAAAAGGTATAAAGGGGACAGTTATATGACAAAATTAACAGAGTTTCAGGAGATGATCGGATATCATTTCACGAGGGAGGGACTTCTTCGACAGGCGCTGACGCACAGTTCGTATGCCAATGAACGCCACATGAAGAAGCTGTCGGACAATGAGCGGCTTGAATTTTTGGGAGATGCCGTGCTGGAGATTATTTCCAGTGAATTTTTGTATAACCAGTATCCGGATTTGCCGGAGGGAGACTTGACGAGGATTCGGGCAAGTATTGTATGTGAGCCTACGCTTGCCATGTGCACCGAACAGATTCATCTTGGAGAGTATATTTTCCTTGGCAAGGGGGAGGATCATACCGGTGGAAGAAAGAGAAAATCCATCTTATCGGATGCTCTCGAAGCAATTATTGGGGCAATATATTTAGATGGTGGTTTTGCTAATGCAAAAGAGTTTGTGTTAAAATATATTTTAACAGATATCGAGAACAAGAAGCTCTTTTATGATAGCAAGACTATCCTGCAGGAGGTTGTGCAGGGGGAACATGAAGACTTATCCTATGTGCTTACGGATGAGACCGGACCGGACCATGATAAGCGTTTTTCTGTGGAAGCCCGTATTGGGGAGCGGGTGGTAGGTCGTGGCGTCGGACATACCAAGAAGGCAGCCGAGCAGGAAGCTGCCTATCGAGCACTTCTCTTATTGAAGAAGACGAATCAGGATTAGAAATACGGGAAGGGAGAATGCATGTATTTAAAGAGTTTAGAGGTTCAGGGATTCAAATCATTTGCGAATAAAATTGTATTTGATTTCCATAACGGAATTACCGGAATCGTTGGCCCGAATGGAAGTGGGAAAAGTAATGTCGCAGACGCAGTACGCTGGGTACTTGGAGAACAGAGTGCCAAGCAGCTTCGAGGTGCCTCCATGCAGGATGTTATTTTTGCGGGAACGGAGAATCGCAAGCCGTTAAGCTATGCGTATGTTGCCATTACCCTGGACAATGCAGATCATCAGCTTGCGATTGATTATGAGGAGGTTACCATTGCAAGGCGCGTCTATCGTTCCGGAGAGAGTGAATATCTCATCAATGGAAGCGTCTGCCGTCTGAAGGAAGTGACGGAGCTGTTCTATGATACCGGTATCGGCAAGGAAGGATATTCCATCATCGGTCAGGGACAGATTGACAGGATTTTAAGTGGTAAGCCGGAGGAACGCCGTGAATTGTTCGATGAGGCGGCAGGAATCGTTAAATACAAAAAGCGCAAGAGCACCGCACAGAAGAAGTTAGAGAGTGAGCAGGAGAATCTCGTCCGCGTCAATGATATTTTAGCGGAGCTTGAGCGGCAGGTGGGACCATTGGAGAAGCAGTCCGAGAAGGCAAAGACCTACCTGAAGAAGAAGGAAGAACTCAAAGAATATGATGTCAATATGTTCCTGTTAGAGACTGCGCGTATTGCCATCCAGAAAAAAGAAGTGGATGAAAAATACGCGATTGCGGATAATGAGCTTGCAGAGACGAACGCTTCCTATGAGAAGATTAAGTCGGAGTATGAGAGCCTGGGACAGGGAATTACGGAGCTGGAAGAACAGATTAATTCCATCCGTGAGACCATCAGTTCATCCTCCGTCATGAAAGAAAAACTGGAGAGCCAGATACATATCCTCAAGGAGCAGATTCATACGGCAGAGATGACGGATGAACATATGCAAAGCCGTCTGGATGCGATTGAAGCGGAGAAGCAGGAACGCATTGCTGCGCGGAAGGAATACGAGGAGAAGAAGACGGTTCTGGACGGACATCTGGAGGAACTTAAGACGCGCCGGTTGGCAGCAGAAGAAGAACTGCAGAAGGTGCAGAAGGAGATTGCACGCTGCAATGAGGGCATGGAGAGCGGCCAGGCGAAGATGATTGAACTTCTGAACAACAAGGCATCCATCAAAGCCAGACAGCAGAGATTCGATACCATGCTGGAGCAGGTCAATATCCGCAAGGCAGAACTGACAAAACGCCTGTTGGAGCGAAAGACCAAAGAGGCGGACCTTGCAGGTACATTAGAGGCATACGAGAAGGAACTTGCGGTTGTCAACCAGAAGCTGGAAGAGCTGAAAAAGCAGGAGATTTCTTTAGCCAACAAGGATTTTGAGTGGAAGAAGAAGAAGCAGGAGACCTCACAGAAGATTGAAGAACTGACGGCACAATACAACAAGCAGCAGTCGAGGCTGGAGTCTCTGCGCAATATTGCTGAGCGCTATGACGGATACGGCAACAGCATCCGCAAGGTCATGGAGCAGAAGTCCTCGAACAAAGGTCTGCTTGGTGTGGTTTCCGATTTGATTCAGGTAGAGAAAAAATACGAGATTGCCATCGAGACTGCGCTGGGCGGCAATATTCAGAATATTGTTACCGAGGACGAGGAAACTGCCAAGAAGATGATTTCCTTCCTGAAGCAGAACCGTCTTGGCCGTGCGACCTTTTTGCCCCTTACGAGTGTGAGTGCGCGCAGCAATCCTAAGAATGAAGCGGCGCTGGGGGAGAACGGTGTAATCGGACTTGCCAATCAGCTTGTCAAATGCGATGCAAAATATGATGAGGTGGCAGCATATCTGCTTGGCAGGGTGCTTGTTGTTGATAGCATTGACCATGCAATCGCGCTGGCCAAGAAGAATCATTACAGTCTGCATATCGTAACTTTGGAGGGAGAATATTTAAGCCCGGGCGGTTCCATGACCGGCGGTGCTTTTAAGAACTCTTCGAATTTGTTGGCGCGCAACCGTGAGATTGAGGAAGCAGAAGCTAAGATTGCGGCGCTTAGGAAGGAACTGGAAGAACTAAAGAACCGCAAGGAGGATATCATTACTGCACAGGCACTTGGCAAAGACGAACTGGAAGAAGTAAGGGCTGCCCTGCAGGAACACTATATTCTGCAGAATACGGCAAGAATGAATGTGGAGCAGGCAGCCCAGCTTCGCAATGAGAGCGAGAGCGTATTTGCGGGGCTGAAGAATGAGAGCGTCCAGCTTGAACAGCAGGTGGACGAGATTTGCCAGAGCAAGAAAAAAGCGCTCGAGGAGGCGGAAGCGTCTAAGCAGCAGGAAGCACAGATTAAGCAGGACAATGAGCAGTACCAGAAGATTTTAGAAGAACAGTCGAAGCTGGAGAGTGCGGCACAGGAAAAAGTATCTGCGGTGTTGCTGGAGCATGCAAATCTGAATCAGAATGCAGGGTTCATTCTCGAGAATATGGAACGTCTGACCCGTGAAATCGAAAAGTTCGATACGGAGAAGACCGATATTGTTGAGAATGCAAAGAGTGCCAGGGAGGATGCGAAGAAGAAACAGCAGGATATTGAAGAAATTCAAAAGACGCTTGCTGCTTCGGACGGCTCGCTGCTTCAGATGAATGAAGAGTTGCAGCAAAAGCAAAAGCAAAAGGATGAGATGTCGGCTGCATACCGGGGCTTTTTCCAGAAGCAGGAGGAAATCAGCAAGCATCAGAATGATTTGGACAAGGAAATTTTCCGTCTGAACGCACAGAGAGAAAAGCTAAAGAGCGAGGAAGACTATCAGACAAATTATATGTGGGAGGAGTACGAACTGACTCCGCACGCTGCAGAAGAATTGAAAAAGGAGCAGTATGATGATTTGTCTGCCCTAAAGCAATTGATTGCAGGGATTAAGGATGATATCCGAAAGCTCGGTGATGTCAATGTCAATGCCATCGAAGAGTACAAAGAGGTATCGGAGCGGTACGGATTTTTAAAAACACAGCATGATGATCTGATTGAAGCGGAAAAGACGCTGATGGGAATTATCGAGGAGCTGGATGCGGGGATGCGCAGACAGTTTACGGAGAAGTTCGCCGAGATTCAGAGAGAATTTGACAAAACCTTTAAGCAGTTGTTCGGAGGCGGACACGGCACGCTGGAGCTGGTGGAGGATGAAGATATCCTTGAGTGCGGCATCCGCATCATTGCACAGCCGCCGGGCAAGAAGCTGCAGAATATGATGCAGCTCTCCGGTGGGGAGAAGGCACTTACGGCGATTGCCCTGTTATTTGCCATTCAGGCATTAAAGCCATCACCGTTCTGTCTTTTGGATGAGATTGAGGCGGCGCTGGACGATTCCAACGTCAATCGTTTTGCAAATTATCTGAACAAGCTGACCAGGAGCACACAGTTCATTGTCATTACGCACCGGCGCGGAACCATGAATGCTGCGGACAGACTGTATGGTATCACGATGCAGGAAAAGGGCGTATCGACACTGGTATCGGTGAATCTGATTGAGAATGACCTGACGCAGTAGCACAGTTTACGATGGGACAGGAAGGCAGGATGGTATATGAGTGAATATAAGAATGAAGAAGTAAATGCAGAGAATGCAGAGGAGTCCGGCAAGAAGAAAAAGGGCTTTTTCCGCAAGCTGGTAGAGGGACTTACCAAGACGCGCAACAATATTGTATCCGGAATCGATGCGGTATTCAGTGGATTTTCGCATATTGATGATGAGTTTTATGAGGAGCTGGAAGAAATCCTGATTATGGGAGATCTGGGTGTGCATGCGACGGAGGCAATTCTTGAGGATTTGCGCAAAAAGGTCAAGGAAAACCATATCAAGCAGCCGGCAGAATGCAAGCAGCTTTTGATTGACAGCATCAAGGAGCAGATGAAGGTGGAGGAGACCGCCTATCGTTTTGAGACAGAGAAATCCGTCGTTCTGGTCATTGGTGTGAATGGTGTCGGCAAGACCACAACCGTTGGCAAGCTGGCAGGAAAATTAAAAGCACAGGGAAAGAAGGTTGTGATTGCCGGAGCGGATACCTTCCGTGCAGCGGCGGGCGACCAGTTGAAGGAATGGGCAAACCGCTGCGGTGTGGATATGATTGGCGGAACCGAAGGAGCGGATCCGGGCTCGGTCGTATATGATGCAACGGCGGCTGCCAAGGCGCGGAATGCGGATGTACTTTTGGTGGATACGGCGGGGCGTCTGCATAATAAGAAGAATCTGATGAACGAGCTTGGCAAGATAAACCGGATTCTGGAAAAAGAATACCCGGATGCCTTTCGCGAGACATTAGTTGTTCTTGATGCGACAACCGGACAGAATGCGCTCGTACAGGCAAAGGAATTTTCCGAAGTGGCGGATATTACCGGTATTGTGCTGACCAAGATGGATGGAACGGCAAAGGGTGGAATTGCAGTTGCAATTCAGTCGGAGCTGTCCGTTCCGGTCAAATACATTGGTGTCGGTGAGACGATGGACGATTTACAGAAATTTGATTCCGGAGAATTTGTGAATGCTCTTTTTGATGTAAAAAGAGAAGATGCGGAATAGACTAGGGTAGGAAAGAAGGAATAGATATGCTTACATTGGACTGCTTTGAAGAAGCGAGTGAAAAGGTAAAAGAGGTTACACTGGAAACCAAACTGGTATATAGTGATTATCTGAGTGCACAGACCGGCAACAAGGTATATTTAAAGCCGGAGAACATGCAGTTTACCGGTGCCTACAAGGTGCGCGGTGCATACTATAAGATCAGCACATTGACGGAAGAAGAGCGCCAGAGAGGATTGATTACCGCATCCGCAGGTAACCATGCACAGGGTGTGGCATATGCCGCAAAGTGCTATGGCTGTAAGGCGGTAATTGTCATGCCGACGACCACTCCTCTTATCAAGGTCAACCGTACCAAGAGCTATGGAGCAGAGGTGGTACTCTACGGTGATGTGTACGACGAGGCGTGTGCACATGCACTCGAACTGGCGGAGAAAGAGGGATATACCTTTATTCATCCGTTTGATGACCTTGCGGTTGCGACCGGACAGGGAACGATTGCGATGGAGATTTTCAAGGAGCTTCCTTTGGTAGAGTACATACTGGTTCCGATTGGCGGAGGCGGACTTGCGACCGGCGTATCAACACTCGCAAAGCTGTTGAATCCTAAGATTAAGGTAATCGGTGTTGAGCCGGCAGGGGCGAACTGTATGCAGGCATCTTTTGCTGCAGGAAAAGTGACAACACTTCATACGGTCAATACCATTGCGGACGGTACAGCAGTAAAAACGCCGGGAAGCAATATTTTTCCATACATTCAGAAGAATCTGGATGATATTATCACCGTGGAAGATGACGAGCTGATTGTTGCATTTTTGGATATGGTGGAAAACCATAAGATGGTTGTGGAAAATTCAGGACTTTTAACGGTTGCTGCGTTGAAACAATTAGATTTAGAAGGAAAAAAAGTGGTTTCTATCTTAAGTGGTGGAAATATGGACGTGATTACCA
>JBGVFC010000092.1:0-3226 GCA_045120755.1 Agathobacter sp. | reverse complement strand
AAGTACTCGATTCATAAGCAGAAGAAAAGTTGTAACCCAACTGTAACCCAAATTTCGTTACAAACAAAAAAGCGGGAAGCCTTGATTTATAAGGCTTGCCACCAAAATAAGTAGTGCAGGAGATGGGACTTGAACCCACACGATATTGCTACCACAGGCACCTGAAGCCTGCGCGTCTGCCAATTCCGCCACTCCTGCGAACAAATGATACTTTATCAAATTTATCGGGTGTTGTCAATACTCTTTTGGAATTTTTTCTGTCCAAATTTTCTGTTCAAAATTTTCTCATTACAATAATAGAAAGCGCCACCGATTTCCCTGACCAGTGACGCCTTCTATGATACGAATTCTTCCATTATTCTGTTGTCTCCTTCAAATTGTTGTGTCAACGATAATCTCTGTTGACTGGTTCCGATTCACTTCATCCATCCTTCAACTTCATTCTTCTTATGGCTCTTGGGGCTTGAATCATATCTGAATATTCCGTCTGGTTCTTCGCCTCCATCTTCATCTGTGCCATGTTTTCATCTAAGAGTGGATTGCTTATGTCTGCTGCATTGGTCTGTACCTTCCTTTCTGAAAACTGCTAGTAAAAACTTCCTATCCCATTGGACTGTACCTCCTTGGCTTATTTGTTCGTTCATTTGTTTGTTGTTTATGATGTAATTATAGCCAGCAAATTTGATTTTGTCAACCTGTTTTTCTGATATTTTTGAAATATTTTTATTATTTTCATCTTATTTTCCATTTTTGTTTTATTTGTATATTCAATTTCATAATTATAGGAACAATTTCAGTGTTTTTCAGCCACAACGCGCCGACGGATACCGCATCCATATCCCAACAGCTCTCCGAACAGCCATTTTCCGAGTGGCAAATATTAAAAAACAACATAAGATAAATTGATAGCAGGGATTCCCGGGAATCTTCTGATATCTTCATATAAATATTCATCCCTGCCTTAACATGCAAGGCAGGGATGTTCTCATTTTGTTATTCATTTTCGTTCCAAATCAGTCTTCCTTCGGCGGCATTACTTCAACCTCATCCGGTGTCAGTACCGGAGCCTGCGGCTCACTCTCCTGCGGAGCTGTTCTCTGTGCAGTTTCCTGTGTCACGCTCTCCTGCGGTGCTGTGCTCTGTGCAGTTTCCTGTGCCACGCTCTCCTGTGGTGCTGCACTCTGTGCTTCACCATCCTCCACCATAGAATCCAGATGGTCTACTGCCGTCTTGGTCGATTTTAAAATACTCTTGCCCAAATCCGTAAATGCATGACCTAATCCTTTGCCCGTATCCTTCCAGTCACTCTTGGTCGGCTGCCCCTTGACCGTATCTACCACGGAATTGCCCAGCGAACCAAATGCATGCCCCAAACCGCTTCCTGTCTTTTTCCAATCATCTCTTAATGCCATATTTTTCCCATCCTTTCTTCCATGTCCCTCCGGGACGAAAAATACTTAATATTGATACACCTTTTTATGCCTCGACGCTCTTAGAGGATGTACATTCTTGCCTCATAAGGACGAAGGACAGACGGCTCTTTAATCTCCGCATAATTGCCCAGCAACAGCTCCATTCCCTCTACACTTACTTCCCGCGGCAATTCTATTGTTTTTTCATAGAAATTGCAGACTACGACCAGCTTCTGCCCTTCGCTTACTCTCTCGTAGGCAAAGATATTCTCGTCCTCCTCTAAGAGCAGACGAAACTCTCCATCTACAAATACCGGATATTCTTTGCGGAGCTGTATCAGACGCTTGTAGCAGGAGAAGATGGAATCCTTGTCATTGACCTGACTCTTTGCATTGATTTCTTTGTAATTCGGATTAACCTTAATCCACGGTGTGCCCGTTGTAAAACCGGCATTCTCAGTATCATCCCACTGCATAGGAGTGCGGGCATTGTCACGCCCCTTGGCGTGGATGGAATGCATAATCTCTTCCTTCGCATAGCCCTTGTCAAGACGCTCCCGATACATATTGAGTGTCTCAATGTCGCGGTAATCTTCAATCTCATACTGCACATTGGTCATACCGAGTTCTTCGCCCTGATAGATGTATGGCGTTCCCTGCATTCCGTGTAGCAGAATTGCAAGCATTTTGGCAGATTCTACCCGGTATTCTCCGTCATTCCCCCAGCGGGATACAATACGCGGAAGGTCATGATTATTCCAAAACAGACTATTCCAGCCCGAATTGTAAATGGACGTCTGCCAACGCGCCAATACCCGTTTTAATTCCAAAAACGGAAGCGGCGCCAAATCCCATTTTTCCTTGTTCTTCTGCTGGTCAAGGCAGATGTGCTCAAACTGGAACACCATGGAAAATTCGCTGCCGTCCGGATTGCTGTACAGCTTCGTAAGCTCCGGTGTTGCTCCCCACGCCTCTCCTACCGTAATGAGGTCTCCCTTCTGGAAAGTTTCCCGACTCAGCTCACGGATATATTCGTGAAGTCTCGGACCGTTCTGTGTAATTTTCAAATCCGGCTCTTTGGCAATCTGGTCAATGACATCCAGACGGAAGCCGCCTACGCCCTTGTCCATCCACCATAAAATCATGTCATATATCTCTCTGCGAAGCTTCGGATTCTCCCAGTTCAAATCCGGCTGTTTGACGGAGAACTGATGGAAATAATACTGCCCCAGTTCCGGAACCCACTCCCATGCAGAGCCGCCGAAAGTTGCTTTCATATCATTCGGAGGTACGCCTTCCTTGCCATCTCTCCAGACATAATAATCATGGTACGGATTATCCTTGCTCTTTTTGGCTTCTGTAAACCAGCGATGCTCATCGGATGAATGATTCAGCACCAGATCCATAATAATGCGAATGCCGTATTTTTTTGCTTCTGCTATCAAAGCTTCCATATCATCCAGACATCCGAACATCGGATCAATATCCTGATAGTCCGAAATATCGTATCCGTTGTCATCCTGCGGGGATTTGCATACCGGAGAGAGCCAGATGGCGTCAATTCCCAACTGTCCCAAATATTCCATTCTCTGAATGATTCCCTTCAAATCTCCGATTCCATCTCCGTTGCTATCCTGAAAGCTTCTCGGATAAATCTGATAAACGACTGCCTTTTTCCACCACTTTTCTGTCATATTTTCTACCTCATTTCTCATATGATATCTCTAATTATAATGCCAACCGGGATGCAATTCAATCCATTTTCGCAACTGTTACGCTTCGAACCCTTCTGAAATAATTACCAATTCCAAAAC
>JBGVFC010000091.1:0-3562 GCA_045120755.1 Agathobacter sp. | reverse complement strand
TCAACTGACGGCGGCGGATTACATAAACGCCTATGGACACCGTGTTGGCATTTGCCACAATTGGTTTCTCTTCAAATTCCAGAATCCGGCCATCTTCATCCGTACGGACTACCCCAAAACGTCCTGCCTCTTCCGGATCAGACAATGTTTTTGTGACAACTGTAATGTCTGCTTTTTTTGCGATGTGATATTCCAGAACCTTATTGTAATCCATCTTGTAGATTCCGTCTCCGGAAGCGATGATTACATATGGCTCATGACTGCTTCTTAAAAAACTCAGATTCTGCGCAATCGCATCTGCCGTTCCACGATACCAGAAGCCATTATCAGCAGTAATGGTTGGTGTGAACACATACAATCCGCCCTGTTTTCTTCCGAAATCCCACCATTTTGCGGAATTCAGATGCTCGTTGAGGGATTTTGCGTTATACTGGGTGAATACCCCCACCTTCTGTATATGGGAATTGGACATATTGCTCAATACGAAGTCAATACTGCGGAATCCGCCTGCGACAGGCATGGCAGCACTGGCTCTTTTATTTGTCAGTTCTCTCATACGGTTGCTGTTACCACCAGCTAAAACGATACCAATTGCTCTCATTATCTG
Source organism: Agathobacter sp. (assembly GCA_045120755.1). GTDB lineage: Bacteria > Bacillota > Clostridia > Lachnospirales > Lachnospiraceae > Roseburia. The sequence goes on along the minus strand of JBGVFC010000091.1, from coordinate 2,955 downwards.
TCACCTGCCTTTAATAAAGATTCGCCGCTTTCAAGAACGCCGCCCGGATAATCCTCCGGTGTCGTCTCTCCTGAAATCGCTGTATTCTTTCCAATCTTCACGCCTCCCGGAATAACAGAGCCTTCTCCTACTGTTACCAGACCAAATCCATAGATATCCGGACGGAATTTATTCGGGACTTCCTCTCCCACGCCGAGAACGACATCATTTCCGATTGTAACGCTCTCTGCTATGATGCTCTTGTCGATCACGGTTCTCGCACCAATCTTTGAAGAAGACATGATGATGGAATCGCGGACTACAACCCCCGGAGCAATATATACATTCGAACCAATAACCGAGTTATGTACCTCTCCATGAATCTCGCAGGCATCTCCGATAATTGCCTTATCAATGACCGCATCATCGGATACAAACAGCGGCGGAATCCACTCTGTTTTTGTATAGATCTTCCAGAACTCTTCGTAGAGATTAAATTCCGGAATGAGATCGATCAGCTCCATGTTAGACTCCCAGTACGAGCCGAGTGTTCCTACATCCTTCCAGTAACCATTGTACTCATATGCGAAGATACGCTGTCCCTTCTCATGACAATATGGGATAATATGCTTTCCAAAATCACATCCGGGCTGATCTTTTAACGTAAGCAGTGCCTCTTTGAGCACCGGCCAGCTAAATATGTAGATCCCCATTGATGCAAGGTTGCTTCTAGGCTTCGGCGGCTTCTCCTCAAACTCGAGAATCTGCTTCTTCTCATCCGTAATTACCACACCAAACCGGCTGGCTTCTTCCATCGGAACAGGTATGGTGGCAAGTGTTATGTCTGCCTTGTTCTCTTTGTGGAACTGGAGCATCACTTCGTAATCCATCTTATAGATATGATCTCCCCCAAGAATCAGAACATAATCCGGATTAAAATTCTCCATATAATTCAGATTCTGATAGATTGCATTCGCTGTGCCTGTGTACCACTCACTGCTGGTATTCTTCTCATACGGTGGTAAGATCGAGACACCTCCGATATTCTTGTCCAGATCCCACGGAATACCAATTCCAATGTGTGTATTCAAACGTAATGGCTGATACTGCGTGAGGACACCAACCGTATCCACACCAGAGTTAATACAGTTGCTCAACGGGAAATCAATAATACGGTACTTACCTCCGAAGGAAACTGCTGGTTTTGCGATGTTGGCGGTAAGAACACCAAGACGGGATCCCTGACCACCTGCCAACAACATGGCTATCATCTCTTTCTTAATCACGTTATCACCCCTTGTCTATTCTGTCCATCGGTGATTAGGAACAAACCGATTAACTCTATTATAACATCTTTGTCCGCTAATTGGAATAAAAATAACCAATATTTTTCAGATTTTCAGAGATTTTTAGTCATATTTCCCAATTTTTCCACAGCAGTTCACATTAGGGACGGAAAATCTGGCAAAAATGGCAGGGTTGTGACAGCCGCGCGAATATCGTTAATTTGGAATTGTTTTTTCATGGGAAACCGTTATAATAAATATGTAACTAAAAGCTATGCCATTCATCATTGTTCAGAATAAGATAGACCGATAGAACCGATAGAAAGGATTACATTATGTATCAGATTGATTTTCAACATCCCTGCCATATCTATTTCATGGGAATCGGCGGGATCAGCATGAGCGGATTTGCCGAGCTGCTTCACGAAGCAGGCTTCACTATCTCCGGCTCTGATTCAAAGAAAAGTGACATCACACGTCATCTGGAATCGCTTGGCATCCGCATCTTTTACGGCCAGAGGGCAGAGAATATTACCTCCGGAATTGATGTGGTCGTGTACACCTCCGCGATTCACGAGGATAACGAGGAATATATCGCTGTAAAAAATGCCGGTATCCCGATGATGAACCGGGCAGAGATGGTCGGACAAGTCATGAAAAACTACCACAATGCACTTGCAGTAGCGGGAACGCACGGAAAGACGACTACCACCTCCATGCTGACGCACATTTTTCTGGCGGCGGACATGGATCCTACCGTATCGGTCGGAGGCATGCTCAAAGCGATCAAGGGCAATATCCGGGTTGGTCACTCGGACAGCTTTATCACAGAGGCGTGCGAATATACGAACAGTTTTCTCAGTTTTTTCCCAACTGCTGCCATTATACTTAATATAGAAGCAGAACATCTGGACTTCTTTAAAGATCTGGCAGATATCCGTCACTCTTTTCACCAGTTTGCGTGCAGACTGCCGGAGGATGGCGTACTTGTGATCAACGGCGAAATTGCGGACTATGCACAGATTACTGATGGAATCGCCTGCCCGTATATTACATACGGTTTTCAGAAAGATGAGTTGTCTGATTATGACTATATGGCTTCGGATGTCCACTACGATGACTGGGGTTGTGGACAGTTCACCGTATTGGAGCACGGCACACCTGCTGCAAAGATTGAACTGAATGTTATCGGCCGGCATAATGTATCAAATGCACTGGCTGCCATCGCCTTATCGCGCCACTTTGGTATTTCTTTTGAACAGATACAGGAAGGGATACGCACGTTCACCGGTGCCGACCGTCGTTTCCAGAAGAAAGGGGACTGGAACGGCGTAACAATCATCGATGATTACGCACATCATCCATCTGAGATCAAGGCGACTCTTACCGCCGCCGCACGCTATCCACACAAAACACTGTGGTGTGTATTTCAGCCTCACACATATTCCCGGACCAAAAAATTCCTGCCGGAATTCGGGGATGCACTTGCCCTGGCAGATAAGATCGTACTTGCCGATATATACGCTGCACGCGAAAGCGATCCGGGTGATATCTCCTCTGACGATATCCGGAAAGAGCTGGAAGCATCCGGAAAAGAAGCCTATTATTTTCCGGACTTTGCCGAAATTGAAGATTTTTTGTCAAAAAATTGTGTCAACGGCGATGTGTTGATAACTATGGGGGCCGGAGA
>JBGVFC010000090.1:0-14063 GCA_045120755.1 Agathobacter sp. | reverse complement strand
AAAAATAATTAAATTGTCACAACTTATATTTTATGATATTATTTAATTTATTCAAAGGACAAATTTGAAAAATATGTATATTAAGTAACATAATTTGATTTATTGTATCATACCGGGAGGGGTTATGTCAATTTCAGAAGATAAAGATGGAAAAGTAGACCGACGCGTACAGAAAACCAAGAAAGCAATCTATACTGCGCTGTTCGGACTGATGAAGGAAAAACCGCTTGACCTGATATCGGTCACGGAGCTTGCAGAGCGCGCCAATATCAATCGCAAGACCTTTTACAGCCATTACGCGACGATTCCGGATGTGCTGGATGAATCGATGAACGAGACGGCATATACCCTGTCTGTTCTGATTAAGGAGCTGACTCCGGAATACGAGATTCTTGCGCCGAGATATATTATGCGGTTTTTAAGCCTTTTGATGGAGGATAAAAACAATCCGATTAAGGAAGTGCTCCGCTCACAGAACAGCGGTCTGCTTTTGAAAAAGCTGACGGAGGTGATTCAGTCTGCCATCATTCAGGAATTGAAGCGGACGAATTCGCTGCCGGATATCTCGGAGGAATATTATCCGATGATCGGAAGCTTCATTGCCAGCGGAATTTTGTCGGTCTACAATGAATGGGTGGTATCTTCCTATGAAATTGACCTGGACCAGGTATCCGTATTGCTATCCACCATGATTTCGAACGGATTGAATGGATTAAGAAAGTAAAGCCGGCGCGCGCTGAACTGCTGTATGTTAAAAAAGGTTAAGAATAGCAGGCAATAAGAATAAAAAATGACAATAGATTATATATTGTCATTTGTTGGTAAAATGTGATACAATTATCACAGATTTTGTGAAAATAATTATATATAGGGGGAAAAACAATGGAACACAAGAGAAAAAAAGGTATTTCCATGATGGCTGCATTGCTTATGACGGCGATAATCCCTACGGTTGTTGCTGTTCTGACAGTAGCTACGGTAGCCTGTATCGAAATGCGTGAGGATTTGGAGCACGCAGTTTACCGGGAGCTTCAGGTAGCAGCAGAAGGTCTGGAGCAGTATTATGAGTGGGATATTATCAATTCTGAGGATCACGCTCCGGCATATGAACATGAATATGTAGATAGTCTTGCAGATAATGATATTGAGCTGACACTCTTTTTGGAGGATGTCCGCTATATTACTTCCATCACGGATCCGGCGGATCCATCTGTCAGGGCAGAGGGAACGAAAGCAAGCGCAGATGTATGGGCTGCTGTATCTGCCGGCAATGAATACGATGCGCAGGGTGTTATGATCAACGACGAACCGTATTTTGTTACCTATGTTCCGATTGAGGACGAGGATGGAACGATTGTAGGTATGGCTTTTGCAGGAAAGCGGGAGCATGTGGTTGACAGCGAGATTAATACGGCAATCCGTATCCTGATGATTTTTACCATCGGTGTTCTGGTTCTTGCAGTTGTAGCAGTAATTCTGATTTCAATCAGGATTAAGCGCCCGCTGGAGGTTATTTCCGTTAATCTGGAGCGCTTATCGAATGGAGATATGCGGCCGTACAAGACCGCAACAAGCAGCATCACAGAGATTGATTCCATCATCAAGTCGCGCATTCAGTTGACGGACAAGCTGACAGGTATTATCAATCAGGTACAGAATGCATCCGAGGATTTGTTGAAGAATGGTAATGAACTTCAGGCGGTAGCTTCGAATACCTCCGTGAATGCAGAGGATATCTCCCGTGCAGTGGAAGAGATGTCCAAGGGTGCTGTATCGATGGCAAGCGATATCGAGGACGCTACCGAGAAGGTTGTCGATATGGGAGGCAAGATTGAAGGCATTGTCGGCGGTATCAACGACCTCGACCATGTTGCAATTGATATGGATGCGGCAGGCCGGAAGGCTATGGAGATTGTTCAGGCGCTGGATGAATCCAATAACAGAACAGCAGAGGCAATTCAGATTGTTGCACAGACAGTAGAAGAGACAGACCGTTCAGTTGCCGAGATTTCCGAAGCGGTTAACATGATTACGGCAATCGCTGCACAGACCAATCTGTTGGCGTTGAATGCTTCCATTGAGGCGGCAAGAGCCGGTGAAGCGGGCAGAGGCTTTGCAGTAGTAGCAAACGAGATTTCTACACTCGCAGATCAGTCCAATGAATCCGGTAAGAAGATTGAAGGCATTATTCGTGAGTTGATTAAGGATTCACAGAGTTCTATAGAGAAGATGGCAGAGGTTCAGAAGCTTCTTCAGGAACAGCAGGAGAACTTAAGAAGTACGCAGCGTGAGTTTGCGAATGTTACCAGTGGAATTCAGAATACCAGAAGTCACAGTGGTATGGTTGACGGACAGGCAAAGGATTGTGATGCATCCAGATCCGGTGTGATTGATATTATCTCAAGCCTGAGTGCTATCTCACAGGAGAATGCGGCAAGTACAGAGGAGACAACTGCTTCCATTGAAGAATTGACTGCTACCATCAATCTGGTTGCACAGCAGGCAGAGGAAGTCCGTGAGCAGGCACAGTCATTGGAAGAGGCTATGAAGTTCTTCAAGTTATAATTGTGATAACGAATAGAAATAATTTCAGACGAAGAAAAAGCTGTTGGCGTTATTGCCAGCAGCTTTTTTCTTGCATAAAATTTTTCTTGTAAAAAAAGAGTTTGCGAACAAACTCTTTTTTTGGTTGAACCCCGGCTGGTCGGACAGAGTGATTATTTCTGTGCAGCCTTCTGTTCTTCTTTGTATTTGGTAATGTAGTTCTGGATGCGGTCATATGGATTCAGTAAATCGCTGATGGAAGCATCGTGGTTTAAGGTATCGATGATGTAAGCGATGTACTTACTCATATCACAGCTGATGTAATATTCTCTGGACAATAATTCCGGAGTCTGGTAAATCAGGTTCGTGGTTACCACACGATAGATGAGTCCTTCCTCATATGCCTTATCAAAAGAAGCAAGACCGTTGGTGAACAGACCGAAGGTGGAAACAACAAAAATACGTCCGGCATGGCGTTTCTTTAATTCTTTGGCGGTATCAATCATACTCTCACCGGAGGAAATCATGTCATCGATAATTAACACATCCTTGCCCTCGACATTGGAGCCTAAGAATTCATGTGCGACAATCGGGTTGCGGCCGTTCTCAATGCGGCTGTAATCGCGTCTCTTATAGAACATACCCATATCCACACCGAGTACGGTTGCAAGGTAAACGGCACGGGCGGTAGCGCCTTCGTCCGGGCTGATAACCATCATATGTTCGGAATCAATCTGAAGATCCTTGACATTTTTTAAGATGCCCTTTACAAACTGATAAGAAGGCATGACATTCTCAAAACCGTTTAATGGGATGGCGTTGACTACACGAGGGTCATGTGCATCAAAGGTAATGATGTTGTCGACACCCATATTGACCAGCTCCTGAAGTGCCAGCGGGCAGTCTAAGGACTCGCGGCCGGTACGTCTGTGCTGACGGCTTTCATATAAGAATGGAAGAATAACGGTAATACGACGGGCTTTTCCGCCGACAGCAGCGATAACACGCTTCAAATCAGCAAAATGGTCGTCTGGAGACATATGGTTTGTCTGACCGCATACGGTGTAGGTCAGACTGTAATTTGTGACATCAACCATAATGTACAAATCGTATCCGCGGACGGATTGATTGATGACACATTTGGCTTCTCCGGAGCCGAATCGAGGTGTAGATGGTTTGATGATGTAGCTGTTCTTGGAATAATCCTTGAATGCAAAATCATTCTCGTGCTGATGTTCCCGCTTCTCGCGCCAGCTGGATAAATACTTATCTACTTTCTCGCCTAATTCCATACAGCTTGCGGTTGGAATTAAACCTAAGGTACCGGTTGGCATTGTCTCTAAAATTCTTTCGTCGTTTGGCATGATGGCTCCTCCGTGTAAGATTCATTTGTTAAATTTGTTATATATTACAACTATTTTGTGTCAAAACAAAACAGCTATACATTCATAGAAAAACAGCCGCACATATTTTAGTAAAAATATAGGTGGTCTGTCAAGTTATATTTCGCCGTTTTTTGATGCGGATATCATCTCCAAAGAGCTTTAGTGTGGTGTAATTGCTGGAGATACGCGAAAGCGTCCGCTCAGAATAGATTTCATTAATCTGGTTCGGGTTCAGATTGGTTGAGATAATCGTCGATTTCTGGCGGAGAATTCTCTCGTTCACACATAAAAACAATTGGGATGCCGTAAAGGTGTTGGGCAACTCCGTGCCCAGATCATCGATAATCAGCAAATCACAGTCATAGATGTTCTGATGCGCGGCAATCGCATCGCTGTCGCGCTCAAACATGCCTTTGCCCAAGGTGTCAAAGAGCTGGAATGCACTGAAATAGATGACCGAATTGCCGCGGTCTAAAAGCTCCTTGGCGATGCAGTTGGACAAAAAGGTCTTGCCGACACCGGTATCACCGTAAAAAAGAAGATTCTTCGGCTTCTGGGAAAAATGGTCAATGAAGTTTAGGCATTCTTTTACGGCGTGCTGTGCAGTCTCAAGGGCAGTAAGCCCGGTAGCTGGATTGGTCTGTGTATCGGAATAATATTCATAGGAAAATGTGGAAAAATTCTCCCGCTCCAGTATAGGACGGATATTCGACTGGGAATATACGACATTAATGATTGCCTGCTTGAGGCAGTGGCAGCGTTTACCGTCGATATATCCGGTGTCCTGACAATCCGGACAGGTGTAAATCGGAGACAGGTAGTCTGCCGGATAACCTGCGGTCTGCAGAAGCTCGTCCTTCTCCCTGCGAAAAGCGGCAAGCTGTGCCCGAAGTGCTGTCATTGCTTCGGTGTCACCGGATAACAGCTTGCGGGCGGATTGTACGCTGCAGTTGGCAATAGCGTCCTCGATTTCCTTCAGCCTTGGATTGGCCTGATAGACTTCGCGGCGGCGTTCTGCCAGCAAATCTTTGTTGCGAAGCTGCCGCATATCATATTCGCGCATGATTTCGTCATATTGTGAGTTGCTGATTGACATGTTGTCCTCCAAAACGATTCATATATGTCATTTAGTGCACCGGGGTGGTCAGGAGCATTTTTTCAAGTTCCTCGTAGTCGTATTCCCGTTGATTGAAGTTTGTAAACTTGGTTCGTTTGACATTGGCAGCAGTATTGTTGCTGCCTGTGCTGGAGACTGTCTTCTTATTGCGGGCATGCTCCGCATCCAGTTTCTGAATATCCTCCGGGGTATGTACCTGATTCTTGTGCCAATCGGTCAGAATCTTATCCGTATATTCAAAGCTCGGCTGATGGGTAGCGGATATGGTGCGCCTGCAGGCCTCCTGAATGATGGAAAGCTCGAAGGCATATTCTTTGGCCCATTTGTTGACGTAGGCGGTCTCAGAATCAATCAGATTGCGTCCGGTGATGCCGAGAGCCTTCATGACACCGTAATATGCCTGACTGTGCTGTGCGGCCTGCTCTTTGGCCTGCTCCACAGTGGTGATATTGTTCTCGTGCCAGCCAAGAGCGACTTTGTCGATATAGCGCATGCTCGAATGCCCCTTGCAGATACAGTATTCCACCAGATATACGATGAGTTCCGTTGAAAAATGGAGATTCTCATACCAGTATAAGATGGTATTGATATCAGTCGAAGACAACGGATGCTTCAGATAAGTCTCTATAATAAAGAAAAGCTCGGATATGTTCGGGTCTTTTTTGAATTCGCTCACTTCGTCGAGGGTATATGCGCGGCGCTTCTGTGGCTTTGTCTCCGGTAAAGCAGCCGGTGAAGTGGTAGCTGTGGCTGAATCCGCTGCCTGGGTTGAAGCGGCAGTGGTAGTGGAAATGGCTGCCGGTGCAGATGCGGTTGTCCTTACAGAAGGTGCTTTTGTGTCCGCAGGAGGGACAGCGGCTTTGTTCTCCCGGCGCGCCGGAGCCTGTAAAGGCGCGGTACCCACGGAATCCATGTGGTCGATGTCCAACAGGCACAGACCGCTAATCGACTTGTCCGCATTGTATTCAATTCTCAGAAGGTGGGTTTTCTCCCAGTATTTCAGAGCACGCAGAATGTCCTTTTCCGTGTGGTTGAAAAAGTCAGCAATTGTAGATATAGACAGACTTTCAGCCGGGTTGCCCAGATGGCGGAGCAGATAAAGATATACTTTCACGAACTCCCCATTGGCATCGGATATGTAGTTATCAATGAATTTATTGGAAATTGTTGTGGAACAGGAACATTCGCTGTGTAGTTGAAGTTTTGCCATGTCGATTCCTCTCTTCTCATGTAAGCCTGTGAGCCATTATAGCACAAAGTTTTTTTGATGAAAAGATGAAAAAAGTCCCGAAAACGCGCAAAATCAAGGCTTTCGAAGAAGTGTGAATATTGTGGATAAAGTGGATAGAATGAGGAAAGGAGGATAAATATTGGAAAAAGCGGCATGGAAAAATAAAAAAGAAATCCACATAACAGTGCAGAGGTTTTCCTCAACTGTCATGTGGATAAAGTGGATAACTATTGACTTAAAAGCGCTTCGCCTATTTCTACAACATTTCCGGCACCCATAGTTATCAACAGGTCTCCGTTCATACAATTTTTTAATAAAAATTTTTCAATCTCCTCAAAAGAAGGGAAGTAATAGCATTCCGTTCCTTTTTCCTGTAATAAGGAAAGGATATCTTTGGAGGAAATACCGATGGTATTTTTTTCACGTGCGGCATAGATGTCGGCGAGAACAACGACGTCTGCCATGGAAAGCACCTCGGCGAAATCCTGCAAAAACGCCTTAGTCCGAGAGTAGGTGTGCGGCTGGAATACCAGAACCAGACGCTTATGCGGATAATTGTGTGCTGCGGTAAGGGTAGCCCGTATCTCGGTCGGATGGTGGGCGTAATCATCGATGATGGTAATACCGTCCCGTGTGCCCTTGTACTGGAATCTGCGGTCAGCACCACCGAACTGCAGGAGCCCGCTTATGATGGAAGTACTGTCGATTCCCATGGTCTCTGCAAGTGCAATGGTGGCCAGCGCGTTGCTGACATTGTGGATGCCCGGTACGCTCAGGGTCACCTTATAGAGCAGCCTGCCGTGATGGAAAGCCGAAAAGGAGGCGCAGGCTTTGTCATTGTAGGTGATATCAGTTGCATAGTAGTCGAAGGCTTCATCCAGCCCGTAGGTGATAATCTGCTGCGGAAGACCGGCGACAAGCTCTTTGTAATTGCAAATTTCTCCGTTGATGATGGTGGCGCCGTCGGACAGGGTATTGCCGGCAAAGCGGTGGAAGGAGCTGCGGATATCATCAAGGTCTTTGAAGAAATCGAGATGCTCTGCCTCCACGTTCAGGATAATGCTGTAACGCGGACGGAAATTCAGAAAACTGTTGGTATATTCGCAGGCCTCAGTAAGGAAAGTTTCCGAACCTCCAACCCGGAGATTGCCGCCGATTGCCTGAAGAATGCCGCCGACTGTGATGGTCGGATCTGCATGTGCGGCAAGAAGAATCTGGCTGATCATGGAGGTGGTGGTTGTCTTACCGTGTGTGCCGGCTACTGCGATGGACTGCTTATAGTTGTCCATAATCTGACCGAGCAGCTCTGCCCGGGAGAGCATCGGTATCTGCCGGGCTTTGGCTGCCTGGTATTCCGGATTGTCTTCGCGGATGGCGGCAGTATATACAACAAGCGCAGTGCCCGGAAGAATGTTGTCTGCACACTGTCCATAGAAAATCTGCATGCCCATGGACGCAAGATGTCTGGTAAGCTCGGATTCTCTGGCATCCGAGCCTGAGATGGTAAAGCCCTCATCGGCAAGAATTTCCGCAAGTCCGCTCATGCTGATGCCGCCGATTCCGATAAAATGAACATGAACCGGCTGTGTAAAATCTAATTTATACATAAATAAATATCCCTCTTTCTATTAAAGTATGGAGTGTTTCTCTTTTCATTATAGCGGTGTTTGTACAATTTGCAATTAGAAATCTACCCGAATGAATTTGCGTATTCGGTTGCAGACCGTAAGCAACGTCGGTACTTAATGAGTGCTTTTTACGAATTTAGTACCGCTATGTTGCGATTCGAGCGGGAGCGTGTCTGCAACCGAATATGCAAATCCATTTTTAGAAATACAATTTAAAAATGAAATTATGCAAAATGACGAAAATGAGTAAAATCTGCGGAAAAATTTGTTGAAAATGTTGAAACATTTTTTTTGCATGGTATAATGAATATAAATAACTTGAAAAATATAACCAGAGATTTTTTCAGAAGAACAGTGAGGAGTGATAACGTGATGAAGAAGGAAATGATAGCTATGCTTTTGGCAGGCGGTCAAGGCAGCAGACTTGGTGTTCTGACAGCGGACGTGGCGAAGCCCGCGGTAGCATTTGGCGGGAAGTACAGAATCATCGATTTTCCGCTGAGCAATTGTATCAATTCCGGCATCGATACCGTTGGTGTGCTTACACAGTATCAGCCGCTGCGACTTAACACGCATATCGGAATCGGTATTCCGTGGGATCTTGACCGCAACAATGGCGGAGTCACTGTTCTGCCGCCGTATGAGAAGAGCGACAACAGTGAGTGGTACACGGGAACCGCGAATGCAATTTATCAGAATATGAGGTACATAGAGACCTATAATCCGGATTATGTTCTGATTTTGTCCGGAGATCACATCTATAAGATGGATTATGAAGTGATGCTGGAGTTCCACAAGGAGAAAAAGGCAGATGTGACCATTGCCACCATGCCGGTCGCGATGGAGGAAGCGAGCCGGTTCGGAATTGTCATTGCGGACGAGAACAAGGCAATCCGGGAGTTTGAGGAGAAGCCGAAGAATCCGCGTAGCAATCTGGCATCTATGGGTATATACATTTTTTCGTGGCCGGTTCTTAGGGAGGCACTGCTTGCCATGAAGAACCAGCCGGGGTGTGATTTCGGAAAACACATTATTCCGTATTGTTTTGAGCACCAGAGGAGAATGTATGCATTCGAATACAACGGCTACTGGAAGGATGTAGGAACCCTCGGTTCTTACTGGCAGGCTAATATGGAACTGATTGCCCTGATTCCGGAATTTAACCTGTATGAGGAATATTGGAAGATTTATACCAAGTGTGATACCGTAGAGCCGCAGTATATTGCGCCGGGCGCACATGTGGAGCGCAGTATTATCGGGGAGGCATCCGAGATTTACGGTACGGTCATCGGATCCGTTATCGGACCGAATGTTCAGATTGGAAGAGGTACGGTAATCCGCGATTCGATCATCATGAAGGACACGGTGATTGGCGACAATGTTACGATAGACAGGTCAATTATCGCCGAGAACTGCAGCATTGGGAATCAGGTACAGCTTGGCATCGGGCAGGCGCTTCCGAACAAGCTCAATGCAAGCATCTATTCTTTTGGACTTGTGACCATAGGGGAGAAGTCAGTGATACCGGAGAATGTCAGGGTTGGCAAGAATACTGCCATATCCGGGAAGACTGTGTGGGAAGATTATCCGGACGGTTTATTGGCGAGTGGTGAAGTAATCATTAAGGCAGGTGACAGTGTATGAAGGCAATCGGAATTATTTTAGCCGGTGGAAACAGTAACCGCATGAGGGAACTTTCGCGGAAACGTGCCATATCCGCCATGCCGGTAGGAGGGAGCTTCCGCTGCATTGATTTTGCGCTAAGCAGCATGAGCAATTCCCATGTGCAGACGGTGGCTGTGCTGACACAGTACAATTCGAGGTCTCTGAATGAGCATTTAAGCTCCTCCAAATGGTGGGACTTCGGGCGTAAGCAGGGCGGTCTGTATCTGTTCACGCCGACTGTTACGGCAGACAACAGGGACTGGTATCGGGGAACGGCAGACGCGATGTATCAGAATATTGATTTTCTGAAAAAGCGCCATGAGCCGTATGTCATCATAGCGAGCGGCGATTGTGTATATAAGATGGATTACAACGAATTGCTGGATTATCATGTCGAGAAGAATGCGGATGTAACGGTTGTATGCAAGGATATGCCGGCGGATATGGATGTCAGCAGATACGGTGTCATTCGCATGAACGAGGATTCCAGAATCATCGATTACGAGGAAAAGCCGCTGATTGCACAGTCGAATACGGTATCGGCAGGAATCTATGTGATGCGCAGAAGACAGTTGATTGAAGCGCTGGAAAAAGCCGCAGAGGAGAACCGCTTTGATTTTGTGACGGATATTCTAATCCGCTACCGGAGCGTTAAGCGTATCTTCGGTTACAAGCTAAAATCCTACTGGAGCAATATTGCGAGTGTGGAGGATTACTACCGGACCAATATGGACTTTTTAAGACCGGATGTGCGCAATCACTTTTTCCGGGAAGAGCCGAGGGTATATTCCAAGGTGGATGACCTTCCGCCGGCCAAATACAATGTCGGCTCCGCAATCAGCAACAGTCTCATATCGAGCGGCTGCATTTTGAACAGCAAGGTAGAGAATTCGGTTCTTTTCAAACAGGTATTTGTCGGGAAAAACTGTATGATCAAGAATTCCATTATTTTGAATAATGTATTTATTGGCGACAATACCTATGTGGAGAACTGTATCGTGGAGAGCAACGGAACATTGAAGCCGAACACCTATTATTGCGGGCAGGACCAGATTCTTGTAGTGGCAGAGCGCAATGACAGGTATCAGGTATAGAGCCGGAATAAGGTTATTATTATGTACAACAATTAAGGGGGAGAAAGATATGCAGATTACAGATGTACGCATACGAAAAGTTGAAAAAGAGGGAAAGATGAAAGCGGTTGTATCGATTACCATTGATGATGAGTTTGTGGTTCACGATATCAAGGTGATTGAAGGCGAGAAGGGATTATTTATCGCCATGCCGAGCCGCAAGACCAGTGACGGCGAATACAGGGATATCGCTCATCCGATCAATTCCAAGACCAGAGAGGATATCCAGAATCTGATTCTTGAGAGGTACACGGCCGAGATTGCAGAGCAGTAGAAGGGACTTATTTTTCAATAAATCCCTTTTCCTCCCATTTGCCGGAGCGGAAACGCAGGTACATACCGATGGCGCGTACACATTCATCACAGGCCATGCCGATGTATGCGCCGACGACAAGAAGTCCCTGATAGATTCCGAAGAAGTAGGTTCCGCCAACTGCGCAGACATACATGAAGATGGCTGCGAGTACCGTCGGGAAGACGGCATCACCGCTGGTCTTGAGTGCCTGACCATAGACGAGGTTGCTCACGCGGCCGATTTCTAAGACGATATCGATAAAGAGCAGCTTCTGGACAAGCGCGACCATCTCGGGATTGTCGGTAAAGATATTCATATACACAGGTGCAAGGATGGCAATCAGCGCTTCAAGCACGGCGGCAACCGCCACTCCGATGAGAGCGGCTTTGCGTGTCTTCCGGTAGCAGGATTTGTAATCTCCGGAACCGATACTCCATCCGGTAATGATGGCATTGGCCTGTGCCAGCGAGGCACCGACACAATAGGAAAAATTGGTCACCGTAGAGGCGTAGACGCGGGCGGTGGCATTCAGACCTTCGGCGTCCATCTGATTTAAGAAGCGGACAACGAAGGTCATTGCAACATTGTACAGTGCAGTTTCGCAGGCAGAAGGAAGTCCGATCCGGATAATCTGCCCGAGAAGCTGTTTCGTCGGGAGCCGGTCCGGCTCCTTTTTGGCATGAACCAAGCGCCCGGAGAGAATAATAACAACAGCAAGGTTTACCAGACGCGAGATGACTGTTGCCAGTGCAACACCGGTGACACCCATGTCAAAGCCGAACAGGAAGACAGAGTTCAGGATAATATTTAGCAGATTGGCGCTGACGGTGGCAGCCATCGGCTCTTTTGTGAAGCCGAATGCGCGCAGATAGCTGGAAAAAATTGGTGTCAGGGCTGCTACAAAGCAAAAACTTCCAACAAGCTGAAGATAATTTTTTGCATATTCCATCAGTCCGTCTGCAATGCCGATGACATTTAGCAGAGTGCCGGAGAAGAAAAAGAGAAACAGCGAGAGCAGGATGCCCAGAATCGAGTTGAATACAATACCGATTTGTCTCGCCTGATAAGCAATACCGATTTTTTTCGCGCCGATGTACTGTGTCATGACAGCAATCATTCCGGAAGAAATGATGTTGAACATGATGATAAAAACAGAAATATAGGTGTTGGCTGTGCCGACAGCACCTACCGCATCATCACCGACATATGAGAGCATGAAGGTATCGACCATTCCGGTGAGCATGAAGAACAGAGTCTCGAATGCAATTGGAACAAAGAGCTGGGTTAAAGTTTTGCGCTGCTGTGTCATAACATGGACCTCCTGATTTTTTCTATGTACTAAAATTTTCTAACATTGAAATTATTGTTATTTTATCGCACAATACACCGAAAAACTTGCTCTATTTCGCCTGTTTTTTGTAAAATATCTACTTTTAAAATCCTAAATTGACGCAAATGAAGAATCCGCTTATAATCAGAAGATAAATGATTATAAATAACTATAATAGCAGCAGTGCTTTCCTGCTGCGTTGTTTGCGTGAGGAGATTAGTATGTATATTATTGCAGGTCTGGGCAATCCGGATAAAAAATACGAAAAAACGCGTCACAACATCGGTTTTGATGTCATTGACGCAATTGCAGGTCAATATAATATTGACATAACAGAAAAAAAACACAAAGCACTTTGTGGAGCGGGAGTGATGGACGGCGTGAAGGTCCTGCTGCTCAAACCACAGACTTATATGAATCTGAGCGGAGAAAGTCTGGCAGAGGCAGTCCGTTTTTATAAGATTGACCCGGAGAGTGAGCTGATTGTGGTCTTCGACGATATCAGTCTTGCGCCGGGCAATCTGCGCGTGCGCAAAAAAGGCAGTGCGGGCGGACATAACGGCATCAAGAGTATCATTGCGCAGCTTGGAACACAGAATTTTATGCGTGTCAAAGTAGGTGTCGGGGAAAAACCGCAGGGCTGGGATCTGGCGGACCATGTGCTGGGAAGAATGTCTGCGGAGGACCGTGACAGGGCGGAAGCGGCAATCAGGGATGCGGTTGCTGCGGTTTCGCTCATGATACATGGCAATGTCGATCAGGCAATGAACCAATATAATGGTAAGAAATAGGAGCAGGAACGTGAATACATTTGTGAAACCGTTGCAGGAATTATCGGGATTCTCCGAGATGCTGCAGAATGCCAGACAACATACCGGTCTTGTCAGTGTGACGGGCTGTATTGATGCACAAAAGCCGCACATGATCTATGCCTGCGGCGGAAGAAAAAATAAGCTCATTGTCACATTCCATGAGCAGAAAGCGAAGGAACTGTACGAAGATTACAAATTCTACGATCCGGCTGTCGTGTATTATCCGGCGAAGGATGTACTGTTCTATCAGGCGGATATACAGGGAAATCTGCTGACCGCCCAGCGCCTTTTGGCACTTGCGGCCATTCATGAGCAGGAGAGCGTGACACTGATTACGACCTATGATGCGCTCATGAATACGATGGCACCGCCGCAAAAGGTATGGGACAGCGTGATAAGGCTTGCTCCGGGAGATACCATTGATTTGGGCAAAATAGTCAGCCGTCTGGTAGACATGGGATATCAGAAGGAATATCAGGTGGATTCCATGGGGCAATTTGCGCTCCGCGGCGGCATCCTGGATATTTTTCCGCTGACAGACGAAGTACCATCCCGTATCGAACTGTGGGGAGATGAGATTGATACGATACGTTCTTTCGATGTGGAGAGCCAGAAATCCATTGAGAATCTGGATGTCCTGACGATTTATCCGGCCTGTGAGCTGGTGCTGACGGAAGAGGAGCGCAGCGAAGGAATTGAGCGTCTGCAGCAGGAGGCAAAACAACTTTCCGATAAGCTGAGAAAAGAGATGAAGACAGAGGAAGCCTACCGGATATCCTCCATGGCGGATGAATTGACCGAGCAGTGGCAGGAGTTGTCCATGTATGCGGGGATGGATGCGTATTTGTCCTATTTCTGCAGTCAGCGGACAGGTCTTCTGGACTACTTTAAGCCGGAGGAGACGCTGCTGTTTTTCGATGAAC
>JBGVFC010000089.1:0-9590 GCA_045120755.1 Agathobacter sp. | reverse complement strand
GCAGCCATAAAAGGCTCAATAACCGGCCCATCGCCTCCAAAAATCCGATACACTTCCTGCATCAGCATCGGGCGAAGGCGCTTGCCTCCCGCCCGGAGACTGTAATTCATCGCCTCAAATATGGTCTTCTGATAGCCTTCTTCCTGTGGAAGAAATCGGTCAATAATCGTATTCACCTCTTCGGCACGCATAAGCACTGCCTGTCTGGTTTCCTCACGGTTCATCATCCACTTCCCCCTCCCTGCTTAACAGAATCATCTCCTTCTCAACCATATCAAGCATCTGATTGGCCTCTTTAATCTCTGTCAGACCTTTTTTGTAGAGTTCAAAGCTGTCATTCAAAGAAACCTCCGAGTTCTCCATCTGCCCTAATATCTCTTCTATATTGGAAAAACGCTGTTCCAGCGTTATCTTTTCTCCATCCATCGTCCTGTCACTCATTCTTCCAAACCTCCGATACCACCGCTTTCATTCCGCCATCCAGCAGATAGACTCCAATCTCATCGCCCGGCTTCATATCTGCAATGGATTTTACCGCATGATTCTTTGTATCCTCCACGAATGCAAATCCCTGACTTAACTTCTTCATGGGTGAATTCCCCTCCAAAGAATTGGCCAGCAGATGAAGGCGATGCCTCTTCTGCAGAAGAAGCTGCTCCATATTTCTCTGCAGCTTATCCTCCATATCCAGCAAAATTCTGCGGTTCTCATTCAGCCGGTTTGCCGGACTTAAATACCTTATACGTGTATTCAGATACGCAAGTCTCTCCCGCTCGCGCTCTAACTTTTGGTTCATAATCCGCTGCATCCGCATGCTTTGCTGCGCCAGTCCCTCAAGTACCTCACGATAATCATAGACCGCCAGTTCCGCAGCCGCGGAAGGCGTAGGTGCCCGCAAATCGGATACAAAGTCTGCAATCGTCCAGTCTGTCTCATGCCCTACCGCAGAGATGATTGGTACCCGGCAGTCAAAGATGGCACGCGCCACAATTTCCTCATTAAAAGCCCATAAATCCTCAATGGAACCGCCGCCGCGCCCTACAATCATTGTATCCACTCCATACCGTTCCAATGCCTGTATTCCCCGGACAATGCTCTGGGCAGCCCCCTCTCCCTGTACCTGAGCCGGATAGAGGATGAGCTGGACATAAGGATTCCTGCGGGATGCGATATTGCGGATATCCTGAATGGCAGCACCGGTGGAAGCGGTCACAATTCCAAGCCTGCGGATATATCGCGGGATTGGCTGCTTATACTCTGCAGCAAACATTCCCATCTCTTCTAATTCACGCTTCAATGCTTCAAACCGAAGATAGAGATTCCCCTCGCCATCCAGTTCAATCGACTTTGCATAAATCTGATACTTGCCATCACGCTCAAACACCTCAACGGAACCGGTCACGACTACCTTATCGCCGTCCTTCATGCGAAAAGACAGTCCGGTTCTGCGGTTGCCTGCAAACATAATGGCTGCAATGGTTCCGCTCTCGTCCTTCAGCGTAAAATAAATATGCCCGCTCGAATGATACTTGCAATTAGACACTTCTCCCTTGATACTGATACGGTGCAGCAAAAAATCCTGCGCGAACATATTTTTGATGTATTGATTTACCTGTCCTACCGAATAAATATTCTTCGTCATACAAACTTAGCCAAAACTCCATTCACAAACGCAGAGGAATCATCTGTTCCGAATTTTTTCGCCAGTTCAACCGCCTCGTTGATGGCAACCTTATCAGGAATATCCTCATCAAAACAGAGTTCATACACGCCCAGCCGAAGAATCGCAAGATCCACCTTGCTCATTCTGCTGGTCTTCCATCCAACGGACTTCTCATTGATCATGGCATCAATCTCGGTCAGCTTCTCTAAGACCCTGCACACCTTGTCATTAATCTCCTTAAGTTCTTCGTCCGTGCACTTTAACCGGGTGCTTAATGCCTCTGCGTCATCCTCCAGCAGACTTCCCAGATTCTCTTCTACAATCTCAAGCTGGGACTGCATCTCCTGCGGCTCATGGAACTCTGCCCGAAAAAGTATTTTAAACTCATGTTCCCTTAATTCTTTTCTTGTCATAATTATTCTCCAACTGTTTATTGTGGACACCGCTTTGTATATCGGTGGCAAAACACCATCATAGATAAAAAAGGATGTCCTAAGACATCCTTTATTATACTACAAAACATATTGATTAAAAAGTAGCAAAAGCAAAATTGTTATGACTGATTCGCCATGTCGACACTTGCAATGCGTACATTCACAACTGCCACGGTCAGACCGGTCATGCTCTCAATGGTGGAACGAACCTTCTCCTGCACCTTCGCAGAAACCTCCGGAATATTGTATCCGTATGCAATGTTGATTGCAACGTCTACCTTCACCTCATCCTCGAATACTTCTACAAGGATTCCCTTGGACAGATTCTTCATTCCAAGCTTGCTGACAATCTCGTTCGTAATGTTGCCCGCCATGGAACTTACACCATCAATCTCCGTAGTTGCCAATCCTGCAATAATCGCAATTACTTCGTCTGCAATCTTGACTTCGCCAAGCTTATCTGCCTTTATCTGAACTGTCTTTCTGTTATCAGCCATAATATAATGCCTCCTCGGTAAATAGTCTGTTACCATTATATCAAAATATTCATTGATTGCAAACGAAAAATTATACCGTCTGTCTCTTCGATACAAATACCTGATAAGAATCATTGCCTGCAAGTGTCTTGCCGGCAGTAACCCGTACGTTCTTGTCGGTGATTACATATTCTACCTTGGCATTCTCCTCGATAACTGTATCCTGCATCAGTACACAGTTCTTAACCTTGGCACCCTTGCCAATCTTGACACCTCGGAAGAGTACGCAGTTCTCTACTTCGCCCTCAATCACACAACCATCGGCAACAAGCACATTCTTCGCCTTGGAGCCGTGAATGTAGCGGGTTGGGTTATCATCACGAATCTTCGTATAAATCTGGTTGCCATCAAAGAGTGCATGGATATTTTCTTCCTTCAGAAGTCTCATGTTCTCCTCGAAGTAGCTCTTCATATCATGAATCTGTGCCACATATCCGTCGTAACGATAAGCCTTGATATTGAGGTTGTTGACCTGGGGAGCCATGAGATCACGGACAAAGTAGGTATATCCGTGAATGTATGCTTCGTCGATCAGCTCAATCAGGCGCTTTCTCTCCATCACATAGATGTTCAGTCCATAATTGGTAATTCCAGACTGCATGGAATTGATATGAATCTTGTTCACGCTTCCATCATCTGCGATATCAAATGTATAATAGAAATCACGGTTATTGACATTCGGACGCTTGAACACTTCCGGAATCTCTCTCTTGTAGTAGACAACCGTAATATCTGCCTGACTCTTCACATGTGCGTTGATCAGGGAAGTAAAATCAAAATTAACTGCCACGTTGGAATCCGTCAGAACAACGTATTTCTCCGGCTGGCTTCTCAAAAATCCCTTGATACTCTCGAGAGCTTCAATCCATCCGGTGTACATCTTAACGGACTTCTGTGCATAAGGTGGGAAAATATTCAGTCCACCCTTCTTACGTGCAAGATCCCACTCACGGCCTGAGCCAAGATGATCCATCAGGGAATGATAATTCTGGCGGACCAGCAGTGAAATATTGCTGATTCCGCAGTGCACCATGCTTGAAATCATAAAATCGCACAGACGATAACGACTTGCAAACGGGATAGATGCCATAGCACGCTCGGTTACAAGCTCAGGGACCAGTGAATCATAACTATTCGGGAAGATAATTCCCAACGCTTCATTCTTCCTATGTGCCATTACTGTTCGCCCCCCTCTTCTACATCATCATATACCATAGCATTCGCACTAATCCTGGCACCGGCACCAATCGTAACATTGGATGCGATAGTCGCAACATTGCTGTTGTCCTTCGGATTCTCCGGTGTACTTCCTACGATGGCATTTTCGCCGATTACTACCTTCTCTGCAACGATACTGTGCTTAACAACGGCTCCTGCCTTGATGGTCGTCTGTCCCATAATAACAGAATCTTCCACAACTGCACCTTCCTCAACCGTTACGCCGGAGAAAAGGATGGAGTGCTTAACATTACCCTGAACATTACATCCATCGGTAATCATGGAATCCTCTACAACTGCATGCGCACCAATCCGGTGTCCGGTCAGACCGCTGTTCCGGCTGTAAATCTTCCAGTCCTCATCAAACAAATCAATACCGCTGTGCTCCGGATCCAAAACCTCCATATTTGCTTCCCAGAGTGAGGAGATGGTTCCTACATCCTTCCAGTATCCGCTGAAGCGGTAAGCGTACATCTCTCTCTGATCCTTGAGAAGATTCGGGATAATGTTATTGCCAAAATCATTCTCGGAATTCGGATCTGCCTCATCCTCGATCAGGTACTTCTTCAGCACATCCCAGTTAAAGATATAGATACCCATGGAAGCCAGATTGGATTTCGGCTCCTTCGGCTTCTCCTGGAACTCTGTAATCTTGTCATCCTCGTCCGTCACCATCAGGCCGAAACGGGAAGCCTCTTCCCACGGTACCTCCATAACAGCCACAGAGAATTCCGCTCCCTTCTCCTTGTGAAAACGCAGGAAATCACTGTAATCCTGTTTGCAGATCTGGTCTCCTGACAGGATAATCACGTATTTCGGATCGTAACGCTCAATAAAAGAAATATTCTGATAAATCGCGTTCGCTGTACCCTTATACCAGTCCGAACCGGTTGCCTTCTGATACGGCGGTAATACATGTACACCTCCATACAGACGGTCAAGATCCCACGGTTGTCCATTCCCTATGTATTCATTCAGCACGAGCGGCTGATACTGTGTCAGAATACCGACGGTATCAATTCCGGAATTTACACAGTTAGATAATGGGAAATCAATAATCCGGTACTTTCCGCCAAACGGAACAGCCGGCTTTGCTAATTTCTGGGTCAATGCGTACAGTCTGGAACCCTGTCCGCCTGCAAGCAGCATTGCCACCATTTCTTTTGCCATAAAAATGTCCCCCTTTTTTCTTCCTTAATTCTTATGGTAACACAAGTTCACTTTGATGTAAAATGATTTCTGTGACTTTTATCCTACTTTTCAACTACAAAATTTTTCATTTTCCGATATCATAAAATGGTTATTTATTGAGAATTTCCGCCGTATTGATAAATTCATACGGTGTCTGCTGATATACATAGTAATTCAGCCAGTTGGCGTAGAGAATATTGCCATGCGAACGCCACTGCAACAGCGGCTTTTTCGTATCGTCATCCTGCGGATAATAATTAACCGGAATCTGAATCGGGAGCCCCTTACTCTTATCTCTCTTGTATTCTTTATCGAGCGTGAGTCTGTCGTACTCCGGATGCCCCATCACAAAAATCTGATGACCGTCCTGTGCAATCACAAGGAACACCCCTGCTTCCTCGGACTCTGCCAGTATCGTCAACTCCGGATGCGCTTCGATATCTTCCTTGCGCACCTCGGTATGTCTGGAGTGCGGCGCCATGAAGCAGTCATCAAACCCCCTGACCAGAGGAATCTTGCGGTTTTTGACATGGTGCTCATACACGCCGAACATCTTCTGCTGCAGGGGATGCTTCTGGATTCCATAATGATAATACAATCCCGCCTGTGCACCCCAGCACAGATGCAGCGTCGAAGTGACATGTGTCTTCGTCCACTCCATGATATCGCAGATCTCCTGCCAGTAATCGACCTCTTCATATTCCATCTGCTCCACCGGAGCACCTGTGATGATCACACCGTCAAAATTGCGCTCCCTGATATCGGAAAAGGTCTGGTAAAATTTATTCAGATGGCTCACGGAGGTATGCGTCGACTCATGCGTAGAAGTCGCAACGAAGGTCACATTCACCTGAAGCGGAGTGTTCGACAGTGAGCGCAGAATCTGCAGCTCCGTATCCTCCTTGAGCGGCATCAGATTCACGATTGCGATATCAAGCGGCCGGATATCCTGATGGTCCGCCCGGTTCTCATCGATGACAAATATATTTTCCCATTCCAGTTCTGCCCTTGCCGGCAGATCATATTGTACCTTAATTGGCATTTCTATCCCTCTTATCTATGATTAATCTTAAACAATTGCTGTTCTATGAAAAAAGCTCCAGAAATCTGTCCTCCGATATAATCGGTATTCCAAGCTCCTTCGCCTTGCGGTTCTTCGAGGAAGCCGACTCCGTATCATTGTTGACCAGATAAGCCGTCTTTTTCGATACACTTCCCGCAACCCTGCCGCCGCGTTCCTCGACATACACCTTAAACGCATCCCTGTTGGCAAAATGATGGACATCCCCGGTAATCACGAAGGTCACTCCCGACAAGCTCGCATTCGCGGTATCCGCCGACTGTACCTGCTCTAACTGCACCTCTTCTAAAAGCCGCGCAAGTTCTTCCCGATTGTCCGGATTCTGATACCACATCAGAATCGAATTGGATTTCTCCGCTCCGATTCCATCAATGTCCTCAAATCCTTCCTCATTCTTCATCCGCTGCAAAAATCCATCAAAGCCTATGGCTGCCACAAGCTTTTTGGCAGCATCCGTTCCAATCATCGGAATGCACAGGGCATAGATGAAATGAACCGGATGCACCTTCCGGCTTCGCTCAATGGCTCTTGCCATGTTCTCGCAGGATTTTTCCCCGAAGCCATCCTGTCTGCTGATTTCATCGAAATGCTCCGGCAGATGGAACAAATCTGCGAACCGGTGAATATAACCATCATTCATAAATTTTAACATAGTCTGAATGGATAGTCCATCCATATCCATGCCGGATTTACTGACAAATCTGGTAAATTTTTTCAGATGCTTGGCCGCACAGTCCGGATTGGTACAGTGCAGCGTCTTTGTCCCACTTGCTGCGCTGGTGTGAATCTCTGTCGGTGCATGGCATACCGGACATTCGGATGGAATAATAACCTCTCCGGCTGCATCCGATACTGCAATACATTTTGGGATAATCTTATTCGCCTTGATTACTTCCAAAGTGCATTCCTGCCCGAGTCCTAACCTCTCAATCTCACTGATGTTGCACAGGGATGCCCTCGACACCGTGGTTCCCTCAAGCTGCACCGGCTCAAATACCGCCACCGGCGATATGGTGGAGACCGCGCAGGACCACTCGATATACTTTAATCTGGTAAACGCAGATTCATCCTGCCACTTGAACGCATATCCTGCTCTGGTTGCATGATGTCCGGTTACACTTCCGCCCGCAGCATATCCGGTATCGTCATAGCATATCACAAGGCCATCGACCGGAATATCCATCCTGCCCTGCTCAACTTTCTGCGTCCAGCGTGCAATTACATCCGGAAGTCCGGCAGCATTTACCTTTTCTCTCTCTACCACCGTAAATCCCAGCTCCTCAAGATAATCCATGCGCGCTCCCCAGGACACCAGCTCCTCGTCCAGATGAACCAGCGTAAACGCATGAAAATGTACATGGCGGTTCTTTACCTCCTGCACATCATCCAGATTCAGCGTTCCTGCCGCCAGATTTCGCGGATTCGCATATTTTTCATCCTCATCCTCAATCATATCATTAATCTGCGCAAAATCTGTATAGGAAATTGCTGCCTCCCCGCGGACAACCATATGTCCTTTATAAGAAATCTGAAGCGGGAAGCCCTTGATTGCATCTTTCAGATAGGTAATATTGGTACCAACCGTTCCGTTTCCTCTGGTCAGAATCTTCGTCAGGCTGCCACCATCGTAAGTCAGAACAAGCGTCAGTCCGTCCAGCTTCCACGACAGCCAGATTGGAAAATCTGACGCCCACGCCTGGAGCTCAGCCACCTGCTTGGTCTTGGCAAGGGACAGCGCCGGATATTCATGCGCTTCCTTCTGTCCGTTTTGGCTTTGCGATTCTTCGTATCCGGTCTTCTGCGTCGGACTGTCCGGCAGGATTTCCTGTGTCTCCTTCTCAAGCCGCGACAGCTCATCAAACATCGCATCCCACTCATAATTGGAGAGTAACTCCTCTCCGCCGTTATAGTAAGTTGCCGAAGCCTGATTCAGTTTCTCAACCAGTTCCTTCATGCGTTCTCTTTTATCCACGATGCCTTCCCTCCTCATTCATGTGCCGCGGTGCATTACTGGAGGATTGTAGCAGATGCTGCAGCCTGCGATACTCCTCGTCTGACACTTTGCGCCATGCTCCGGGTGCCAGGTCACCCAGTTCGATATTCATAATGCGAATCCGCACCAGCTTCTCCACCCGGTATCCAAAATACTCACACATCCGCCGGATCTGCCGGTTCAGTCCCTGTGTCAGTATAATATGAAACTGTCGGCTTGAGGTCTTCCATGCCTTGCATTTTCTGGTGGTGGTGCCCAGTTCTACCAAAGGTACGCCTCCCTGCAGTCCCCGTATAAAAGAATCCGAAACCGGCTTATTGACCGTTACCACATATTCCTTTTCGTGCATATTGCCTGCCCGCATCATCTTGTTGACTATGTCACCATAGTTCGTCAGAAGAAGCAGTCCTTCCGAATCCTTGTCCAGTCTGCCAACCGGATAAACCCGTTTCGGATAATGCAGATAATCAATCACATTATTTTTTTCTCTTTTTTCGGCAGTACAGACAATCCCAACCGGCTTATTCATCGCAATCAGAATCATCTCTTCCTCTTTGG
Source organism: Agathobacter sp. (assembly GCA_045120755.1). Taxonomy (GTDB): domain Bacteria; phylum Bacillota; class Clostridia; order Lachnospirales; family Lachnospiraceae; genus Roseburia. The sequence continues at coordinate 916 of JBGVFC010000089.1, read as the reverse complement.
ATACCTGTTTGCCCAGAACGCAGACCTTCTGCCCCGGTAAAACCTTATCTCCCATACCGGCAACCTGTCCATCGATTGTGACATCTCCCGCCTCAATTCTGCGGTCCGCTTCTCTCCTTGAGCACACGCCCGCCTCGCTCAGATATTTATTAATCCGGACTCCGTCTCTGTGTCCCCCGTCAGCTTCGGGTTTTTCCGTCAGCTCCGTTTTCTGTGCAGATACAGCTTTTCTTTCCGGCCGCAGATTTCCTGCAGATGGTGTTGTTCCTGTCCTGACTTGTTTTTTGTTTTGTTCTGTCATATTGGCAGTTCCTTCTCTCCTGTTAAGATATAAATATGATAATGATGAAAAAAGAACGGAGACTTAACCAAACTTTAAGTCTCCGCACATTTTCGGAATTATTCATTCGTCACGCTTTCCAAAGATTGTAACTGTTCAGTTCATACGAATGGTTATGGCTGAACTGTTTCCAAAAATTCAGTTTTGATGTAAGCACTGTGACCATCATAATCAACCTCAGTCCAGTCTCCGCTCTCACCAAGCTTAGTAAACAACTGTCCTTCAAGCGCTTTTCCATAGCTGTTGCTGTCTACGGTAGGTTCTGTTCTGACATTGACCGATCCGGCAGTTACCTTAACCTGAACCGGTTGCTGTGCAGATTCCTCGTCCGGTGTCTGTTCATCATCCGGTGTCGGCTCCGGCTCCACATCCGGGTTCTGTCCATCATCCGGATTTTCATCCGTTCCCTCGGAATCTGAAGTGCTGTCATCCGGCTCTTCTGCCTGCGTATCATCCGCGGCATCTGCCACACCGTTGCCAGCCTGTTCCAGCGCATTCATCTGTGCAATCCATTCGTTGACTGCGGAAGGAATCGTGGTGCTGATCATCACTGCAAGGTCGACATCGCTCGCAAGC
>JBGVFC010000088.1:0-4300 GCA_045120755.1 Agathobacter sp. | reverse complement strand
ACACCTTTCGGCATTGATTTTGGTATCGGCGATGTCATCGTTCCAAAGCAGGAGAAGCGGAAAATCCCCACCCAGCTGGAAGGCTTTGATGCTCCTGTGGTCAATACATACTCGCTGGAGACCACCATTGCGGAAAAGCTGGACGCGATTCTAAATCTGATGGAGTTCTCCAGCCGCATGAAGGATTACTACGATATTTATTATCTTGCCAATAAGTTCGATTTTGACGGAGCGGTTCTGACGGAGGCTCTCAGAAAGACCTTTGCCAACCGCAACCATACTTTTACTGTGGCACAGTTTGAGCAGATCACGGCTTTTGACGGCGACGATGCTATGCAGAAAAAGTGGCGGGCATTCTGCCGGAAAACGGATATCAAGACCGATGACTATAGCACAGTGCTGCATACGATCAAGGTATTTCTTGCAAATCCCTTCGCCGCAGCTATTGACAGCGGTGATTTTGCCGAGAAGTGGTCTGCTTCCGCAGGCGATTGGAATAGGGAGAGTATATGAAAAAGCTATTTGATATCCCGATTTATGCGCTCTCCCAGGACGAACTTAGTCACCGGGTAAAGCAAAAGATCGATAAACTGAAAGAGTATGCTGCAGGAACCGATCCTCAGACGATGAATCTAATCATTGACAATGAAACATTCCCAAAGCGTTGCTGGGAGTACAATCACATCGTTGGCTGTATCCGCATCAGTGCTACCCGGCAGGATATTGTGTTTGATTTGTTCCTGCCAAAGCCTATGGTGGAACGGTATATCTGGCATTCTCCCCGGAAAGCTTTCCTCTACGATGTCAATGCCAATGGTACACATTTTTACACCGGGAATATGAAGACCAATGAAGAAATTCGGGAAGCCACGGATGATATGCTGACCTGGATGATCAAAGATTTTCTCCCGAAACGGTACTATGTCGACAGATCTGGTTTTGATAATTTGAACCGTTATCTGGATTATCTGGGAATTATAAAAGAATAATTTTCCCCCATAAAAATATAAAAGAGGGATCACCATGAAAGAAATGAAGAAGGATCAAGACGAACTGTTCCGCACCATATATAAAATTGCTACTGACTTGGTTCATGCCGGCCATGTAGCTGAGTGGGACTTTAAGTCCTATGTCCTCGGAACTATGTTCTACCGCTATATCTCCGAGAATTTTGCAGAGTACATCAATAAGGGCGAACGGGAAGCCGGTAACCCGGACTTTGATTATGCCCAGATGTCCGATTCAGAGGCCGAAACTGCGCGCGAGGGCCTGATCCAGGAGAAGGGTTTCTTTATTCTGCCCAGTGAACTGTTCTGCAATGTCCGCGCCCGGGCAGATAAGGACGATAATCTGAATGAGACCCTGGAGCGGATCTTTAAGAATATCGAGAGCAGTGCCGCCACAGGTGATGCGGAAAGCAGCTTCTCCGGCTTGTTTGACGATTTCGATGTGAACGCAAAGGCCATTGGTGAGACTGTGGCGAAGCGGAATAAAGTTCTTGTTGCGCTGCTGAACGGTGTGGCGCAGATGCCCCTGTTCTCTACTGACGGCATCAATCCGGACCTGTTCGGTGACGCATACGAATACCTCATGAGTATGTACGCAGCCAATGCCGGTAAAAAGGGTGGTCAGTATTTCACCCCGGCAGATGTGTCCGAACTGCTGGCTCGACTGGGCACCATTGGCAAGACCAAGATCAACAAGGTCTATGACCCTGCCTGTGGTTCTGGTTCTCTGCTGCTGAAGGTAGAAAAGGTTCTGGGTAAGGACAACATTGAGCGTGGCTTCTTCGGCCAGGAAATTGACCTGACCACCTATAACCTTTGCCGCATCAATATGTTCCTGCACAATATTGAATTCGATAAATTCAGCATTGTGCGTGAGGATACCCTACTGTCTCCTATGCACTGGGATGATCAGCCTTTCGAACTGATCGTTTCCAACCCGCCTTTTTCTGTGCCCTGGGAAGGAGATAAGAACCCTCTGCTGATCAATGATCCACGGTTCGCTCCTGCCGGTGTGCTGGCACCTGCCTCCAAGGGTGATATGGCATTCATTATGCACAGCCTGTCCTGGCTGGCAAATAATGGTGCTGCTGCCATTGTCTGCTTCCCCGGCATTATGTACCGTGGCGGCGCGGAGCAGAAGATCCGTAAATACCTGGTGGATAACAACTATGTGGATGCTATCATCCAGCTGCCCTCCAACCTGTTCCTGAACGTTACGATCTCTGTAGATATTATGCTTCTGCGGAAGAACAAGGCAGATAGCGGTATTATGTTTGTAGATGCTTCCGGTGAGTTTGTTAAGGTAACGAAGAATAATCGTCTGACCGAAGCCAATATCCAGCGAATCGTATCTGCCGTTGCGGATCGTAAAGATGTGGATCACTTCTGCCGCCTAGTATCCAATGACGAAGTTGGTAATAAAGAAAATGTGTACAATCTGTCTGTATCCACCTATGTGGAAGCAGCAGACACAAATGAGAAGATAGATATTGTAAAGTTAAATGCAGAGATTGCCGAAATCGTTGCAAGAGAGGCCGTCCTCCGCGCGGAAATCGAGCGCATTATCGCAGAGATTGGGGTGGAGTGATGAGTAAATTGAATGAGCTGCTTGAACAACTCTGTCCTAATGGTGTCGAATATTGGAATATTGGAGACATCGCAGAAGTTGGAACGGGTAGTAGTAACGGTAACGAGGCAATTGATGATGGGGCATACCCATTTTTTGTGCGGTCGCAGACAATTAAAGCCAAAGACGATTATGAATATGACGAAGAAGCAATAATCATACCGGGTGAAGGCGGAATCGGCGAAATTTTTCACTATATAAATGGAAAATATGCGTTGCATCAAAGAGTGTATCGTATCCATTTTACTATTGAGAATCTAAATGTGAAATTTGCCTATTACTATATGCAGGCAAACTTTAAAGGCTTTATCTTAAAAAAGGCAGTAAGTGGTACCGTAACTTCGATAAGAAAACCGATGGTTGAAGGGTTCCCTATGCCAATACCACCGTTGCCTGTGCAGTGTGAAATTGTCCGGATTCTGGATAATTTCACGGAGCTTACAGCGGAGCTTACAGCGGAGCTTACAGCGAGAAAGGCCCAGTATGCATACTATCAGGATAAGCTGCTGACTCGCTCTGCTGGCACAATCCATACCCTTGGAGAGTGCTGCGTGTCGATTGCGGATGGCGATCATCAGCCGCCACCCAAGGCCGATTCTGGCGTTCCCTTTATTACGATTTCCAACTTCACAGAAAACGGGATCGATTTCACGGACACAAAGTTTGTTCCCCAGGAGTATTATGATAAGCTGGATAAAAAGCGCCGTGCCCAGAAAGATGATATTCTCTATTCTGTGGTTGGCTCTTTTGGCATACCGGTTCATATCACAGAGGACAAGCCTTTCGTGTTCCAGCGGCACATTGCGATCTTGCGACCCAATACAGAAATAATTGCCCCTCGCTATTTGTACCATGTTATGAAAAGCGACGCTTTTTATAAGAAGGCGGATGCAGCGGCAATTGGCGCGGCCCAACGCACCATCAGTCTGTCTGCATTGAACCGCATGAAGATTTCCGTTCCGAGCCTGGAGGTGCAGGAACGGTTGGTACGGGTGCTGGATAACTTTGATGCTATCTGCACTGATCTTAACATTGGTCTGCCTGCGGAGATTGAAGCTCGGAAAAAGCAGTATGAATTTTACCGTGATCAGCTGTTGACATTCGCTGAAACCGGCAAGACAATCTTGACAGACAGACAGACAGACAGACAGACAGACAGACAGACAGACAGACAGACAGACAGACAGACAGACAGACAGACAGACAGACAGACAGACGAGTATAATGCCCTGATTTGCCTGTGTCAATATGTATTTGGCTATGTACTGCTGCCTATGGGAGATTTGTTTGATTTCCGGAATGGCCTGAGTAAAGGCAAAGAATTCTTTGGAAGCGGTACGCCCTTTATCCGCTACACCGATGTGTATAACAACCGCTTCCTGAAAGCGGAGAATATCACTGCTTTGGTGGAATGTACTCCTGCTGAACTGGAAAAACTGCGTGTTTCCAGAGGAGATGTGCTGTTCACCAGAACCTCGGAAACAGCGGAGGATGTAGGTTGGTCGGCGGTTATGCTGGATGATATGGGAGATTGTGTATTCAATGGATTCTGTATCAAGGCATCTCCCAAGAATGATTATTTGCTGCCGCAATACTGCGCCTACTGCTTTACCAGCAAAGATTTCCGGCAGTATGTAACATCCCATTGCGCCTTTACGACCAGAGC
>JBGVFC010000087.1:0-4951 GCA_045120755.1 Agathobacter sp. | reverse complement strand
GCGAATGAAGTTGTGCAGATTGCCACGAAGCAGGCAGAAGAAATCTTAGACAAGGCAACCAATGAAGCCAACAGTATCCGTCTGATGGCAATGAATTACACGGATGGACAGCTTCGCGGACTCGAAGAGCTTCTAATCAATTCCATTGACACCTCCAAGGCGCGCTATGAGAATTTAATCAGTGCATTGCAGGGATATCTGGATGTGGTTTCTGCCAACCGTGCGCAGTTGTTCCCGGAGCCGGAACCGGAACCGTCGGCTGCTCCGAAGACTTCACAGGCGCCAAAGCAGCCGGAGAGAACTTCTGAGGTTGAGACGGTCGATTTGAGCAACATTACAATCTCAAAGGATGACGCTGAGGAATAGGCGGTAGATGATTGCACAGGCGGTGCAGAGTATCGTAAGAAGTACTCTTTGTATTACATAGTCTTTTAATTTCAGATTTGTTCCGGACAGCATGGAACCGGTCTGGGCGATGCCGGAGATTCCGCCGAAGGAGAGAAAGGCAACGGTACATACATACAGCATGTGTTCGTTAAGCGGGGCATTTGTCAGAAGTGCAATTCCGTTGGTAATCTCAAGCGAACAGGTCAGGAATATTTTTACTGTTGCGGAAAGCTGTGGAATCTGCATGAGAAATCTGGCAAGAATCGAGAAGAGCATAATATATCCACACAGTTTAATCATTGTAAGAAAACTATGAATGATGCCGGTATCCAGAAGCTGCATATTGATGCAGAAGGCGGATGCCGGTTTTTTTGTGTGCGCCTTATCCGGGAGCATTTTTTTGCGTGTAAAAAGAAGCATGATAAGGCCGTATGCCAGTGAAGGGACAAAAAGTGTCAGGTAGATGGGAAGAATCCAATCCGGCCGGTGAAGCATGGAGGTGCAGACGTAACCGCTGATAAAAACAGGACTCAGATTGTTGGTAAAACAGCATAGGATTCGTGCGTCTGATTCGCAGAGTGCCCCCTGCTTATAAAAATCAGCAGTAAGCTTGCTTCCTATAGGGAAACCGAACAAAAATCCACACAGGATGGTAAAGGCTTTTTCTGGTGAAAAAGGCAGTGAAAATTTTCTGCGGATTGCGGAAAACAGGTTGGAACAGATGAGCAAATTGGATATAATGGAGAATGGAAGCAGTGTAGGAAGTATCTGTTCGAACCAGAGCAGCAATCCGGTTTTGGAAGCGTCTAAGGCATCTGCCGGAGAGAATAAAAAATAAATAATTATAATGATGCATATCAATATATAAAACAAATTTTTCATAGTTTAATTTATGAGAAGAAGGAGGAGGCTATGCGTGTTTTAGGAGAATTACAGCCGCAGGCGGTATTTTATTATTTTGAAGAAATCAGCAGGATTCCAAGAGGCTCGCGTCATACCAAAGCCATTAGTGATTATCTTGTTGATTTTGCGAAGGCGCGTAATCTGACATATTATCAGGATTCCGATAACAATGTGGTCATATTGAAGGACGGTACAGCCGGCTATGAGGAATCGGAACCGGTGATTATTCAGGGACATATGGATATGGTCTGTGAGGCAGAGCCGCAGGCAGATATCGATATGGAGACGGAGGGAATCCGCTTGCAGGTGCAGGGGGATTTTGTGGCCGCAGACCGGACGACACTCGGCGGGGATGACGGGATTGCGGTGGCATATGCACTGGCACTTCTGGATGCAGAAGATATTCCTCATCCTCCGCTTGAGGTGGTCATTACCGTTGATGAAGAGATTGGAATGCTTGGCGCATACAGTGTGGATTTGTCGATGTTAAAAGGGCACAAAATGCTCAATATAGACAGTGATGTGGAAGGAATTTTTCTGACGGGGTGCGCAGGCGGTATGAGTCTGCACAGTCAGATACCGGTCTCCTATGCAGAGCAGAGCGGATTGGAGCTTTCCATCTGTGTGACCGGACTGCTCGGCGGACATTCCGGCTCGGAGATTGACAAGGAGCATGCCAATGCAGATATTCTGATGGGAAGAGTGTTTTCTACGCTTGCGGATGTCACTGCCTTTGGAATTACAGAATTGTCCGGAGGGGCGAAGGACAATGCGATTCCGAGGGAGGCGAAGGCGTATGTGCTTCTTCCGCCAGACAGCAGACGGGCAGTGGAGGCGGTGCTGTATCAGTTGAACGATGAACTGAAAAAGGAATATTCCGTTACAGAACCAACGCTTACCGTGTCCTACCGCTTTGGCGATGTGGTACAGAAGGATATGCTGGATTTCTCTTCTGTGAATAAGATTATTTATTTCCTTCGGATGACACCGAACGGAGTCCAGAATATGTGCACAGATGGAAGCGGACTGGTAGAGACTTCATTAAATCTTGGGATTATGGAACTTACAAAGACTTCGTTTGATACAGTAACCTCCGTGCGGAGCAGTGTATCCACCCGCAAGACGGACGTTGCAGAGAAGGTGGCAATGCTTGTGCAGATGCTCGGCGGCGAGGTGACAGTCGAGGGAGACTATCCGGCCTGGGAATACTGCGAAGAATCACAGGTGCGTACACAGATTGGGGAGATTTACCGGGAACTGTTCGGAAAAGAGGCAACCTTTCAGTCGATTCATGCGGGACTGGAGTGCGGTGTATTGTCCGAGAAAATCCCGAATCTGGACTGCGTATCCTTTGGACCGGACAATTATGATATTCATACGCCGCAGGAACGGCTCAGTATCTCTTCCACAGAGCGTATGTGGCGGTTAATCTTAGAATTTTTAAAGAGGTCCAAATAATACGGCGAAGGCTTTACCAAGGATGTGTACTGTGCTGTTTTTTCCTGGCGCTGATGGAACAGTGTCTGGTTTCGTCGCTTGTGCCGCGGATACAGTTTTCATATGAAAAGGCATGGGAGGCTTTCGTCGGACAGCAGATTCCGCAGCAGATATGGGACAAATGCTTCGGGGACTCCGGCAGCAGCAATCTTGCAGAGTATCTGACGGTATATCAGATGCTTTCTGCGATGACGACTGCGAAGGGGGAACAACCCTTGTTGGAGCAATGGCTTCACACAAGTCTCTCCGAAGAGGAACTGCATATGTTGTCACAGTGGCTGTATAAGGAGTATCCGCAGGAATTTGCAGAAATCGATTCCTGTAATCAGAAGGTATGGGGGAATATTATACTCCGAAATTCGATTGTTTTTCCTGTGGGAGAAGTGGTTGACAATCCGGATGCCGGCTATGTGTATGAGGATAGCTGGGGAACGCAGCGCAGCTATGGCGGCGAGCGGCGGCACGAAGGCTGTGATATTATGGCAGATGTCAATGAGCGGGGCATCTATCCGGTTTACAGTGTGACGGATGGGATTGTAGAAAAAATGGGCTGGCTGCCGCAGGGGGGATACCGGATAGGTATTCGAAGCGGGAGCGGTGTCTATTATTACTATGCACATCTTGCCTCCTATGCGTCCGAACTTGCAGAGGGCGACGAGGTTTTAGCAGGAACCCTGCTTGGCATGATGGGGGACACCGGATACAGCAGTGTGGAAGGAACGACCGGAAATTTTCCGGTGCATCTGCATTTTGGTATTTATTTAAACCGGGAAGATGGAACAGAATTTGCAATCAATTCTTATTATTTTTTGCGAGCCATTGAGGAAGGAGAACGCGCAAATTGATGAGGCTGGATAAATATTTGTGTGAATGTCAGGTGGGCAGTCGCACAGAAGTCAAAAAGTACATCAGACAGGGACTGGTTCTGGTCAATGATATGACGGCGGAAAAACCGGAACAGAAGGTAGATGAGAATTCAGATGTGGTCTGCTTCCGGGGACAGCCGCTTCGTTACGCAAAGTTCCTCTACTATATACTTTACAAGAAAAAGGGCTGTGTGACGGCAGTAAGGGATGCTTCCCATGCCACGGTCATGGACGATTTTCCGGCAGAACTTAAAAAGAGACTGATGCCGGTCGGACGTCTTGATCTGGATACGGAGGGACTTCTGCTGTTGACAGATGACGGGGCATTTGCACATCACATTCTAAGCCCGGCACACCATATGCCAAAGACCTATGAGGCATATCTGGATGCGCCTGTGCCTAAGGAGGCGGCAGAGCTTTTTGCAAAAGGTGTGGACATCGGGGATGATACCCTGACACTTCCTGCACAGCTTACATTGTTGGAGGACTCCTGCCATGCCAGACTTACTATTACGGAGGGGCGCTATCATCAGGTCAAGCGGATGTTTGCGGCAGTCGGCTGTAAGGTCGTCGAACTGAAGCGGATATCCATCGGTGAACTGACGCTCGACGGACTGCTGCCGGGATCTTACAGGGAACTGACGCAGGAAGAAGTTACAGCGCTGAGGTAGACTATTGCTTGCAGAAAAGAGGGAATTTTTGCATTGCATGAGAGGATTCCGATTGCTCAGGCGGTGGCAATGTTTTTGCAAAAAATGTGGGACTCTTATTTTTCATGGATTTGTGATATGTTGAAAAATGAATTTGCATGCTCCATTGCAGACCGTTAAGCAACATAGCGGTACTTAATGAGTGCTTTTTACGAATTTAGTACCGCTATGTTGCGATTCGAGCGGGAGTGTGTCTGCAATGGAGCATGTAAATTCATTTGTAGTATAAAAACAAAAATAAAAAACGCAAGAGAGGTTTTTATGTACGAAGGATTTTTGCCTATTTCAAAACAGGATATGGAGGAGCGAGGAATCAAGCAGTTGGATTTTGTGTATGTATGCGGGGATGCTTATGTGGACCATCCCTCCTTTGGACATGCCATCATTACAAGACTGCTGGAATCGCATGGATATTCCGTAGGAATTATCGCACAGCCGGACTGGAAGGATGATACTTCGATTTCGGAGCTTGGGACACCGCGTCTTGCATTTTTGGTGTCGGGTGGAAATATGGATTCGATGGTCAATCATTACTCGGTGTCTAAAAAGCGCAGGGACAAGGATTCCTTTACGCCGGGCGGTGTGATG
>JBGVFC010000086.1:0-12927 GCA_045120755.1 Agathobacter sp. | reverse complement strand
TGTCAAGGTAAGATTTACCTCTGCCTCGTATGGAAACTGCACAAATTCCAGGCAGTAATCAATCACCCTGCGCGCCAATTCTTCTTCATCAAAATCAAAGTCCGTGTCACATTCTTTTTCCAGATAAAAACTCATTGCCACAGCTCCTCTCTTACTAAATATTCTCTCAATTTCAGAAATTGATTCATGCTAAGCCCCGAACGGTCATACATTCCCTTGCTGGAAAATTCATTCATGGCCTGATAGATAATCATCTCCCGATTCCATGTACTTCCCGATACTTCCTTCTGCAGGGCTTCTACCTTGAACACAAGGGCATCGACCGTATAGACAAGCGCCGATTCCGGTGTGGAAGGCAGTTCCTTTTCCCCGTAATATTCCGCAAGAATCTGCGTCAGCTCGTTCGGAAAACACAAAGACTGCGCCTTTTTGACGGCAGCCGCCGTATGTGGACCGCCAAGACATTTTCCGATGCGGTAGTAGAGACCTCCCGCGGCACATAAGAGTTCGGAATATCCCAAAGCCTTCGCACACAGAGCTGCAATTTCAGATACCTTGCAGGCGTGCCTGTAATCTGCCGGATAATATTTTTGAAATTCGTGGTGGAAGGAATAGGATTCATCCAAAATATCCTCCAGCTTATGCGTATATTCCAATTGTACCCGTTTGCGAATTTTTTCATATGCAAACAAGGCTGAAAGCAGCATGACAATGGAGAGAATGCCGTTGACAGCTACCAGTGTCGCGCTTATGGTACCCTCTGCCAGATAAGAAAAAATAAGCGGGGTGAACAGACTTGTACACAGCAGCAGGACTGCGGAGCTAAGGCGTGTCTTTTGGGAATCCAGCCCTCCTGCAAGCATCGAGCAAAACAGAGCTAAAAGCAGTGAGGCAACCAGCTCAAAGAAATTGCCGCTGCATGTAACTGCGAACAATATGTTAAAATACACGGTCGTAATCAGTGCAAGCTGCGCATTGCTGACGGTGTACATGATAAGCGTAATCAGCGCAAACGGCCGGCAGAAATCCGGCAAAAACAAAAATCCAATCAACAAAAGTCCGCTTAAGCAAAAGCCTGCCGCCACAAAGCCAAAGGTTGTCCCACGGTTGGCGGACAGCATATACTTCTTCCGCTCAGCTTCCAGCTCGTAGATGAATACGGACAAAAATCCCACATCGATAAAACCGACGCAGATGCTTTCATCCAGCATCAGATGATTAAGCAGGATAAAAAGCAACGAAAGCAACAGAGTAATGCCGACCATACACACAATTGGAATAACGCGATAAAAACATACAGATTCTTTTTTCATGACTTTTTCCCCTGTGTTCTGCCGGAAGGCTTGTTCTTCTGCCTCTGCTGCTTCTTCTCATAGTCATCATATGCCTGCACAATCTTCTGCACCAGAGGATGTCTTACCACATCGTTGCTCGTTAGTCTGCAGATTGCAATATCGTCAATCGGTGCAAGAACCTTGAGGGCAACATCCAGACCGGAACGTACGCCTGGTGCCAGATCAATCTGTGTGGCATCTCCGGTTACCACCACCTTCGAGCCGAATCCGATTCTCGTCAAAAACATCTTCATCTGTGCGGGTGTGGTATTCTGTGCTTCGTCCAATATGATAAAAGCATTATCAAGGGTACGCCCTCTCATATAGGCAAGCGGTGCCACTTCAATCAGGCCCTTTTCCATGTTGCGCTGGAAGCTATCCGCTCCCATAATCTGATTGAGGGCATCATACAGTGGTCGAAGATACGGGTCAACCTTGCTCTGCAAATCTCCCGGGAGAAATCCAAGCTTTTCGCCCGCTTCAATGGCAGGGCGGGTTAAGATGATTCTTCCGACCTCTTCATTTTTGAAGGCGGTAATTGCCATCGCCATTGCAAGATAGGTCTTACCGGTTCCGGCAGGTCCCATGCCAAATACAATCATCTTGTTGCGGATGGCATCGACATACGCCTTCTGTCCAAGCGTCTTAGGCTTGACCGGCTTGCCGTTTATGGTATGGCAGATAATATCACGGTCGATTTCTGCCAGCGATTCTCCCCTGTGCTCTGCCTGCAAGGCAAGGGCATAATTGACATTCTGCTCGGTAATCTCATTGCCTCTGCGTGAAAGTTCCAAAAGCTGGTGAAAGACCTCCGATGCCGCCTGACAATTGGCCTCGCTTCCGATAATCTTCAGTTCATCACCGCGAACCACCAGTGTGACACCTAAGGTGCGTTCTATTTTCTTGGTGTATATATCAAACTGACCGAAAATATTGGACATATGCTCGGTAGGGATATTAATCATTGATTCATGCATACTCATTGATTGTGTGTTCCTTCCTCCAAAGGGGTTAAAATTGCAATGGGTTCCCTGCAATATACGGTACCTGATACGGTATATTCATTTTCCCCACTTTTCATCATAACATTTTTATCTATAATTGAAACCCCATTTTCTTCCAATTCTTTAAGAAATTTTGAAAAATGCTCATTTGCCATATCTTTTGCTTCCTGCTGCGTTAATAAAACCGTGCACGCATTCTGGTGCGTATAGCATTTTTTCTCCCAAAATACCGGAAGATAGATATTATCCGACAGGCAAAGCTGCCGGTATTCTTCTATCACATAATAATCGCCTTCCTCGTGGATGGAGTCCCACGGAAATGAGAGCGTCTTGTCAAACAGGGCAATGCTGTAACATACTTTGGACTCAGCTTCCGGTTCATAGAAAGTGTACTCGACCGGAATTACATCACTGTACTCATAAGTGACATATCCGGTAATATCAGCATCTGCAGTAGTATAAATCTGGTCTGCGACCTCGCCGTTGTCATCGATAATATCGCAGATTCCGCTGACTAAGATATCGCCTGCCAGAACCATATCGCCCTCCCTGACCAGTGGCGTTCCGCTCCGGGTAATGATGGAGGCAACCTGTGCATCTTTGGCCGCGGTAAGATTACCGCAGGAGGTATCGGTGCCAGACGTTATGCTGTCTGCCAGTTCGGCTGACAGCAGATTTTCCTGTATCAGTATCACCAGTCTGGTGCCGTCTAAATACACGGAAGCCCATATGACCTCCGGAAAATCATTTCTTATGGCAAGCTCCAGCGCATCGCAGTCAATCTTACTCTTGGCCGTTCCAAATCCATTCCCGGTATCTGTAAGATAATTGACCATAACATCTTCTGTCACATAAGAATTGCCAATCAGTTCGATTTTCCAGACAAATCCGGTTGAGTAGAGAATGAGAAAAAAGATTCCGAAAAGCATGAGGACAAAGCAGCTTCTTGACCGATAGCGGTGCAGATAAAACGGCAGTCCTTTTTTGCTCCGGATATGAATATTCACGCCCGTCTTGTGTACAAGAGGGCGTATTTTAAAAAAATCTCTTACAAGAATGGAACAGCAATAGGAATCCGGTTCAGAAAAATGAATATCCCATACTTTTATTCCATGTCTTGTACAGAGATTAAGAAAACGGCCAGCCTTTTGGCCTTTGATTGAGAGAAGTACATACCCGCGCAGCCAGAGACAGAATCCTTTTAACATGGTGCGAAACGAATCGATTCAAAGAAGCCGGTAACCTTCAGTGTGTCCATCGTGTATTGTTCCACACACAGTCCTCTCCCTTCAATCGAAATCAGGAGTACCTTCGTTGTGACAATCAGCTTGCTTGTATCATAATTGAGAATTCCTCTATGATTCTCTATCACCAGTTCGCGATTGCCACAAAAATTCAGATACGGCATACCAAGCACCAGATCCTTCGGAAGCTCCAGCGCATTGATTAAGTTTTCACGTTTGGATAAATGTTCTTCTCTCATGGTACACTATATGAAAATTTATCCTGTCCTATACCGTTTTATTTGTGGTAAGGCTCGTTGTTCATAATCCGGTAGGAACGATAAATCTGTTCAAGCAGTATCACCCGCATGAGCTGATGCGGAAATGTCATTTTTGAAAAGCTCAGTTTCTCATCTGCCCGTTTTAACACATCATCGGACAGACCAAGCGAACCGCCGATGACGAACACAAGATGGCTTTTCCCGCTGACTCCGAGCTGCTTAAGCTGTCCCGAAAGCTGCACGGAATCCGGCTGTTTTCCATCGATGGCAAGGGCAATGACATAACTGTCCTCGCTGATTGCTTTTAACAGGCGCTCCCCTTCCCTGTTCTTGATGATGGCAATCTCGCGCTCGGAAGCCTGCTCGGCAGTTTTTTCATCCGCGACCTCGACAATCTCCAGCTTACAGTATCTTCCCAGACGCTTTGTGTATTCCGCGATAGCGTCCCGATAAAATTTTTCTTTGATTTTTCCGACACATAATATTGTAATTTTCATGCCTGCATTATATCATAAAAGCAGCAAATGGCAAAGAACAGAAAATTTTAAAAAGAGAGGTAACTATGTACACAAACAAGAAAAATTTATATGACGAAACGAAGTCAACTGCGTGGAGCTTTACTCTGATATCGGTATTGGGATTTGGCCTGATTGGACTGCTCTGGTTTGATGTCCTTCCATTTCGGCTGGCATCCCATATGAAAATCATTTTTTCCGTGGTGATGGGGATTGTATTTGCGATATTCCTCGTCATCGGAATCCGCTCCTTTTTATCACTGGGTAAAATCGGACAGGAGGCCTCCTCACAGGAATCACAGCAAACCGATATCCGTGCATATTTTATGGCGCATTTCCGTGAAAAAATCCTCGCATTCGAACTAGCGGAAGCAGATACCGGCTCGGCAGATTTATATTTTCTTCGAATGGAGCAGATGAAAAAGTGGCTGACCGATGCCTACCCTGCGCTTTCGGAAGAGGAAGAAGACCACATTCTGGAAGAACTGTATAACGAAATATTCCCGGAATAATGAAAACAGCTTAGGTTTTGCGCCTAAGCTGTTTTTATGTTCATCATACTTATGGATAATATGTGTAATACTGGCGGTAAACACCACTGGTCAGATTCGTCTTCAAATCCACGGATATCACAGAGAGAATATTGTTTCCTTCCGGAATGATAATCGGAGCCGTGTATCGTTCCGATTCGGTCGTCGGATTGCTTCCATCCCATGTATAGTAAGCAACACATCCGGCAGGAACCGTTATGGTAATCTGTGTCTCTGATGCAAAATCTCCTCCATTTGGCGATACGGAAGGCATATCCGGTGCTGGTATGTCGATGGTGTAGACATTACTTACCACTTCACTGTATATGTGCTTGATATTGACACATACCGCCTTAATCTCATACTCACCAGCTTCACTCAGTGCAATCGGCTTCGTATATATCTGACCGTTCGTAACCGGATCCGAGCCGTCTAACGTATAATAGATATTGTAAATACCACTCGACGAAAGCTCAATCTTGATGTATTCGTCATATTTGCCCGAGGCATAGCTGAATTCCGGCACCGTAACAATATAATTGGAAAACAATTCCAGTATCTGCGGATCCTCAATCTCCTTCGTCAGGGCAATGATGGCATCCACATCCTTCTTTTTCTCATATATGGTCAGCAGATTCTGGTAATTCTCCAGAGAAGCATCTCCTAACTGGATCATCTCAGTATAGACAATCAGTGCGGAATCATATTCCCCCTGATTCATATACAATTCTCCGAGCAGCCTTCTGGAAACCAGATCCTGTGGCTCTAAGGTCAGTGCTTTTTCATAGTATTGGGCAGCCTCCTCATATTCCTGATTTCGCTCGGCAATGGTAGCCTGCTCCATCTGATATTCATAGGAGTTCATCTGCTGATGCTCCCTTGATAACTTCAGGACAAACATACCAATGATACAGAAAAGGATGACCGCAGCCAGAATACACAACAGGACTATCATGCGTACACGCTCTTTTTCCTTCTTCAGTTCTGTCTGCTTTTGGCGTTTTTCCTGCAATTTGCGCTCTTTTTCTTCGCGGTCCGCTTTTTTAATGGTTTCCTTCGCTAATTGCGTCTCCTCCGAGGATGCTTCTTCAAGGATTGCTTTCAGGTAGTCGTCTTCAAATCCATTATAGTCCGAAACAATCTGGGCTTCTTTGCCGCAATTAGAACAATACAGACAGCCCTCTTTCAGTTCCGTTCCGCAGTGAATGCATTTCATAAAATATCCCCTTTATATCGATATCAAAGCTTAACTTCATAGGTAATCTGCTAGCAGGAACGCTTCATTGCTTCCACACAGTTCTTCATCAGCATGGCAATCGTCATAGGTCCTACTCCGCCCGGTACCGGAGTGATTGCAGCGGTGTGCGGTGCCACTTCATCAAACTTCACATCACCGCAGAGCTTGTTGTTCGCATCACGGTGAATGCCGACATCAATAACAACGGCTCCTTCTTTGATATATTCTGCAGTGATAAACTGTGGCTTTCCGATTGCTACAATCAGAATGTCTGCTTCGCGGCAGATTTCCTTGAGATTGGCTGTCTTTGAATGGCAGATGGTTACTGTTGCATTCTCGCGCAGCATAAGCAGTGACATTGGCTTACCAACGATATTGCTTCGTCCTACGACAACACAGTGTCTGCCTTCAATAGAAATATTGCTCCGGTGAAGCAGTTCAATAATTCCCGCCGGAGTACAGGAGACAAAGCCCTCCTGTCCAATGACAAGCGCTCCGACGTTCTGCGGATGAAATCCATCGACATCCTTATCCGGAGAGATGGCCTGTATCACTTTATCCTCATCCATATGCTTCGGAAGCGGAAGCTGACAGAGAATTCCATGAATGGACGAATCCGCATTCAGACGGTCAATCAGTGCCAAAAGTTCCTCTTCCGTTGTCTCTTCCGGCAGTTCATAGGAACGTGATTCAATACCGATGTAGGCGCATGCCTTCGTCTTGTTGCCGACATAGACACTGGAAGCCGGGTCATTTCCGACCTGAATAACTGCGAGGCAGCAGTTTTTTCCTTCTGCCTTTAAACCGGCAACCTCTTCCTTTAATTCGTCTTTTAAAGATTGGGAAATCTGTTTCCCATCAATCATCTGATACATATCTTCCACCTCTGTTAAAATAATCCGGTAATCACGCCATTATCATCCACATCAATGCCATAGGCAGCCGGCTTCTTAGGAAGTCCAGGCATGGTCATGATGGAACCGTTGACAGCGACAACAAAACCTGCACCTGCGGAAACATAGACTTCACGCACATTCAGAGTGAAGTTTTCCGGACGCCCCAGCTTCTTCGGATCATCAGACAGCGAATACTGCGTTTTTGCCATACATACCGGAAAATCTCCCATACCAAGGTCCGTAATCCGCTTTAATTCTTTTTCTGCCGCAGGAGAATAAGTAACCTCGGATGCTCCGTAGATTTCTTTGGCAACCGCTTCGATTTTCTCCTTGAGGGAGAGACTGTCCTCATAGAGCACCTTGAAATTGCTCTCCTTCTCTTCCAGCGTCTTTAACACCTTCTGTGCCAGTTCAATTCCGCCTTCGCCGCCTTTTTCCCATACCTCGGAGAGTGCAAATTCACAGCCTCTTTCTTTGCAGAAATTCTCGACAAAATCCGTCTCTGCCCTGGTATCTGTGATAAAGGAATTTAAGGTAACAACGACCGGAACCCCGTATTTCTGGAGATTTTCAATGTGCTTCTCCAGATTGACAATACCCTTCTTCAAAGCATCAAGGTTCTCCTCGGATAACTGGTCTTTGGCAACGCCGCCGTTGTATTTTAATGCGCGGATGGTTGCGACAAGTACAACCGCATCCGGCTTTAAGCCGGACATCCGGCATTTGATGTCGAAGAATTTTTCCGCACCGAGGTCTGCACCGAATCCTGCCTCTGTAATGACATAATCTGCCAGCTTCAATGCTGTCTTGGTAGCCCGTACACTGTTGCAGCCGTGTGCGATATTGGCAAACGGTCCGCCATGTACGATGGCAGGTGTGTGCTCTAAGGTCTGAATCAGATTTGGCTTTAAGGCATCCTTCAATAAAGCTGCCATCGCGCCTACGGCCTGTAAATCTCCTGCAGTCACAGGCTTACCGTCAAAGGTGTATGCAACGATAATTCTGGCAAGACGCTTCTTCAGATCGTTCATATCATCCGCAAGACATAAAATTGCCATAATCTCAGAGGCAACCGTAATGACAAAATGATCCTCTCTCACCATTCCGTCCATCTTGCTGCCAAGTCCGACAACGATGTTGCGCAGCACACGGTCATTCATATCCAGACAGCGTTTCCAGATAATCTGTCTCGGATCGATTCCAAGTTCGTTGCCCTGCTGGATGTGATTATCTAACAATGCAGCAAGAAGATTGTTCGCAGATGTGATTGCATGAAAATCACCTGTAAAATGCAGGTTCAGATCCTCCATTGGAACCACCTGCGCATAGCCGCCGCCTGCAGCACCTCCCTTGATTCCAAAACAAGGTCCTAAGGATGGCTCTCTGAGCGCAATCATTGCCTTCTTGTTCAGGCGGCCGAATGCCTCTCCGAGACCAACACTCGTGGTGGTCTTGCCTTCTCCTGCCGGCGTCGGGTTGATTGCTGTTACTAAAATCAGCTTTCCATCCGGATTGGACTGTATTCTGTCCATCAATTCATCCGACAGCTTTGCCTTGTATTTTCCATATAATTCCAAATCGTCCTCTGCGATTCCGGCAGCCGCTGCCACCTCTTTAATAGGCTTTAATTCTGCCTCCTGTGCAATTTCAATATCAGTTTTCATATATTTATCCTCCTGACCAGTATTGATATACCAGTATCAATACATATGTTTAACACGTTTATACGTTTTCGTCAATAAACTGTTGCAAATCTTCCGCTGTCATAAGTACCTTGCGCGGCTTTGTCCCCTCTTCCGGTCCGACAATACCTGCCTCCTCGAGCTGGTCCATGATGCGCGCTGCCCTGTTGAATCCGACCTTCAAATAGCGCTGTAGCATACCGATAGACGCCTTTTCCTTATCGACAATAATCTGTGCCGCCTCCATAAAATAGGAGTCCCTTCCGTCACCTTCACTGTCCGCGTCACTGATGGCAACTGCCTGCGCAGAAGAGTTCTGCAGACTATCCATCTTCTGCTGTACGGATGGATTGTACTCTGCGCTGCCGTTGTTATCCTTCAGGAAATCTACCACATTGGACACTTCCTCGTCCGATACAAAAGCACCCTGCACACGAAGCGGTTTGGGAATCCCCTGCGGATAAAAGAGCATATCACCTTTGCCGAGCAGTTTTTCCGCTCCGACCATATCGAGGATGGTTCTCGAATCCACACCGGAGGTAACTGCAAATGCGATACGGCTTGGCATATTTGCCTTAATCAATCCAGTAATGACATTAACCGAAGGTCTCTGGGTGGCAATGATTAAGTGAATTCCACAGGCTCTTGCAAGCTGTGCCAGACGGCAGATGGATTCCTCCACATCATTGGATGCAACCATCATAAGGTCCGCAAGCTCATCCACGATAATCACAATTTTCGGCATCTTCTGTGGTCTTGGCTGCCCTTCCGGGACTTCAATTTTGTCCAGCTTGGCATTGTAGCCATTGATATCACGGACAGAGCATTCTGCAAATTTCTCATATCTCTCAGTCATCTCCGCAACCGCCCAGTTCAGTGCTGCGGCTGCCTTTTTCGGATCCGTCACAACCGGAATCATCAGATGCGGAATGCCGTTATAGACACTAAGCTCAACCACCTTCGGGTCAATCATGATCAGCTTGACCTCATTCGGATCTGCCTTGTATAAAATACTCATAATAATTGTATTGATGCAGACCGATTTTCCAGAACCGGTTGCTCCCGCAATCAGAAGATGCGGCATCTTGGCAATGTCGGCAACCTTCACCTTGCCGGCAATATCCTTACCGACCGCAAAGGAAATGGTTGATTTGGCATTCTTAAATTCCTCGGATTCAAT
Organism: Agathobacter sp.; assembly: GCA_045120755.1. Classification (GTDB taxonomy): domain Bacteria; phylum Bacillota; class Clostridia; order Lachnospirales; family Lachnospiraceae; genus Roseburia. Next base: position 3,045 of record JBGVFC010000086.1, on the reverse strand, counting down.
CAGTTCGCGGAAGGATACCATCACATTCTCCGAATTCGGAACCTCAATTCCAACGGCTGCCTTGCCCGGAATTGGTGCTTCAATACGGATATCTGCCGCTGCAAGATTGAGCTTGATATCATCCGCAAGCCCGACAATCTTGCTGACCTTAACGCCCATCTCCGGCTGAATCTCATAGCGGGTAACTGCTGGTCCGCAGCTAATATCCGTCACCGTTACATTCACACCGAAGGTGCGAAGCGTCTGCTGCAGCTTAGCGGCAGTCTCGCGCAACTGCTTTTCCGTATTGCCCGCCGATTTTGAAGTATTCTTTTTTAAGAGATTCACCGATGGGAATACATATTTTTTCTCCGGTGTCGCATCTTCTAACAGCTTTGCCTCAAACGCAACCTCTGCAATGCCTTCCTCCCGCTCCTGCGGTGTAGTTTTGGCGTTCTTTTGGGTTGGGGTATTCTGTACGGCAAAATCATCCTCTGGAAACAGATTTTCCGGTGGAAGAATCTCCGGAAGTTCATCCCCCATAAGTCCAGGTTCAGATACCAGCTGTGACACAGATTTCGTATAAGCCTCAGGTTCTGTATGGAATACAGGTTCTGTCTGAGACACCGGTTCCGTATGGAATACAGGTTCTGTCTGAAATACAGGTTCCGTCTGAAATACAGGTTCCGCATGAGTGACCGGTTCCGTATGGGAACGCGAAAAATTACCGGTAATCATCGGTGTAACCGATGGCTCCGGAGCAGACTCCTGTGCGGTTAAGGAAATTTTTTGTTCCTCCTTAACCTCCGGCAGATCAATGTACTCATTCACCTGAATCTCACTCAATTCATCCGTCAGCCGTGATTTCTTTTTCTTCGGTTCAATTCTGGTGTTCGTCGACACGCCGGTTACCACATTGTCGGAGCGGCGTTTTTCTCTCTCCTGCTCCTTGTATTCCCGATATTCCTGATAGCGCTCATTATTCTCCCTGGCGGTCTCATAGACCCTCCTGCCGCCTTTTTGCATTCCTTTCATGGCAGAATGACCGGTCAGAAGGATCAGGGAAATAATCAGCACAATAATATCTATAATATAGGCTCCGACTTTGCCAAATCCGCTTAACAGAACATAGGAAACTGCTCCGCCAAAGAAGCCTCCGCCAAGCTTGTTATCCTTGGAATAAATAAATGCTTCCCCCGGATTCATAGGTGCTTCGGAAGTAATCACCAAAGACATAAATGTACACAAAAAAAGGATGAGCATAGCTGCAGCGACAATCTTGATTCCGGCCACCTTACTTCCTTTATTGGAGACAATAAAAAAGCTTCCCACGACCAGTGCGAACGGGAATATGTACGCAAATAACCCGAACAGTCCGAAAAAGAAACGGTTAACTGCATCCCCTACAACTCCGCCTACTCCGAAATTGCTGATGAACAATAACAGGGAAAATCCGATGATAATCCACAAGATAATTTCATTGCGGAAATTCTCTTTGCGCTCCATCTCCTCCATCTGTTCTTTTTTGGTTTTGCGTCTGGTAGAACCACGCTTGCTTGTTGTCATATATACCTCCACATGCAATCAATTGCTTTTACACATACAGAGGCTATTATATCAGATTTGTTTTTTTTTGTCATTATTTTTTGCAGGCTGAGTTGTTACTTGAGTTGTTACTCTCAATCAATTCATATAACTTTGCAAATGCGTCCGAAATTCCTCCTACCGCATCAATCAGCCCTTCTTCCACAGCCTGCTTTCCTACCAGAATGGTTCCGACATCCTTGGTCATCATCTGGGTGGACATCATGAGTTCTTCCAGACGCTCTTTGTCTGCCCTGCAGTGACGGGATATAAAGCCGGTAATCCGGTCCTGCATCTGCCGGAAATAGTCATAGGTCGGCTGTGCACCGATGACCGTGCCATTCAGACGCACCGGATGAATCACCATCGTGCCGCTCTCCACAATGATTGAATAATCGGCCGCTACCGCCAGCGGAATCCCGATGGAATGACTTCCTCCCAGAACAAGTGATACGGTCGGCTTATTTAACGATGCAATCATCTCGGCAATGGCAAGCCCACTCTCTACATCGCCGCCTACCGTGTTGAGCAGAAGCAGCACGCCGTCTATGCGCTTATCATCCTCAATTTGTGCCAGCCGCGGCAATACATGCTCATATTTGGTAGTTTTTGTGGTCGTCGGAAGGCATTCATGCCCTTCAATCTCGCCAATAATGGACAGCAGATAAATTCTGTGGTCGGCAGAATCGTTGTCCAAAATCACCTCTCCATATTCTCTGATGGAATCCTTCTTTTCTTCTGACATATGCCATATTCTCACTTTCTTAACAAAAAACACGAGCACTTGTTGTGTGCTCGTGTTTAATATGTGCATATGTTGTAAAATTATACTCCCATAAGGTAATTATACAATCCTTCATAGCGGAATTTGGAAGAATTCCATGAGAAGTCTTTGTTCATGCCGCGCTCAACCATCTCATTCCACTGACGCTTACGGTCATAGAAGATATGCTTGGAGTAGTTGATAACATGGAGCATCTCATCCGCATTGTAGTTGGTAAAGGAAAATCCGTCACCAAAATTCTCGTATTCATTGAACGGAATAACTGTATCCTTCAGTCCTCCGGTCTCACGCACAATCGGTACAGTTCCATAGCGGAAAGAAATAAGCTGTGTCAGACCACATGGCTCAAAACGTGACGGCATAAGGAAAGCATCCGCTGCTGCATATAATTTGTGTGCAAGGTCATCGGAATAACAGATATTGGCAGATACACGGTCCGGATACTTCCATGCATAATGCCGGAACATATTCTCATAATGATTCTCTCCTGTTCCGATTACGACAATCTGGGTAAATTCATCCACCAGACCGTCCATCACGCGGTTAATCAGATCCAGTCCTTTCTGGTCGGTCAGACGTGAAATCAGACCAATCATATATTTGTGCTTATCAACGGTAAGTCCCAGTTCCTCCTGAAGGCGCTCTTTGTTCAATGCCTTCTTCTTGCGGAAGGACTCTGCATCATACTGGACATAAAT
>JBGVFC010000085.1:0-33499 GCA_045120755.1 Agathobacter sp. | reverse complement strand
GCCGGATGATCCTGCGGTGTATTTAATGCGGTAAAATTGTAATAATCGGTCTCAATCTCCGTTCCCTCATAAATCTCAAAGCCCATCGCTGCAAAAATATCGATAAGCTGATTGCGCACCTGTGTAACCGGATGGAGGCAGCCGTGTACCTTCTGCTCTGCCGGCATGGTGACATCAATCTTTTCGCTCTCATAGCGGCGACGCAGTTCGTCTGCTTTTAATCTGGTGTCCAGTTCTTCAAAATTAGATTGTGCCCAGACCTTCAGCTCATTGACCATTTTTCCATAGTCGGCTTTCTGCTCCTTCGGAACCTTGCCCATCAGCTTCATCAGGGAACCAATCTTTCCTGTTTTGGAATCAAGAACGGTCTTCTTGTATTCATACAGGCTCTTGGAATCCTCCAGCTTTGCAAGCTCATCTGTGATTTCCTGCTTAATTGCGGAAATCTTCTCACTTAACTCGTTTAACTCTGACATTGTCTCTCTCCTTTACATAAAAAAATCCCATAACGACAAAAATTGTCGCTATGGGACGAATTAACTCGCGGTACCACCCAGCTTCCGATGCTTTGGCAGGAAAACTCCCGTATCATCGGCTCTCTTCGCGCGTAACGTGCGCATGGTCGTCACAGACTACTAAAAGATAAAAAAGGTTCATCTGTGCAGCTCCTGTGGGAAACTTCAATTCTATACCAGTCTTGGGAAAGCTCTCAGCCAGCTACTCTCCCTCTCTGTCAGTGGAGATAGAATCTACTTGCCACATTCATTGCCTTTATCACATCGGTTATTCTAGCATACGAAAAATAAAACTGCAAGAGGTTTTTCGGTGCCGTCTTACACCGACAGAAGCTTGCTGAAATACATCTTCAATGCTTTTTCGGATTCGTTGCTCTCCCGTGTAAACTTCACCTCGTTAATCTCGAACAGAATACATCCGCAATGTCCCTTGAAGGTCGGGAAACAGATGACATCCAGATAGGTATCGATTTCCGGGCTGTAATCGATGATTTCCAGCTTCTCCCCGTAAAGTGCGGCACGCTCATAACCCCTGAGCCATTTTGCGTCCATGTTGCTGAAAATCTTGCCAAAGGAACTGCCAATGAGCTGATTCAATGGCAATTTTTCGAGCCGTGCGAGTGCAGGATTGCCGTAACGGAAAATCCAGTCTATCGCCTCGCTCTCATCGTTGAATATCATCTCAATATCGGTAAATGCAAACGGCATCGTATCAAAGGCGCGGTAATATGCATGATATTCTTCCTCTGTCTGTGGCATATCCTCATCGATAAAGCCGCTGATAATGCTCTTCTGTCTATCCCGAATCTGATCTATGATTTCCTTCTTACGGCGTACGACATAGTCCAAGGATTCCCCATTCACCAGATTGATTCTCTCGTCGACGCTGTGGATTGCCATAACCGATACGAGGCAGCTTCGGTGAATACGGATAAAATCATCACCGAGTTCCTTCTCGATATCCCCCATGGTCATTCTTGTTTTGTAAATTTTATCCCCAAAAACATGTACTTTTGCAATGTTGCGAGACATCCGGACATACAAAATTGTATTGACATCGATTTTTAAATCCTTCTTGTCAGTAAAAATTGTAATATACTTTGTTTCTCCCAAAATTCATACCTCCATCCTGTGTTGTTGGTCGTTTGAACACAATTGACCGTCTGTTCGCTATCAATCGGACATACTATGGGAATAGAATAACACATTCGGGACGCATTTGTCATTAACAAATTTTAGGATTTTTACTTACCAGGATTTTTACTTATATAGCGTGATCTCTACGTTGGTATAGAAAAAGTGAATGATATCTTCGTAGGTATATCCGGCCTGCCCCATCGCGTTGGCGCCATACTGGCTCATCCCGATTGCGTGTCCATAACCTCCGCCCTTTAATACATAATGTAAATCCTCTGTCACGGAAGCTATGTAAAAACAATCACTCGGGAGCAGCGGAAAATTTGTTCTTTCCGTCCCGTTGGATAATTGCAGCGAGGTCATATACGGGGCGAAAAAGGCACGGATATCGTTCTCATCACTTAACATTTTCGTACCGCCTTCATAGACCAGCGTAAGCCTTAGAATATAGCCGGAGGTGCTCCGCTTTGATATCAGCATATATTTTAATTTGCCGAGCTTTTCATCACAGACATTCGATAAATCCAGTTGTGCCGTCCACCGGTAAAATGGGGAACAGGAATCATACGCTTCTTCTGCCCCGTTCAAAAATGCGACCAGATTCTCCTCCTGTTCCAGTCCCAGCTCCTCCACCGTCTTTCCGGATAAGAGAGTGCTGTATTTGTGAATATAGGGAAGCTGCTCTTTTTCCCATACTTCCATATCCTCTGACACTCCCGGATTCGTGGAGTAATAATAGCAGGTAATCAGTTCTCCGTCACAGGTGATGACCTCTCCTGTGGTGTCTGCCACCGCGCGGTCCGTAATCTCCTTGGTTCCGATTTCGTTATATACCTGAAAGGAGGTCGTATCATCCAGATTGGCACCATATGCGGCATATGTGGGATCGGTCATCTGCGAATAGGCAAAAGTCCTCGCGCACACCGCCTGCGTCTTAAGAGCCTCATAGGAAAAGGAATCCGGCATCTCGGACGGAAGAACATACCGGACATAATCTTCGATTTCGATTTCATTGATCAGTGCCACCCGTGTCTTCTCTGTGTCATAGGCACGCACATAGAACAGTCCCTCATAACCGCTGCTTGTAATGTTTCCGTTTTCGTCCGTAATATAGAGTCTGCCGCCGTTCTCACATGTGATTTTTATCAGCGCTTTCTGATTGTCAACCAGATACTGTTTTACGTTGACGGGTTCGTGTGCACTAAAGGCAGTATCCTCAATCCAAAAAGTGGTATCGGCTGTCAGATACAGCGAGGAATAGGTAGGCTGTATCCCATTTTTGATCAATACCCGGATGTCATATACCTGTGTTTTCTCCGACTGTACCACTGCGCAGATACAATCGTCCGCAACATAATATTTCAGATTGGAAGCCCCTACCACAAGATTATTCATGGAGATAGCGCGAATCTCATCTTCATAATCCTCATATACATTCACGTTCGGTTCACAGGAAATGACTCCATAACCTTCCACTTCAACCTGATCTTCCGTATAGCTGATAAGCATTCCACTGATATAATCATTCTTCAAGGTGATTTTTTGGATTTTCTGATTCTTGATCAGTATATTTGCAATTCCTGTGACATCGGAATCGGTTTTGCAGGGCAGCGTATAACGGTTCCCCTGATAGAGAAAGGTGATTGTATGCTCATCTACTGCCGTGATATATACATTTTCCAGAGTAATCTCACGATTTGGATTGACCGCCTCCCCATCCTCGGTTGATTCCAGCCACGGTTCACGGAGCGTATTTTTTGAGGTTGCATGGCGTATAATGAGTATGGTAAGCAGTACGCAGACTCCGATTAGAACCAGCACCCCGATGAAAAGCCATTTCATTTGTTTGGATGGTGTAAACTTCTTCATAAATTATCCTTTCGCAATTCATCCTTCCTTCAATTCGTAACTCTATTTTAACATTATATTCGAATAAAGGACGGTTTTTGTCCGATTTTATCGAGAAGTTTTTAGAAATATCCCTTTTTACAAAAGTGTACTCGGATGAATTATACTATACGGTTGCAGACACGCTTTCGCTCGAATCGCAACGTAGCGGTACTAAATTCATAAAAAGCATTCATTAAGTACCGACGTTGCTTAACGGTCTGCAACCGCATAGTATAATTCATCCGCAGCAACATAAATGTAAAAAATCGAAATAAATAAAAAGGACTGCATAAAGCAGTCCTTCTTCTCATTCGTATGTTATTGTAAATCTTTGGTAGGCCTCATCTAATGCACACCGGCTTCCTCATAAATGTAAAAAATTATCTTCTGTACATGAAATGCTTATCTCTGGTAACACTATCAAAGGTCTGATGTGTCTTGTAATCATTCATCCTGTGTAGAAAGCATATGCTGTGTAATCTTTGGTATCTTAAGGCTTTCTCTTCGGTATATTGTCCTGTGTGCTTCGGATGCTTCATCCTTAGAATAACCCAAAATGCCGGTTCCTGTAATTTAGACTCCTAGCAGTAAGCTAGGTGGGCGACCTCAGTCTGCGTTCTGCCTTCCTCTGATCCGATGGATAAGGCCTGACATCCGGCAGCTCATATTGGAATCCCGTTCAAAGTAAATGTAGGTTCTAAATACACAGGAGTATCGAGCATCCCAGGCTATGATCAACACCTCAGATTCTGAAGTGTTTTCTCTTTTGTAAGTTACTCTTATTATACTTTATCATGCCGCGTATTGCAATGGAAAATTCAAGTTACATTTTACCAAAGAAAGTTGCTGGAAAACAAAAAAATTCCACGAACAAAGTCGTGGAATTTTTTTATCAACAACAGTTCCAATCTCGTTATATTAGTTTAACTCATCAACTAACTTCTGAAGTGCTGCAAGAGCCTCATCCGGAAGCTTATCATAGCCTTCCTTCTTCTCAGCAAATCCCTTAACAGCCTCTACACGGGTCTGCATAGCAGCCTTAAGCTGAGCCTTGTAATCAGCATCGTTCATATCAGGAGTGAAATCTCCGGTCTTTCCGGACCAGTCATTCATAATCTCGATATCTTCGAAAGGTCCCCACTGCTCGAATACAGCCTTGCCCTCAACGATGGTCTCAAGGATTCCTAAAGTATCTTCCTTCTGGCACTTGTGTCCCATGAAGTCACCGGTATTTACGATGTAGCAGGCTACGTTCTTCTCTTCTACCAGCTTCTTGAACTTCATGTAATCGTTAACCAGCGGATAGGTTCTGAATGGGTTAGCGTATGGTACAATACGAATCGCATTCAGGTCGGTTCCTGCTGCAACACGCTCTGCAGTAGAAGTCTTGGTTGCAAGAGTAGCACCCATAACTGCGGCAAGAGCAGCCCCCTTTAACTTAACGATTGGAGGAATGGTAGGATCCTTCATAATCCAGAAAATTGCATTAACCGGAGCATCAATCTTGTCTACACGGTTTGGAGACCATAACTTAGACTTGATTGCACGTCCATTACCGTTACGGATATCTTCGGTAACAATCTGAACCTTTCCGTTCTCATCTAAAGTTGCAGAACAGTTCTGAACAGTAAGCAGATATTCATTGTCCGGACATCCGGTAGGGTAATCTGCGGTCTTATCAAAATAGGTCGGCTCCAAAGCGATGGATGCACATGTATCAGAGTTGATAATGAAAGCATCATCATGAAGAACCTTGATGGAAGGATATTTTCCGTCATGCTTTGCATGAGTTAAGGTAGACTTACCGGATCCGGATAATCCATATACAGAAGCAACGAACTTAGAGCCGTCTGCTAATGTGTACTCCTTCTGTCCACCGTGGCAGGCAGCATAACCATTTCTGTTAGCCAAAGCCCATGCCATAGTTAAAGTACCCTTCTTGTGCTCTCCGAAGTATCTCATACCAAGGATTGCTGCACAGTTAGCGTCGGTATCGAAGTAACATAAGGTAAGCGGATCGCTCAGGCAGCTGTAATCTACATCAGGAGCCTCATGTGGTGCCCACTGCGGATCAGAGAAGATATAGATATCAGCTTCCTTGCCATCTCCTACCGGAGTAGAATTCTTGTACATCTTAACGTACTCGTCTGACATATACTGGAAGTTTAACATCCAGTTGTAGAGGATGTTCTCCTCACCTTCCGGAATAAGAAGATGAGCCTTAACCATAAATTCAGGATCAAGACCTACAAAGCACTCTGCATGATACATAGTCTTCCAACGGGTCTCATATACAGCGTCCATAACTACCTTGTCAAGCTTGGCATCATCAACACCAGGCTCACCCTTGATACGGCGTGCTGCTGCGTAACGTCCGGTAACTGCACCGTCGTTGAATAATAAAACCTTAGCGTCCTTCTCAAGACCGAATAATTCGCCATCCTTAACCGGCATATCGGTAACGATGGTTCCCGGAGAATTCTTAGCTAATTCATAAGCTTCCTTTAAGGTGTTAACTTTAACTACATTGTTGCCGTAGTAAGCAGCCTCGATGATGGAACGGGTCTTAGAAAATCCCGGCTTGCCAGCACCGATTTCGTTAAGCGGATAATACGCTTTTGTTGACATATCAACTTCCTCCTTTATATAAACTATGTTAAACCTAATTTCACACTAATAATCATACACAATGTTATTTTTTTGTCAATCTTTTTTGAAAAAAACCTGCTTTAAAAAGTAAGAGTTCAGCCCTGTTTTCATTTTTAGAACACGAATAAATCTTTGGCGTTGCGCGTCTGGCGGATAAAGTTAAAAAACGCAAGTAAAAATACCGCAAGCTCTGCGTATTTCAGATATGCAGGGAGTTTTGTTAAATCACAGACAATGCCAAAAATTCCGCATATCAGTATTAAAACAGAAAAAATAAGTGCGCGCACCGACATGTAGGCCGCATATTCTCCCTTCTTTTTGCAGCGCTTTAAATCCTCCTCTGCCAGAAAAATCGGATTGATTTTTCCACTTGTCTTCATACGGATGGATATAGCCAGCATATAAATTCCGAAAATTGTGATAACAATATCAATCAATAATTTCGTTTCAAGTAATTTTGCCATTATCTTCCTCTCCTTTGGTACTCTTTTGGTATAATTTTCACAATAAATGATTGATTTGTAAAAAATTTTAGTGTACTATAATAATTAATAACTATAATGAATAAATAAAGGAGTTGCAAGCATGAATATTGATAATATCAAAATTTTGATCAGTGATGATTCCATTCTTGCCCGTAAGCAGTTAAAGGACATTATCTCTACAATAGGTAATCCTACTTTTGTTGAGGCAGCCGATGGACAAGCTGCAATCGATCAATACAAGGCTACTCATCCGGATCTTGTTTTCCTTGATATCGTTATGCCGAAAAAAGACGGCAATGTTGCGATTCAGGAAATCATGGAATACGATCCAAAGGCAACCATCTACATTGCCTCTTCCGTTGGTACACAGTCCCAGTTAAAAAGTGCGCTTTTGGCCGGAGCACGCGATTTTATCCAGAAACCACTTGACAAGCAGCAGGTTATTAATGTTGTCAAAAAATTCCTCGAAGGGAGATAAATTATGTACACACAATTCTTTGGTAACTATTTGCTCTCTAAGGGTTGCCTGACGAGTGAGCAATTATTCGCAGCAATGCAAAAACAGGCAAGTGCACATATGCGTCTTGGTACGCTCGCTATCCATTCCGGCTTTATGACTGCCGCAGAGGTGGATCAGGTTGTTGCACAGCAGTCCCGCCAGGACAAAAAGTTCGGAGAACTTGCTATTCAGATGGGATTCCTTACGGATGATCAGGTTATCCAGCTCTTAAAGTCCCAGAGCCCGGATTTCCTTCTCTTAGGACAGGTTCTTGTGGATGATGGACTTCTGACCAATGCAGATTTGGAGACACTGATTTCTGATTACCGTTCCCAGAATGAATTGACCGACCTTGACATGACACATGACAGCCATGACAATGTAAGCCGTATTCTGGACAATTTCTTTATTACTTCGGAGACACCGCTTACCCACAACGGACGCATGTATCTGGAACTGTTGTTTAATGATTTTATTCGTTTTATCGGCGAAGACTTTACTCCTCTCTCATCGAAGGAATACAAGGAATTTCCGATTAGCCACTGCATCCGTCAGGATATTCAGGGTGAATATGAGATTCGTACCTATATCAACATGGATGAGAAGACAGCAATTGAATTTGCTTCCCGTTATGCCGGAGAACAGTTCCTTGCATATGACGAATATGTACAGGCTTCACTGGAGGATTTCCTGAATGTTCACAACGGACTGTTCGTTGTCAATGTATCGAATGATTCTTCCGTTGAACTGACCATCTCCGCTCCGGAGACACTGGAAGGTCCGTCACTTACCTTCGAACACCGTACATACCAGTTCCCTATGATGTATTCTTTCGGAACGGTTGATTTCCTTCTTGAGGTTGTGAAGGCAGATTAATTTTCCACCTATATTATGATCAAAAAAAGCATTTGGATATTGCATCCAGATGCTTTTTTTATATTTTTATATTGTGTTCCTAAGAATGAATTTGCCATTCTATTTGCAGACCGTTAAGCAACATCGGTACTTAATGAGTGCTTTTTACGAAGTTAGTACCGCTGTGTTGCGCTCCGAGCGAGAGCGTGTCTGCAATAGAATAGCAAATTCATTTAGTATATCTTTGAAAAATAAAACTTTTAGTTATTTTATCTTCAGGAACTTCTTCACAACCGTCGGCATCTCCTCCACCTCGCAGACGGTATCATGCAATACTGCGGCGTTGCGGATATCTTCAATTGCCTGTGGAACGGCAACATTGCCGATTCGGGATAATTCATCCACCAGTTCAAAATCACCCATCGCATCATATTTGGAATCAATCGCATTCATGACGCTTCTTGTGAACTTGAACGGACTTGCGGTAGACGCAATAACCGTCTTGGTATCAGTATCGTTCGTGTCTGCTTTGTATTTTGCGAATACTCCGGCAGCCACGGCGGTGTGTGTATCGATGATATAGCCTGTCTTGTCATAGAGGCTGCGAATCACCTCTGCGGTCTCTTCCTCGCTGGTATAATTGCCATAGAAATCAGCAAGCAGCTCTCTCATCTCCGGGGTAATCTCATATCTGCCCTCTGTGGCAAGTGACTGCATCATTTCGGCGTTCTTCTTCGCATCGTTGCCTGCAATACGATAAATCAGGCGCTCAAGATTGGAAGAAATCAGAATATCCATGGAAGGAGAACTGGTCAGAATAAAATCTCTGTTTTTGTCATAGGCACCGGTAGAGAAGAAATCATACAGAACCTTATTCTCATTGGATGCGCAGATAAGCTTTGCAATCGGAAGCCCCATATTTTTAGCATAGAAAGCGGCAAGAATATTGCCAAAATTGCCGGTAGGTACAACGACATTAATCTTCTCTCCCTTGGCAATCTCGCCATTCTCGTACAATTTTGCATATGCATAGACATAGTAGACAATCTGTGGAACCAGACGTCCGATATTGATGGAATTGGCAGACGAGAACTGGTATCCTGCGGCATCCAGCTCGGCAGCAAGTTCCTTGTCGTTGAACATCTGCTTCACTCCGGTCTGTGCCTGGTCAAAATTTCCATGGATACCTACGACAAAGGTGTTATCTCCCTTCTGGGTAACCATCTGCTTCTCCTGAATCGGGCTTACACCGTTCTTCGGATAGAATACAATAATCTTGGTTCCTTCTACATCTGCAAAACCTGCCAATGCAGCTTTTCCGGTGTCTCCGGAGGTTGCGGTAAGAATCACGATATCGTTCTTTACCTGATTCTTTCTGGCTGCGGTAATCAGCAGATGCGGCAAAATGGACAATGCCATATCTTTGAAAGCAATGGTAGAACCATGAAACAGCTCCAGATAATATGCACCGTCTGCCTGCACCAGCGGAGCAATCTCCGGCGTATCGAACTTGCTGTCATAGGCTTTCGCGATACAGCTTTTTAACTCTTCTTCGGTAAAATCATCCAAAAGTAATTTCATTACCTCATAGGCGGTCTCCTGATAAGACATCTTCGCCAGAGTATCCATGTCAACATCCAGTGTCGGAATGGAATCCGGAACAAACAAACCACCGTCATCTGCCAGTCCCTTTAAAATTGCCTGTGATGCCGGAATTTTAATATCTTGGTTTCTAGTACTTGAATACATTACGCTCATGTTTTCTACCTCATTTTCTTATATGTAATCATAACTAATTTGTGTTCATTATATTGGAATCTTCCGGTACTGTCAACCGAAACCCCTAAGTGCCTGTTAAAGCACCCGTTACCGCTTATCCCTGCAGTCCCTGTCCACGGGCACTCCTGCAGCCGCGGTTTTGTCCAGATAAGCAATATAGCGCTGGGAAATGCGAACCTTGTGGTAGAGCTCGGCATATTCCGGTGCACTCATACCGTCAATATAATTTTCCGGAAAATTCCGGCTAATTCCTGCTTTTTTGGCAAGGTCCACCGCCTTATTGTAGGCAACCGCCGCTTTCTCCGCCGTGGAATAAACTCCGATGGTATAATTCCCATTGATATGGATTTTCGCGCGGTATTTTACGGCACCGTTTTTCTCGAATTTCGTCACTCCAAAATAGGAATTTATGATTTCGATATTGGAATAGCGCCAATCGGTTTCGTCGCCATTGACAAATTCATAATCCCTGTGCAGAACAGCATGCGGCTTTAGGCCGTATCGTGTCCCGATGGTGGTCTGCACGCCGTAATCACTCACAAAAAGGTGCCCTTTGCGCTTCATAATCTTGTGCTGCGAATAGTAGAACAGATCATCAATATCGAATTTGTATTCTTCATTCACCGACAGATAGTAACTGAAATAATTGCGCCGAAGATAAATGGGATTGGCAATATATAATCCATGATTATGAAAATTGGCCAGAGAGATACATTTTTCAAAGGATAGATGAAAAAAAATCTCATCCTCCTGCACGGAAAAACAGTCCAGTATCTCCTGCAGTGTGATTTCTCCGGCAAGAATCTTCTTTGCATCACAAAAAGCCTCGAAGGCTTCCTCTTCTGTCGGAAAGCTTCCGAGGCTTATATGCTTGCCCCGATGTGTAATATTGGAACGAAAATATTCCGTACCATCCTTCTTTTTGGAACAAAACACACCCGGCAGCATGGCTCTATTCGTTTTTCTGATTAATGTAATTAACCAGACCTTCGCAGTCAATAATCTTCTGCATAAATGGCGGGAATGCCTGTCCCTGGAAGGATTCACCCGTTGTCACATCGGTAATCATTCCGGTATCGAAATTGACTTCTACCTCATCCCCTGCGGAAATTGCCTTGGCAGCGTCCGGACATTCGATGATTGGAAGTCCGATATTGATTGCATTGCGGTAAAAGATACGTGCAAAGGTCTCTGCTATTACACAGCTTATACCGGAGGCTTTGATTGCAATCGGCGCATGCTCACGTGAGGAACCACAGCCAAAATTCTTATTGGCAACCATGATGTCACCTGCATTTACATTTTTCACAAAATCCTTGTCAATATCCTCCATGCAGTGAGTTGCAAGCTCTTTTGGATCTGAAGAATTCAGATATCTGGCCGGAATGATCACATCCGTATCAACATTATCTCCATATTTAAAAACACGACCATGTGCAGCTTTCATTCTCTCTTCCTCCAATCCTTACATTACTTCATCCGGGCTGCTGATTCTGCCGGTAATCGCACTTGCAGCCGCAACAGCCGGGCTTGCAAGATATACTTCTGATTCTACATGTCCCATACGGCCGACAAAGTTACGGTTGGTGGTAGAAATACATCTCTCACCCTCTGCTAAAACGCCCATGTAACCGCCGAGACACGGACCGCAGGTAGGGGTACTTACAATTGCGCCTGCCTCGATGAAAATTTTGAGGAGGCCTTCTTCCATTGCCTGCAGATAAATCTTCTGGGTTGCCGGAATCACAATCACGCGCACACCCTTTGCAACCTTTTTACCATCCAAAATTTTTGCTGCAATTCTCAAATCGTCCATACGGCCGTTTGTACAGGAGCCAATGACTACCTGGTCAATCCGGACATCTCCGACTTCATCGATGGTTCTGGTATTCTCCGGAAGATGCGGGAACGCTACAGTTGGCTTTAACTGGCTTAAATCAATCGTGTATTCCTCATCATATACCGCATCCTCGTCTGCCGTATATTCAACGAACGGTCTTGCAGAATGTTCTTTCATGTAGGCTCTTGTCAGGTCATCCACAGGGAAGATACCGTTCTTGCCGCCGGCCTCAATCGCCATATTGGCAATGGTAAAACGGTCATCCATGGTCAGATACTGAATGCCCTCTCCGACAAATTCCATGGAGCGGTACAGCGCACCGTCCACACCAATCATACCGATGATATGAAGAATTACATCCTTGCCGCTAATCCACTTTGCCGGCTTGCCGATGAGGTTAAACTTAATCGCAGACGGAACCTTGAACCATGCTTTTCCGGTAGCCATTCCCGCTGCCATATCGGTACTTCCGACACCGGTAGAGAACGCGCCAAGGGCACCGTAAGTACAGGTGTGGGAATCTGCACCGATAATCACATCTCCGGCAACGGTCAGTCCGCGCTCTGGAAGCAGAGCATGCTCAATTCCCATCTCCCCTACATCATAGTAATTGCTAATCTCATGCTTGCAGGCAAATTCGCGCACACATTTGCAATGCTGAGCGGATTTGATATCCTTGTTCGGGGCAAAATGATCCATAACCAGAGCAATCTTATCCTTGTGAAATACTCCGTCTACCTTCATCTTCTCAATCTCGTGAATTGCAACCGGGGAAGTGATATCGTTGCCGAGTACCAAATCCAAATCAGCTTCGATCAGCTGTCCCGCTGTGACAGATTCCAGTCCCGCATGTGCAGCAAGAATCTTCTGCGTCATTGTCATTCCCATGCTTATATCCTCCTAATACTTGTATATTTTCACGCAGTCCTAATTGTGTGTGAGTGATAGTTGGAAAGCTGCGTGTATTATTTATATAGAATCATAGCATAAATATCATTATAATCAAAATACATAATAAACATATTTACCATAACTTTGTTTCATGTTAAAATATGATATATGATAAAACAGTAAAAAGGGGAAGCTATGAATCAGAATCTGTCATCCTACTGGATTTTTTATACGGTGGCCAATGCCGGCAATATTTCAAAAGCAGCCAAGGAGCTCTACATCAGTCAGCCAGCCATCAGCAAATCCATTCAGAAATTAGAAGAAAGTCTAAATTGCAAGCTGTTCGCCCGAAGCTCACGCGGTGTCGTATTAACCGACGAAGGCAGCATGCTTTACAGTCATGTAAGGGAAGCGTTCGAGACGCTTGCCATCGGCGAGGAGAAGCTAAAGCGCTCTCTTGACCTCGGGATGGGGAATCTGCAGATTGGAGTCAGTTCCACCCTGTGCAAATACATGCTTCTCCCCTACCTCAAGGAGTATATCCGCCACAATCCACATGTCGGTATTTCCATCAAGTGCCAGTCCACCAATGAGACGTTGCAGCTTCTTGAGGACAACAAAATCGACATCGGACTGATTGGCAGGCCGGAGAACCTCAAGAACATCCATTTCTATCATTTGGACAATATCGAGGATATTTTCGTCGCCAACAGAGATTATCTTGCCAATCTGCAAAAGAGGGAAATCGCGCCGGAATCCATCCTGTCCAATGCGACTCTCATGCTCTTAGACAAGAATAATATGACACGCCGCTATATTGACGATTATCTGCAGAACAACCATATCATCATTGCAGAATCCATCGACATCTCCAACATGGATTTGCTCATAGAATTCGCCAAAATCGGTGTCGGAATCGCCTGCGTCATCAAAAACTTTGTCACGAGCGAATTACAAAGCGGAACGCTTGTGCAGATTCCATTGGATGTTCCGATTCCGGGGCGTGAGGTCGGATTTGCTTACAAGGAACACTTAAAACCCTCGAAAACCTTACAGTCCTTTATTCAGTTTTATGAAAATTATAAACCGGAGGTATTCAAATGAAAGAACAACTACACACCATTCCCATCTCGGACGCAATGGCCAATGCCGGCGAATGTCCATTCTGCTACATTGAGCGCCGCACAGAGGAGCATGCCATGGACTATGTCTTAGGACATGGAGCTTCCTATATGGAAGCGGATATCCGCGACATGACAGACAAAGAAGGCTTTTGCCGCATGCATTTCAAAAAAATGTACGACTATGGCAACGCGCTCGGCAATGCCTGGATTCTAAAGACTCTCACAAAGCGTCATATAGAGGAGATGCAGAAACAGTTCAAGAACTTCAAGCCGGACTCCGTCGCCAAAAAAGGCGGCCTGTTCGCAAAGAAAAGTTCTTCAAAGGCAACGGAATCCTCCAATTCCATCGTCAACTGGATTAACCAGCGGGAATCCTCCTGCTTCATATGCACCAGTGTCCAGAACACCTTTGACGCATATATGAAAACCTTTTTCCAGATGTACAAAAAAGATTCCTCCTTCCGCGAGCAGGTAGCGCAGACCAACGGCTTCTGTCTGTCGCACTTTAAGGTGCTCTGTCAGGGCGCAGACGAAGCATTGAACGACACAGAGCGCAGGGAATTTTATGAGATGGTGCTCCCGCTGATGGAGTCCAATATGGACCGTATGTATGAAGATATTGCGTGGTTTATCGAAAAATACGATTATCAGAATCAGGACAAGAGCTGGAAAAATTCAAAAGATGCCATCCAGCGCGGTATGCAGAAGCTTCGCGGAGGAGACCCATCACTCCCACCGTACAAGATTAAAAAATAGCATTTTTAATTTAGAAAAAAGAAAAGGCAGAGTCTTATGAACGCTCTGCCTTTTTTTTGTATGGAAATTTATTTCATTACGATATTTACAATTCTGCCCGGCACATAGATTTCCTTGACGATATTTCCGGTGAGCTTGTCTGCAATCAGCTCTTTGGCTTTGGTAATTACCTCATCCTTGGCATCATCCTTGCCAATATTCAAGGTTGCCTTAATCTTGCCGTTAATCTGGACCGCAATCTCTACTGTAGCCTCCACGGTCTTAGCTTCATCGTATTCCGGCCATGTCTGCTGGTAAACTCTTCCATCACAGCCGATTTTCTCCCACATCTCCTCTGTGATATGAGGTGCAACCGGATTCAGCAGCAGAATCAATGTCTTAAGCTCGCCCTTGGTGATGGAACCCTTCTTGTAAAAGTCATTCAGAATTGCCATCATTGCTGCAATTGCAGTGTTGTATTTCAAATTTTCGAAATCATTGGATACCTTCTTGATGGTCTGATGCATCTTGGTCTCTAAATCCTTGGAATATCCTTCCTCATCTGTCATGATATCCTGAAGCTTCCACACACGCTCTAAGAATCTGCGGCAGCCCTTGACACCATCCTCGGACCAGGAAGCAGCTAAATCAAATGCACCGATGAACATCTCATAGGTACGAAGTGTATCTGCGCCGTACTCCTGTACAATATCATCCGGATTGACTACATTGCCTCTGGACTTTGACATCTTCTCTCCGTTCTCACCTAAAATCATACCATGTGAGGTTCTCTTCTGATACGGTTCCGGACATGGAACCACACCCTCATCGTAGAGGAATTTGTGCCAGAATCTGGAATACAGAAGATGCAGTGTCGTGTGCTCCATACCGCCGTTGTACCAGTCTACCGGCATCCAGTATTCAAGCGCTTCTTTGCTGGCTAATGCTTCCGTATTGGTCGGGTCGGTATAGCGAAGGAAATACCAGGAAGAACCAGCCCACTGAGGCATGGTATCAGTCTCTCTCTTCGCCGGACCACCACAGCATGGACAGGTGGTGTTTACCCAGTCTGTCATGGCAGCAAGCGGAGATTCTCCGTTGTCGGTCGGCATATAGCTGTCTACTTCCGGCAATAACAGCGGAAGCTCGCTCTCATCAATCGGTACAAAACCGCATTTTTCGCATTCTACAATTGGAATCGGCTCTCCCCAGTAACGCTGACGGGAGAATACCCAGTCGCGTAGCTTGTAATTGACCTTGGCGGTTCCGATGCCTTTCTCCTCCAGATAAGAAATCATGCGCTCCTTCGCATCCTTAACCTCCAGACCATTCAGGAAATCTGAATTGACCAGAACTCCGGTCGCAACATCCGTAAATGCAGCTGCATTGACATCCACTGTCTCACCGTTCTTTGCAACAACCTGAATAATCGGAAGATTGAATTTCTTGGCAAATTCCCAGTCTCTCTCATCGTGTGCAGGTACCGCCATGATTGCACCGGTTCCATAACTCATAAGTACATAATCGGATACCCAGATAGGAACCTCCTTGCCGTTGACCGGATTGATTGCAGTAAGTCCGTCAATCGCAACACCAGTCTTGTCCTTTGCCAGTTCTGCACGCTCAAAGTCGGACTTTCTGGATGCTGCTTCCCTGTAAGCTACAATCTCATCCCAGTTCCTGATGTCAGCCTGATACTTGTCCAGATATGGATGCTCCGGTGAAACAACCATATAAGTTACACCGAACAGGGTGTCACAGCGTGTCGTATAGATGCGAAGCTTATCCTCCTTGTCCTTAATTGGAAAATCAACTTCCGCTCCTGTGGAACGTCCAATCCAGTTCTTCTGGGAAACCTTTACCCTCTCAATATAATCAACATCATCCAGACCTTCAATCAGCTTGTCTGCATATTCGGTAATCTTAAGCATCCACTCACTCTTGACCTTACGGACAACCGGAGCGCCACAGCGCTCACATACACCGTTGACAACCTCCTCATTGGCAAGACCTACCTTGCAGGAGGTACACCAGTTGATTGGCATCTCCTTCTTGTATGCAAGACCCGCCTTGAACAGCTTTAAGAAAATCCATTGTGTCCACTTGTAATAGTTCGGATCGGTGGTATTTACTTCTCTGTCCCAGTCAAAGGAATAGCCAAGTGAATGAAGCTGGTTCTTAAAACGGGAAACATTGTTCGCAGTTACAATTTTCGGGTGAATCTTGTTCTTAATCGCATAGTTCTCTGTCGGAAGACCGAATGCATCCCATCCCATCGGATATAATACGTTGTATCCCTGCATTCTGCGCTTTCTTGCAACGATATCTAATGCCGTATATGGTCTTGGATGTCCAACATGAAGTCCCTGTCCGGACGGATAAGGAAACTCAACCAAAGCATAATACTTCGGCTTGCTGTAATCATCTGTCGCAGCAAAAGCCTTCTCATCGTCCCATACCTTCTGCCATTTCGGCTCTACTGTTTTGTGGTTATACATTTCTGACATAATATTCCGCCTCTTATTTTCATAATATAATCAAAGTTCATTCTACACATTCGGTTTTTATTTGTCAACCGTATGGATTCTCCCAAAAACACCTCAGACGTGCATATTACATCAAGGAGCGGACACACCGAACTCTCCCTGATTAAACGCCTTCAGATAATCAATGAACGCATAGGATGGAATCGGCTTGGAAAAATAGTAGCCCTGAATGAAGTCAACTCCCTGCGCACCCATCTCAACAAGCTGCGTCTCTGTCTCCACACCCTCTGCAACCAGAAACAAATCCATATCGTGTGCCATGCGAATCGCAGCCTGCACAACAAATCGTGCTTTCAAATCCTCAAAATACTGTTTTACCATATTCATATCCAGCTTCATCAGGGAAACCGGCATGTCGATGATGTAATCTAAATTGGACTGCCCGTTTCCAAAATCGTCCAGTGAGAAGGATACCCCGTGCTCAATCAGCTTCTCCATGTTCTCAAGCATAATCTGCTTTGTCTGGACGGAGGCAGTCTCTGTAATTTCGAGATTAATCCGGTCCGGTGAAATCCCGTATTCCGCCATAATCCGTATGTAACGTTCGGCGAGATTGCGCTGCTCACACTGAACCACAGACAGATTCACCTCGATATAGTGAATACCTAAATCAATAACATTGCTGTCCCTCAAAAACGCACAGGTCTTCTCAAAAATGCGTTCTCCCAGATGCCCAATCAGACCGCACTCCTCCGCAACCGGAATGAACTCTCCCGGAGGCAGATAGGTTCCGTCCTTGCATTGGATTCTTGCAAGTGCTTCTGCCGATACGATTTTCTTCTCCTTGATGGAATAAATCGGCTGCAGAAATACCATAACACGATCCTCGTCCAGTGCACGGATTATTTCTGCCTTAACCTGCTCCTTCTTCCGGATCTGATCTAAGAAATCCTGGTTGGCATAGCAGACATAAGAGCTGTTCACACTCCTGCGGCTGACCTTCTCCTGCTGGATAAGCTGCATAACTTCATCCATATTGCAAAACATGTTACTCTCAGGAATCAGCATAAAGAGCGTGTAAGGGAATTTGTACAGCCTGCCTTCTCCCTCCTCCGGATGGTAGAACTGGTCCTGATAGAACTGATCCTGAAGGCTCTGGAATACCGTTGCCAGCTTCGTCATATCCGGACAAAGCACAACAAGCTCCTTTTCAAGATTTTTAAACACCTTAGCTTCCGGGAACCTGTCCAGATACTGTACGATATGCCTGATGCTTTCATTTATATCATCTTCGGTAATCGAGCTCGGCTGAAATGGCATAATTGAAATCAGAAGCATGCTGATGTTCTGTTTTTGTGAAAAAATCTGTTCCATATAGGCTGCAAGAGCATGTGCATGAAAACAACCCAAAGCCCGGTCAATATTCGATTCCGGATTCTCAAGTCCCAGATAGATTGCCATCATTCCGATGGAGGTTGCAAAACCGACAAGCAGAAGTGCTGGATTCAAAAGCTGAACAAGTGAAGCGACCAGCCATGCACCGAGCCATATATATACCACCATCCGTCTCCGAGGTAAAATCAGCTTCTTAAAGCGGATGGCACAGACAGTCGCTGCAATAATGAACATAAGACCAAAGAAATAGGTCAGGTAATCGCTCCATCCATAGGTATAAACAGCAGAAGATCCATGATATATATGGATAGGAGCAAACAGCACCAGAATGGTTGCAAACACGCCCACGGCAATCGCCGCCCGGATTAATACGGTATATTTTTTCTCTGTAAATAAATCTGCAATCACATATCCGAAAGCAGAATACCCCAGCCAGACAAGACTGACCAGATACAGCTTACAGATGAGGTGAAGAATCATCGTCGGAAGATGCTCCTCATATGCAATTGCCACCACGGAGAGAATATCTAACACCAGACTCCCAAGGGAAATCAATAACACCTTAATGTAATACCTCTCTGAAAACAGACCGACACGCTTCTGACGCACATAGAAAAACAACAGAAAAAGAAGGACAACAAGTCCACAGCATTGTATATGTATATTCATCACTGCCTCCTCCTTATAAATTCCCCAATCGTATACTTTATAGTAACACAAAAAGCTGTGTAACGCAAGCAAACACAAGCGCTACACAGCTCAAAAATAAAATATAATCGTATGTATCAGGATTAGTTGTTGATCAACAATTCATCCTCATTGTTCCAGCTGTAAAGCTTACGGATTTCAGCTCCAACCTTCTCTGCCGGATGCTCAGCAGCAAGCTTTCTCATAGCCTGGAAATGAACCTGACGTCCTGCCGGAGACATATCCAGTAAGAATTCCTTCGCAAATGTTCCATCCTGAATATCGGAAAGAACCTTCTTCATAGCCTTCTTGGTATCCTCTGTGATAATCTTAGGACCTGTTACATAATCGCCGTACTCAGCGGTATTAGAGATAGAATATCTCATTCCTGCAAAACCTGACTGGTAAATAAGGTCAACAATCAGCTTCATCTCATGGATACACTCAAAGTATGCATTTCTCGGATCATATCCAGCCTCAACCAGAGTCTCAAATCCAGCCTGCATAAGTGCGCATACACCACCGCAAAGAACTGCCTGCTCACCAAAAAGGTCAGTCTCTGTCTCTGTACGGAAGGTTGTCTCAAGGACACCTGCTCTTGCTCCACCGATTGCAAGAGAGTATGCCAATGCAATATCAAGTGCCTTACCGGTTGCATCCTGCTCAACAGCAACAAGACAAGGAACACCTTTACCTGCCTGGTACTCGGAACGTACGGTATGTCCCGGTCCCTTAGGTGCAATCATGGTAACGTCAACATCTGCTGGTGGCTTGATACATCCAAAGTGAATGTTGAAGCCGTGTGCGAACATTAACATGTTGCCAGCCTCTAAGTTCGGCTCGATATCCTTCTTGTACATATCAGCCTGCTTCTCATCGTTGATAAGAATCATGATAATATCAGCCTTCTTGGCAGCTTCAGCAGCGGTATATACTTCAAATCCCTGCTTAACAGCCTTGTCCCAAGACTTGCTTCCCTCATATAATCCAATGATGACATGACATCCGGACTCTTTTGCGTTCAACGCATGTGCATGTCCCTGGCTGCCATAACCGATAATTGCGATTGTCTTACCATCCAATAAAGATAAGTTACAATCATCCTGATAATAAATCTTTGCTTCTGACATTATTCTGTCCTCCTAAATATTATTAGATTATAAAAATTTGACGTCCTCAGATCCACGTGTTAATCCGGTTACACCGGTACGAGCCAGTTCAAGAATCTCGTATCCATCCAACAGATTGAGAAATGCATCAAGTTTGTCCTGATTACCCGTCAGTTCGATTACCATGGCATCCTGTGTCACACCTACAATCTTGCCGCGGTATATCTCTGTAACATTGATTACAGCCTGACGCTGTGTGTCCTTTGCACGAATCTTGACCAGTATCAGCTCTCGGATTACCGATGAGCCAGGCTCAAGAATCTTAATATCACGAACCTCCTCCAATTTGCCTAACTGCTTCTGAATCTGCTCAAGCACCTGTTCGTCACCGCTTGCAACGATGGTCATCCGCTCGTAACGCGGATCCGCAGTCACACCGGAAGAAAAGCTGTCAATATTGAAGCCTCTTCTGCTGAACAAACCGGAAATACGGCTCGTAACACCTGGATTATTTTCAACCAAAAGAGATAAAACAATCTTCTTCATGAATATCATCCACCACTTTCTTTCTATTTTCACTCACACTTCGTCAATCATAGCACTATCTTGTCGCCTCGTCAAGAATTTTGCCGCAAAACAAAAGGAATGCGGACTCCGTCACAACATTCCCCTGTACATTTCAATTATGGATTTTACTAAAAGCTGCTTGCAACGCCTGCGATTGTCACAATAAGCATAATAAGCCAGAATACACATCCCAAAATACCGGCAATCAGACCGATAAGTCCTGTAATCTTGCCAACCTTTGCAAACTGCTGTCCGTCCATGTTCTGTTCCATGACTTTTTTGGCAAAATTCATTGCAATGATTCCTAATACGATAGCAAGCGGACCACCGCACATAAAACAGATGGAGCAGATTCCGAGTACCATACTGGTAATTGCCTTACCTTTGCCCTCAGGCTGCTGAGGTGCCGGCTGCTGATAATAATTCTGATTATCCATTTGAATAACCTCCTTTAAAAAATAAAAGTTTCATAAAAAGTATAGCACTTCAGCATTTAATGTCAAATATAAATTATGCTTCCTTCTTCGCTATTTTATTCTTGAAGAACTCGCAAATTTCTTCAAAATAAAGCCATCCTACAATCACAGCTGAAACCACTGCAATTGCTCCCGTAATAATACCAACCAGCTTCAATGTCTTCTTCATAAGCCAAACCCTCCTATACAACGATTTTCCTTCGTGCCAACTTCTGTGCGACCTTATTGATGTTAGTAACAATCATGTCCCCGCTGATACGCAGCTTGCTGTCCTTCATCTCCGCCTTGCGGTATTGAATGGACTGGTAAACATAATCAAGGTCATCATACCGGTCACCAAGCATCGCATTGAGCAAATACTTGGTATGATTATATCCTTTTTCCAACATATTTTCAATACTATCCTGATAAAAAACCATGGACTGTTTGAGTACATTTTCAACCGGAAAAGTAATCTGCAGTGCCCTGTTGTCAAACTCCGTATTCTCAAACCGGTAGTTATGTTCATCAAAGTAGATACAGACGACATAATCCAGATCATGTGCCATCAGAGGATAGACTGGAATATTATCCACCATCGCACCATCATAATAAGAAATATTACCGACCTTCACCGCTTTATTGTACAACGGCATTGCCACACTTGCCTTCAGATATTGCGGTAAATGCCCGGAGCGGACACCCTTCATGTTTTTATAAACAATCGACTCATGTTTCATGTCCAGAAGTGTCACATAAAAATCCTTATCCACCTCATCCCCCTGCTTATATAATTCCTTGATATCTTTCTGGAGCAGGCTGCTGCGAAGAATCTGGCTGATAAACTGTCTGGTATCGTCACTGCACGCGCTGCGCCACATTTCCTCCGCCTCATCAAGCCGGTTCATCAGATACGCATATCCATTCAGCACGCCGATGGAAGCACAACTGATAAATTTGATTTCCTCCCGTGGAATATATTCATTGAGCGCCTTTAATGCTCCAATCTGCAGTGCTCCCTTTGCCATTCCTCCTGACAAAACCAACCCAATATTCATGCCGTTTTCTCCTCTTATGTATGTATTGCTGTTTCACAAATTTCCAAATCTTCCTCGATTTGTCACCGAATGAATCGCAGTTATTTACCATTGGACAACAGGCGCTCCGCCAACGGGTCCGCCATGTCCGATTTATGCACTCCGAACACACACTCATTGACAAAATGCTCACAGTTATTTTTAAGCAGATGATACCCTGTCTCTCCCACCCTGTCATAAGCCATCCGAAGTGTCTCAGAGACAGAGTGTCTCTTTAATCTCTCACCCAGACTAAGCTGCGCCGTCTCGATATTGCCGCCGTGCAGAAATGTCTGTACATCTGTCGCAACCACCGCAATCTCATCCCGTGGTATGCCGGAATTATCCGGAAGTCCGAACGCAATCACATGCTGCGCATCATCATACAAACCGTAATGATAATAAAATTGTAATTTAACTCTTACAATATCCCCTTGTTTTGGTTCTGTTTCTTTCCACTTCATTAGATACTCTTCCATTCTTACTTCTGTATGTCTTCGCACAGTTTCTGGCACTGGCGCATTTTTTCCAGCAATTGTTCCGACATCTGCAGAATATCACTTTTGCGCGGGTAGGTGCGTTTTGAATCCTGCGGACAGCAAACCGGTTCTCCAATGACAGCAGTCCGCCTCTGATACCAGTGCGTCTTGCGGCTTAGATAGACCGGAACAATCGGCACCTGTGCACTGATGGCAAGATAGGCAGCGCCGGACTTGATTGATTTTAAGCTCTCCCCAGTCTGAAGACCGCCTTCCGGAAACATTGCCAGCAAACGCCCTTCCTCAAGTACATGGACGCATTCCTGCATTGCATTCAGATCCGTAATCGTCCGGTCCACCTTAATACAGCCCAGTCCCTTCATGAAGAAGCGGCGAATCGGTGTATTCATCGTGACCTCACCGGCGAGATACTGTACTCTCCGGTAGCCGAAGCAGCTTGCGAGCATAATCGGGTCACCGAATGAGGTATGATTGGCAACAATAATTGCTCCGTTTTTGATATGAAATTTGTTCCCTGCATAGCGATAGGACACCCTGTGAAACAATATATACGGAAAAATTGCCAGCCGGGCAAGGTCCATCGGAAGCATTCGGATATCTATGATTTTACCTGCCATGTTGTGAGATCTGCTCCATTCTTTTGTCTAATTCTCTCCCCAGTGCATAGGTCTGCTCCTCCAGTATCTGTGTCAGACGTTTGATTTCCTCCAAAGAAGGGTTTTCTTCCCGGCACAGTGCATGGATATCAATCGGCTCACCAATCATGACATGTGCACCTTTTCCGATTCCGTAATTGCCGTCCGTATATACCGGAATAATCGGTGCGTCGGTTTTTAGTGCAGTCATGACAATCCCCGGCTGGAAGGGAAACGGCCTGCCATTTACCGGAAGGCGTCCCTGCGGGAATACCCCAAGGATTCCTCCGCGGTCCAGTACCTCCAGCGATTCACTGATAAATCCCAGCTGATATTGCTGCCGGTCCACTTTAATCCCGCCCAACGAATATAAAAGCCATGAGAATAATTTGTTCTTTTTAAATAAAATCTCCGCCATCCAGAAATGCATCGTACTGTCATAAAATACCAGCATATACAGCACAAAATCCATCAGCGAGGTGTGATTGGACATCAGAATACAGGGACCGTGCAGTTTGCGTCCCTGTCGCTCTTTGTTCACATAATAGATTTTGGGTTTAAACAGGATTACAGCTCCTAAAATACCGGTTATCTTGGTAAATATCAAAAATGGTTTATTCAGCTTATGTTTTTTGCTCATTTTATATCTCCGGTTGCCTGCACAGCAGGTATAATTTCTCGGTATAAATTAAACATCAATTTAACAACACAAAAAATGGTGTATTCTATATTTAAACATGCTGTTCAATATAGGTACAGATATCATGCACCGTATAGCGGTACTGTTCTTCCCCATCCTCTGCGGCAATGCCGAATTCTTTGCCCAATTCGGAAAGCACTGCAAAATACTCCAGACTGGTCGCACCAAAATCATTCAACAGATGGGAATTCTCCTGTACCTGTTCCGGCTCCACGCCAAGTGCCGCGGAAACAATGTCACGCACCTTTGCAAAAAGTTCCGGATTGATAGTGGCATCCTCCTGCCGGGAAGCCTGCTGTTTCATATCCGAAAACGGAATCAGTTGAATGGTTCCGTTCTCCAGTCCGCGCAGAACATATTTGCGTCCGACCTTGATGGCAGTCGCCGGAGCCAGTTCATCATAGGTAAAATAAAAGTCCTGAATCCGCGTAATCATCGGAAGCTGTTCGTTCTGCTCGTAAATCTGCGCCATCATCTGCTCGATACGGGCAAACGGCAAAAACTTATTGATGCTTACAATCAGACTAAGCCGTTCTTCCGTCTTTCCTTCTTCGGCAAGACCGAGAACGGAAAAAGCTGCCGCATCCGGGAGCTGAAATACCTGCTCGATGACATCCGGATTGATATTCTCCCCATTCTCTCCGATTACGACATCTCCCATTCTTCCCTTGATATAATAATAGTCCCCGTTAAGTGTCATCACATCTCCGGTGTCAAACCAGTCTCCGGTCTTCTGATATTGCCCATCCTTCATGATTGCATTACAGATGGAAGCACCGCGCACCTCAAGAGTCCCCCTGCCTCCTATCCGGTATTCCACGCTTTTCATCGGATGTCCGACGGAACTTAAGTTGCGCTCCTTCGGTTTGTCTCTCAGTTCGACCGAAGTAATACCAATCTCGCTCATGCCATAGCCATTGTGGAGGGGATAACCAATTCCGTTGAACAGTTCAAGCGCAGAGGTCCGGATATAGCTTCCACCGCTGATACAGAACTGCACGCTTGGTCCAAAAATCTGATCTGTCACCTCGTGCATAATCTTCTTTGACAGCGTTGCTCCCCAATAAGGAAATACATTCTGCAGCGCCGTACAGATTTTAAGACCCTTGTAGAATTTCTGCTCCGTTTTCGGGCCTTCCTTTTTCAATTTCTTTAAAATTTCTTTTTCGATGGTATGCCACAGCATCGGGACTCCGAAAATATGGGTCACTTCATGCTTACGCACCGTTGCAAGTATCGTATCCGGTGCATAATCCCGCAGAAATACCAGCGTTCTGCCAAAGAAGGTAAACCAGAAATATACCGCCACCAGTCCGAAGATATGATAAAACGGCAGAAATGCAAGATTCTTCAATTCTCCATGATAGAACCTGCTGATTCTCCTATTCTCCGATAAAATTAATTCTGTATTTAACAATTGTGCTGACAATTCTCTGCCAGAATAGAAGCATACAACACCCTTTAAGGAGGTTGCCGAGGTAGACAGGGCAATCTCATTCTCAAAATCCCCCGCAAACGGTTTTCCTCCCGTAAGTGAATGAAAATCAATGAACTTTGCAGAAATACCGGTATGTACTATTCCAATGACATATTCAATCTCCAGGCTTTTACAAATTTCATCCGCCAGCTTCTGTGGATGGCGGCAGTTGACCAGATAAGGCTTATTGCCGCTACGCAGAATTGCCCAGAATGCAACAATCCATTCCGTACAGTTTTCCATCTCAAGTGCTACATAGCGGTGCGTTGCACCGATTTTCTCATACAGGGCAGACGACACCTCTTCAATCTGCTGCCTGACCTGGCCGTATGTACAGCGCTGTATGCGAAAGCCGTCATTGTATTCTGCAAGCACATTGTCCGTAAAACGGAACATAAGCTCATAGATTGCCTCAAAATTGTGAGCCGACTGCTCTAAGCGGCGGCTGTTATCAGCAACAAGTTCCAGTATCTCTCTTCGATTCATGACTCTATCCCTCTTACATAATCTATAATTGCCTGATCGTATTTTTCTGTGTTATTGATGCGGAGATGGGAATGTCCTCCCTCCTCAAACCACACCAGCTTTTTCTGTGGGCTGGCGCACTTATTCACAAGCTGCACACTCTTCTTCGGGATGGAAAAAACATCCTTTTTCCCGAACAGGAATAAAACCGGAACCGTAATCTGGTCTACCAGACGGATTGGAGCGTATTTTCCGGTATCCGCATCCGCGTACTTTTTAAGGTCATACATCACTTCGTCGCAGACCGGAATCACAGGCTTATGAAGCTCCTGCATATGTCGTTTGAAGGTCTCACGGAAGGATACGAATGCTCCCTCTAAGACCATACCCTGTATAATAGGGCACTCTCCGCTGATGGACGCAAGGATTGCCGAAACAGAACCGATGCAGATACCGTGAAACCACAGCTTTTCAATTCCATAAGTATGCTCCAAAAAATGAATCCACTCAATCACATCCCGATGCTCCTTGACACCTATGGTATTGTATCTTCCATCGCTCTTCCCATGTGCACGCTGGTCGATCACAAACACATTCATCCCAAGCTCTTCATACGGTCTGGCAAAATAATAGGAATACTTTAAGCATTCCCCACGCCCCGGAAGTATCATCACGCAGCTTTTGGAGCCAAAATCATAGTATTCCCCGTACAGATGCAGACCGTCATGGACGATATCGACCTCCTGCATGACTGCGCGGTGTTCTTCTGCCCACTTGCAGCCATCCTCCCACATCTGTACCTGTTCTTCATTCTCCGGTGCCGAACATTCCCGAAGCCATTTGTCCGGCTCTGTCTTCACCAACATCGCCTCATACACCTTCTGTGCAATCGGCATGGTCATACAAATCATCACAACGATTCCTGCCGCAAGAAACAGCAGTATCCCTGCAATCACCCAATATGGATTCATAACTTTTCTCCTCTTTTGTCTGAAATATTCGCAAAATCCATATAAAACAGCCTGTGGCAATGGACTTTTGCACTTTGACACATCTTATTAAATATAACAAAAGATAACATTGTTTGCAATGTATTAGTTGAAAAAAGAACCTTCATATGGTATCTTTAGATGGAACTATTTACAATAGTATATAACTAACGAAACGGAGAATTTATATGAGTAATTTTGTTATTATTTCCGATACCGGATGTGATTTAAACGCAGAGCTTCGCGAGCGTTTTGATATTGCAGACTATCTCAGAGGCGTATTATATTTTCCGGATGGACATGAGGCGTCTGCCGACCTTGACTGGAGTGATATGACACCGGAAGAATACTTCTCTTCCATGAAGGGACGCAAGGCTCTCTATAAATCCGCAGCACCTAAGATTGGTGATATTGCAGCCACCTTTGAGAAATACCTCTCTGCCGGACAGGATATCCTGTGCATCTGCTTATCCTCGAGCTTATCCGGTACCTACGATGCGTGTCTGGTTGTGAAGAAGGATATGGAAGAAAAATATCCGGACCGCCGCGTGGAAGTTATCGACTCGCTCCGCTACTCGACCTCGCTTGCACTTCTTATGATTTCCGCAGCAACAAAGCGTCTGGAGGAAGCCACCCTCGATGAGACTGTTGCCTATGTCGAGGAGGAAAAATACAAAATTCATCAGATGGGTACCATGGACGACCTCTTCTTTTTGGTCAAGACAGGACGTATCTCGAATTTCAAGGCATTTTTCGGCAATATGATTGGACTGAATCTGCTCGCTGATTTTAATGAGAAGGGATTATGTGAAGTCATCGGCAAATTAAAAGGCCGCCGCGACGCCCTCGATGCAATTATCACATACATTGACAAAACCATCGTTAATCCGCAGGAACAGATTTTATTTATCGCACACTCTCTTAGACCGGAGCTTGCCAAGACACTTGCCGATATGGTTCAGGAAAAGTTCTCACCGAAGGAGATTATCATGAACGATGTGGGAATGGCTTGCGGCGCTAACATCGGACCTGGTCTGTGTGCATGCTTCTACAAGGGTGAGCCCGTTTCCAAGGATATGGTAAGAGAAAAAGCAATTATGGATGAAATCTGTTCTTCCATCAAAGACAAATAAATCAGTGTCTACCGAAGGAGGAAACACAACATGAGTACTACCGTCATGGATGGCGCAACGCTGTACCATCTGTTGTCAAACGGATATAGCAATTTAATGCAGAACATCGATTTAATCAATGAACTAAACGTATTTCCGGTTCCGGATGGAGACACCGGCAAAAATATGACCGCTACGCTCCGCGGAGGACTGGAGACAGCCACCGAAGACGAATTATCTGTCGGGAAAATGATGAAGTCCTTTTCGAGAGGATCCCTGATGAATGCCCGCGGCAATTCCGGTATTATTTTATCACAGTACATCCGCGGCATTGCCGAATACACAAAAGGCAAAGAATCACTCACACCACAGGAGTTTATCGAGGCGCTGGATAACGGCATGAAGCGTGCCTACACCTCTGTTTCTAAGCCCACGGAGGGCACGATGCTTACTGTGATGCGTGAAGGGATACATAATGAGTCCTCAGTGAAGGAATCCGGCGATTTTGAGCAGTGCTTTCAGCTTTTGACCGATGCTTTCCGCACTTCCCTCATGAACACACCGAATCTGCTTCCTGTTCTAAGGGACGCCGGAGTCGTTGACAGCGGCGGTGCCGGACTGCTCTGTGTATTTGAGGGTATGCAGTCCGCCCTGCTCGGGGAAGAAATTGACAGCAGCAGTTTTCAGGAGGAATCGGAAACGATGCACTTCCATTCCGGGGACGAACCTGCGGTCAAGGTCCGCAAGATCTCTGCACATACGCGCTATGCTGTGGTTGCCGTCGCAACCGGTCAGGGCATCAAAGACTATTTCCTCGGCTGCGGTGTCTCCGTCATCATCGAGGGTGGTCAGACCAACAATCCTTCCACCAAAGCTTTTATCTCCGCTTTCGAGCAATTGGATGCAGATTATATTATTGT
Organism: Agathobacter sp.; assembly: GCA_045120755.1. Lineage (GTDB taxonomy): Bacteria > Bacillota > Clostridia > Lachnospirales > Lachnospiraceae > Roseburia. The sequence continues at coordinate 4,527 of JBGVFC010000085.1, read as the reverse complement.
CATGCCGAACGATTCCAACATCATCCTGACCGCGAACCAGGCGGCACAGATGTATTCCCATGCGGATGTGCGTGTGATTCCTACCAGCTCCATAGCCGAAGGATACTCCGCACTGTCCATGATGGATTTGTCGCTGGATTCGATTGAAAAAGTCGTACATGAGATGACACATTATCTGCCGAATGTGACGACCGGCTATGTGACAACGGCTACCAGAGATGCAAAGTTAAATGGCATTGAAATTAAACAGGGACACTACATCGGCCTTACCCAGAACTGCTTTTATTCAGATTCCACTTCGATTGTGGACGCAGCAGTTACACTTTTCGAAAATCTTCCGAACGCACAGGATAAACAGGTTATCACGGTATTCTGTGGAAGCGCCGTAACGGATGCAGACAAAGAAGAATTTTATGACCGTATCTTAAGCAGATACCCTTTGATGGAGATTGGTCTTCTCGATGGTAATCAGGAGCTTTACCATATGATCATGGCAATTGAATAGAAAAACAACAGGCGGCTTGGAATCAGGCCGCCTGCTTTTTTATGTTTTTTATGTTTTTATTTATTTTTTTGTTTCTTTATAGTTGTATTCTTATGAAAATAATATCTTCCGATTCCTGCGCAGACTGCAGTAACATCAAACACAAGCCAGAGCGGAATCTGTGGGAAGCATAAGGAAGCAATCACACATGCTGCCGTATAGATACAAAACCGGATTGCCATATACAGAAGCGTCCACCATGCATCCTTGTAGCGAACCTTGCAGAATATGATTCCGTTGCCAATCATGCAGAACACCCCGCATATTGCTCCAATCAGCGGTATCGTAACATAGCAGAAATCATACCCCAGACAGACGGTAAGCCCGATGACCATGAGCTGACACAAGAGCGCTGTAAGCAGGGAGGATGCTGCGCTGGAAAACAGCCGCCTGTATATGCGCAGGGTATCCGGTATCGGTGTAAAATGGGAGGATTTGTTGCCGTCAATATAGATAGAGTGGATTGGCAGCGTACTCATTTTGATATGAAGCTTGTCCGCATAATACAGCGTATTCATTTCATAGTCGTATTTCTCACCCTTGACCTGCTTAAGCCATTCCATCTGTTCTATGGAATATCCGCGCAGTCCCGACTGGTTATCCATCAGATAATGCCCCGTCAGAAGCGTATATACCCAGCGGGACAGACAATTGCCCACGCGCGACCTTGCAGGAACATTTCCGGCAAAATCCCGCACGGTAAGAACCATCTTTGCCCCTTCAGCAAGCTGCTCCCTCACCCGGATGATATCTTCCACACTGTGCTGTCCGTCCGAATCCGCAGTAATAAAATGTGTACAATCCGGAAAATACTCCTTTATCGCGCACATTCCCCGTTTTAAGGCAGCACCCTTTCCCTCATTCGAAGACGCATGTATGACTGTTCCATATCTTTCCGCTTCTGCAAACACGTTCTCATATTCCGCTCCGCTTCCGTCATCCACCACCAAAATCCCAAGCTGATACCGGCTCAGCTTCTCTACCAGCTTAATTAATTCACCATCCGGCTTATATGCCGGAATCAATACAACAAACATTCCCTATCCCCTTATTTATCTTTCGTTCTCATGATAAAACTGACAAATCTCCTCCATAAGTTCTGTATTAACAGAACCATCCGCCTCATCATACATCAAATCTGTGTGACCATTCTGCCCCTCTTTGTCACACAGATAATATTCCACCTGTCCGGAAGTAATTCCGTCCTTATGTGCATAAATCGAATACGCATCCATCGGTGCAATATCATCCTGTGTTCCTTGAACAATCAACACCGGCGTATTGTCGCTATTGATGCATTCTTCTGCGGATATCTGCACTGTCTCAACGTCAAAAAGTATGCACTGGTACAGCCAGAGCAGTGGATAGTTGGCATACGCCAGCTTGCCGACATAGTTGCCTGACAGGCCCATGACTGCTTCCATCGCGCTGTTAAGGCCGGAAACAGACGCGACCGCAGACAAGTTGTGTTCCCCGTCTAACATCGCGCAAGTCGAATAGCCGCCTCTGCTGTGTCCGAACAGAAAAACATCCTCATAATCATAGGACTGCCCAATATAGGCAAGCGCTGCATCCAGATCATAAACCTCCTGCGAAAAGCCAATCTCCGACTTTCCTTCGCTGCCACAGGTACCGGTGCTGTCGAAGGCAAATACATCAAAACCATCCGAGACAAAATACGCAATCTGATTCAGATATTCATCCGCACCAGCATTCAGTCCCGGAACAATCACAACAACCGAATCTGCCTGCAGTTCAGAGGCTGTATAATAATATCCCTGCAGCTCATATTCTCCGCTGTAAAAGGAAACCAGCTCGCGTTCATCCACCATCGCCTGCAATGCAACGTCCAGTTTCTCCGGTGTGAAATCATAGCGCGGAAAAACGGCATCATAGATAATCTTGGTCATCACCACCTGACTAAGCAGGTATACAAGAAGAACAATAGCTATGATGCGCAAGGTCTTTTTTGTCTTTGTGGTACTTTTTTTCATAAATATCTCCAATCATGTGTATTTTGTGGTAAAATATATCCAGCAAATCTATACGAACGAGGTTAATTATGTATTTTTCACCCAATCCGAACATAGCAATGATACAGGAGGAGGATTACCCGGACAAAATCCGGCAGATTGAGCAGACAATTGCCCATTATTCCAACCGTGGAATGCTGCCGGGCTTTGACGGACTTCCACTCGCCTATGAATACATACTTGCCAAATCAGCCAAAGCATCCATTGTCTTTTTGCATGGATATACGGAATTCTATCAAAAATTCTACGAACTGGCATGGTATCTGCTCAATCAGGGATACAATATCTTCCTGTATGACATGCGGGGGCACGGCAAATCCGGCCGCCAGGTCAGCAATGAATCGCTGTCCCATGTCAATGCATTTGAGGATTATGTACAGGATCTGGACTGTATCATCACACAGCTTGTAATGCAGCAGGCACCCAATCTTCCCATCTATCTGTATTCCCATTCCATGGGTGGTGCGATTGCCGCATATTACCTTGCCACGCCGGACTGTGCGGTATCCAGGGCGGTGCTGTCATCCCCGATGATTCGTCCCTGTACCCACCATATACCGGCCTGCATTGTAAAATGTTATGCTGCCCTGTGCGCGAAAAAAAACGGCTGGGATGCCGGTTTCCCAAAGTCACCTGCCTTCAATCCGAATGCTCCGATTGCCACATCCAATGATACAAGCCCTGCAAGATATGCGCATTTTCTGGATATCCGCTGTAGGGATACTGCTTATCAGAACAGTACCTGCACCAACCGCTGGATGTATGAGGCCATGTGTGTCGAGAAGCACCTGCTCTCCCCTGCGACAACCAAAGCTATTCACGCTCGGACACTTATTCTAAGCGCCGGATTGGATACAACCGTAGTAAACCGCCCACAGAAAAAATTTTTCCGCAGGTTAGAAAATGCTTCTTTTTATTCCTTTCCGGATTCCAGACACACCATCTATACCAGCAATTTTAAGAATCGCCAAAAGCTCCTTGATCTTCTGATTGCATTCTATCAGTAAGAATCTGTAAAAAGCAGAGAAACCACCGTTTCTCTGCTTTGTATACATGTAACAGTTCAGCGTTTAGTTCAATACACCGGAATCATACTCAATCGAGATAATACTATCCCCGTCAAACATAAAATTCAGTGTCATGCCATCCTTCTCATAGGAAATTTTCTTGTCATCACCCTCATAATCATCCCCGTAAGCTGCAATGACATCCTCTCTTGTCATGGATAAATCAACGCCCTCCATGGTAGCTACCGTATCATCTTTCAATAAGATGTAGGCAATCCGGTTTAACTCTCCGTCCGGATAGGTGTTAATCTCGTATCCTGAATAAGAATACAGATATGCCGTTCCCTGTGCTGCACAACTTGGCTCTTCAAATACGCTCTTTGGTTCGCCAAGCGAATCCTTAATCTCGTTCATGTCCACATCAACTGCAATCTTCACTCCGTTGCTTTCGAACATGTATCCCTGCGTAACACCGTCACTGTCTGTCCGCCCGTCATCTGCGGAAGCGCCCTGATTGCCGGTCGTATTGCCGGAATCCGGTGTCGTCTGCGTCTGTCCACAGCCTCCTAAGACAAGTGCTGCTGTTACTGTGCATGCTGCTAATAATGCAAATACTCTCTTTTTCATGTTAATTCTCCTTTGATTGATTGATAATATCCTTATACTCCGGTTTTAATCGTCCGCAATATTCGACTGCACATCTGGCCATCAGCTCCATCGCATCCAGATATCCCTGATCAAGCCCGCACATCCGGCGAATCACAGACAATTCAGTACACCCTAAAATAATAACCTCTGCACCGGCATTTTTCAACTCTTTTACAACATTCTCAAACCGCTCCATCTCCGGTGCTTTATTCGCCTTGATATTGTTGTAGATCAGATGCATGACATCCTCCTGACGCTCCTCAGACGGAAGGATAAGCCGGCAGCCTCCATCGGA
>JBGVFC010000084.1:0-21412 GCA_045120755.1 Agathobacter sp. | reverse complement strand
TTTCCATATGCAGGGCGGATACTTTGTTCAGCCGAGATGGGCAAAGACCTGGCGAAGGGGTCCGATTTCCGGTGCCGTTGTGAAGGTGTATTCTTCACAGGAACTTGAAAAGATGTCTGTTGAGGAAATCAATGCCATTATCCGCAGGGATCTGCACGAGGATGCTTATGAGACGCAGGAGAAAAATCCGCAAAAATACACGGGAGAGCGTCTGGCAGAGGGAATTGAGAATATTTTATATATGTGTCCGCACTGCGGCGGCTTTGAGACGATTCGGAGCAAGGACAACCGTTTCTGGTGCGAAGCCTGTGATATGGAGGCAGTATATGATGAATATGGTATGTTTTCCGGTAAGCATGTAGTGTATCCGACGGTTCCGAAGTGGGTGGACTGGGAAGAACAGGTATTTGAGGAACAGTATGCAGACCCTGATTATGTATTCGGATACCGCAATGAGAATGTTACCTTAAGCGAGATTCATACGGACCATACACAGACGGACCTTATGACGGGAACCCTGACAGCGGACCGCGAAGGCATGTACATCGGAGATTACCGGTTCTTATACACGGAGATGGAGGGAACCGAGTACATCAATTTAGGCAATACCTTTTTGTTTTCCTATCACAATGTATATTACAGTATGCAGTCCGATTATCTGTGCGGAGTAAAATACCGCAAGCTGTATATCAAGCGCAAGGAGCTTGAGGCGGCTCAAAAAGGAAAACGCTTTGATAAAGCGAAGTAAGAGGTGTGTGTTACAATGGAAGACTTCTGGGTAAAATTTTTTGTGTGTCTTTTGGCAGGCGCAGGTGCCGGACTTGGCACAGGATTTGCGGGAATGAGCGCTGCGACGGTCATCAGTCCGATGCTGGTTACGTTTTTGGGGATGGATGCCTATCAGGCAATCGGTATTGCGCTGGCAAGTGATGTTTTAGCGAGTGCATCCAGTGCTTATACATATGGAAAAAATAAAAATCTGGATATCAAAAACGGTGTGGTTATGATGGTGACGGTGCTTATCATGACGATAGTTGGAAGTATTGTCGCTACCTTCGTTCCGAGCATGGCGATGGGAAATCTGACCATTGTAATGACGACCTGTCTGGGACTCAAATTCATCATAAGTCCGGTAACAAAGACCAGGGAGTCCTTAGAGAAAAAGAGTCCCCGCGCCAGGTTCATCCAGTCGGTCGTCTGCGGAATCTATGTTGGATTTATCTGCGGATTCATGGGTGCCGGCGGCGGACTTATGATGCTGTTTGTTCTTACGGTGGTACTTGGCTATGAACTGAAGACGGCGGTGGGAACCAGCGTCTTTATTATGATTTTTTCTGCGCTTTTTGGAGCTGTCAGTCACTTTGTGATTGGCGTACAGCAGTATGACATGGTCATCGACTGGCTTTGTCTGGGACTCTGTATTGGATTTACCTTGATTTTTGCGCAGATTGCGGCGTTTATAGCCAATAAGGTTCAGGCAAAGACGTTAAACCGGCTGACCGGAATTATACTGACGATACTGGGTATCGTTATGCTGATTGTACGTTTTGCAGGTAAATAGGTATTTTTCGCCCGAAAAAGCACAAGCTAATTGTGTGAGGTGGCGAATATATGAAAATTCTATTTTATGATGCAAAACCATACGATAAAGACTCCTTTGAGCAGATGCGGGGCGCATATTCCCAGGTGGAGATTGATTATCTGACCGCGGATATTTCCGAACAGACTGCCCGGCTTGCCGAGGGATATGATGCAGTCTGTGCCTTTGTAAGCTCCGTGCTGGGCAGAAGCGTTATTGAAATTCTAAGTGAGGGCGGCGTGCGGCTGATTCTGATGCGCTGTGCCGGTTTTAACAATGTGGATTTGGCGGCAGCACGGGAAAAGGGGATTACCATCCTCCGCGTGCCGGGATATTCACCGGAGGCGGTGGCAGAGCATGCAATGGCGCTTGCGATGGCGGTCAACCGCCGGATTCACAAAGAATACATCAAGGTACGCGAGAATAATTTCAGTCTGGTTGGATTGATGGGAATCAATTTTTATGGCAGGACTGCAGGAATCATCGGAACCGGCAAGATTGGTTCGGCGATGGCGCGCATCTGTCAGGGATTTGGGATGCGGGTGATTGCATATGACAAGTATCCCAACGAGTCACTGGATTTTATCGAATACAAATCTCTGGAAGAAGTAATACGGGAGAGTGATCTGCTTTCGCTGCACTGTCCGCTTACCGAAGAGAATTATCATATGATTAACAAAAAAAGCATTGCACAGATGAAGCAGGATGTAGTGTTCATTAACACCTCAAGAGGGGAACTGGTCGATACCAATGACCTGATTGCAGGAATCCGCGAACACCGGTTTCACGGTGTCGGTCTGGATGTCTATGAGGAGGAGCGCGAGAATGTATTTGAAAATCGCGAGGATGACATCTTGGAATCCTCGATTGTTGCAAGGCTGTTATCTTTTCCGAATGTGATTGTTACGTCGCATCAGGCATTTTTTACGGAAGAGGCGCTTAGTGCAATCAGTCAGACAACTCTGGACAATGCAATGGATTTTTGGAACGGAACTGTAAATCCGGCGAACCGGGTACAATAAATGGAGGCGTGTTGATATGAAGAGACAAAAGAGAAAAGCATATGCAGTAGTTACCGGCGCGAGTGCGGGAATCGGAAGTGAATTTGCAAAAAGGCTTGCAGCCGAGGGCTATCCATTGATTCTTGTGGCAAGAAGGCGTGACCGCCTGGAGGAATTGGTCAGAGTCATCCATGAGGGAATTGATGAGGAGCTGGAATGTCTGATTGTGGAAGCAGATTTATCCAAATCCATGGAGTGTCTGCGGCTGGCTAAGTTTATCGAGAACAAAAAAATTGCTGTATTTATTAACAATGCCGGATTCGGGGACTGCGGCTACTTTTTGGAGCAGGATGTGGACAAGGAACTGAAGATGATTGATGTGAATATCAAGGCAGTACATTTTCTTACGAAGCTGGTGCTAAGGCAGATGGAAAAACAAAAAGCAGGCTATCTGCTCAATGTGGCAAGTTCTGCAGGACTTATGCCGGCAGGACCGTACATGGCAACCTATTATGCCACCAAGGCGTATGTTACCAGTATGACGCGGGCCGTGGCGGAGGAATTGAGAGCGCACAAGAGTCCGGTGTATATCGGATGTCTGTGTCCGGGACCGGTGGATACGGAATTTAATGATGTGGCTGGCGTAGAATTTGCCTTAAAGGGCATCTCCCCGGAATACTGTGCTAACTATGCAATTGACCAGATGAAGCGGCGCAAGGTGGTCATTATACCGTCTCTGATGATGCAGGCGGCGATGACAGCAGGAAGATTTCTGCCGCAACCATTATATATCCGAATCGCAGCCCATCAGCAGAAGAAAAAGATGAAGTAATGTTGTGGGTGAGGGTTGGACTATTGTATACAAGTGAGGAATCGATATGTTTATCAATGAGTTGAGCGTAGGAACGGAAGTGGCGCTTGAAGCAACGGACGGCACCAAGCAGCTTAGTTTTCCGACCAAGGTGTCCAATATTACCACACAGGTGGACAAGGACCGGTTGGAAATTCTGAATAAAAAGCGCAAAGAGGGCAATATCATATATTGTATTTGTGATCCCATCCATGAGCAGGAGCGGCTGGTCCGTTTTGAAGGGGAGCATGTCGCCATGCGTCTGTTTCTGATACAGAACGAGAATCCGTATGCGTGGGAAAATGTCAAAATCATGAATCTCCGGCTGCCGGATTACGGGAGTGTACATATTGTGGTTTCTTCCAAGCGCGCGATTGCCTGCAACCGCAGGGGAAATTTCCGGGTATGGCTCGGTGCGGACGGAACCTTAAAAGAACCGAAAAGCAAAGACAAAATTGATGTCCTCGTTAAGGATATCAGCGAGAGCGGTGTCGGACTGATCATCAAGGAAGCAAATGATGTGGAACGGGGCAAGATTTACCAGTTGCGTTTTCAGGAAGAAGAGCGGGAGTATGAGGTGAGCGTGATTGTTGCGCGTGTGCAGCAGCTTGAGGACGGAAGATACAATGTGGGCTGCAGAATCAGGGGCAATTCGGATGTCATAGCAAGGCTTGTCCATATCAAGCAGCGGGAGCGTATCCGGGTTGGAGCCGCACAGCGCGAGCGCGAAAATCACGCAGGCTGAAAGTAACAGTTCAGCCATAACCAATTGAATGGGCGAATCATGCTCGCATGAATGAGCTCATGAAGTTGGTTATGAGCGGAGCGCCCGAATATGAGCAATCCGCTTGCGTTAGCAAGCTTTGAAGCCCAAAGGGCGAGATTGCGAATGGCGCGTGCTGAACCATAATTATAGAAATTTTAGGGTTGACAAGAGCGAAACTATGTTATATCATTTTAGCAAGTTAAAGAGATAAAATCTTTGAGCAAAAGTAGTACATCGGATGATTCTTCACAGAGAGCCTGCGGGGGTGCGAGCAGGCAGGATAGTCGGAATGGAATGGATTTGTTAGATGCGAAGTGAACCAATCCTTGTGATTATAGTAGCAGAGCCGTTTCCCTACGTTACAAGGGCAAGATATCGAAGTGCTTGTACAGAGTGCTTCTGTATCGCAGAGATTGCGTAATTGGTGGCTGATTTTCCGATTAAGGAGAATCAGCTTTTTATGTATCCAAGATGCGGCTTTAATTGCCTGACAGGCATTGCGCGCATGAAGAGTACACCATAGCAGGCGCAATGAATAAGGGTGGCACCACGACACAATCGTCCCTGACAGAACTATTTGTTTTGTCAGGGACTTTTTCTATCAGAAAGAGAGGATGAGGATATGAAGAGAAGATTGCGTGTGTATAAGAAGACCGTAAGCATTGTCAATGAGACACCGACTGCAATGTACGAGAGTCTGGTCGGCAGAAAAAAGGGATTTTTGCTGGAAAGCTATGACAAGAATTATGACAGGTACACCTTTTTTGGGGAGGAGCCGGAGGAGATCATCTCGTCAAAGGGCAATTCGCTGGTGATTCAGAAGGCGGACGGAAGTGAGGAGATCAGAGAGGGAAATCCGCTTGCACTTCTGAAGGAATATTACAGTGAATTTGAGATTGTCAAGGACAATGAAGAACTGAATTTTTCGGGAGGTCTTGTCGGCAATCTGGGATATGATTTTGTAAGGTATGCCGAGGTGCTTCCGGATAACAACCCGGATGAGATTGGAATTGAGACGATTCAGATGATGCTGATGACAAGGTTTATCGTGGTAGATCATGTGGCGGAGACACTTACCGCGGTGGTATTGGGGGAGGACAGTCAGGAAGGAAGAACCGCATCCTTAGAGCTTGCCGCAGACCTGATTGCGCGTGCAAGACAGCAGGAGAGCAGAAAGGCAGACCGTCCGTTTGTCCATGACGGTGTGATTGTCAAAAAATCCGATACCCTGGAGCAGTACAGCAAAAAGGTGGAGAAGATTAAGGAATACATACGGGAGGGACATATCTTCCAGACCGTGTTATCCCAGAGGTGGACGATTGAGACAAAGCAGGATGGTTTTGAGCTGTACAAGGAACTTCGGGAATTGAACCCGTCCCCATACCTGTATTATTTCAATTATGGAGATTTTGAAGTAATCGGAAGCTCTCCGGAGATGATTGTAAAGCAGCAGGGTAACCGGGTATATACCTGTCCGATTGCCGGAACCAGAAGACGCGGCGTGGATGCGGAGGAGGACGCACTGCTAAAGGATGAACTTCTGCAGGATGAGAAGGAACGTGCCGAACATGTGATGCTTGTCGACCTTGCAAGGAACGACATGGGAAGAATCTCCGAGTTCGGAACCGTGAAGGTTACCCAGTTCATGGAAGTGCAGAATTATTCCCATGTGATGCACATTGTCTCGATGGTGGAGGGACGCAAAAAGGGTGAATTTCATCCACTGGATCTGGTTTCCTCCTTCCTTCCGGCGGGTACGCTGTCAGGAGCCCCTAAGATCCGCGCGATGGAGATTATCGACGAACTGGAGAGCGTAAGGCGCGGATTGTATGGCGGAGCAACCGGATATATCGATTTTTCCGGCGATATGGATTTCTGTATTACCATCCGGACCATGATAAAAAAGGCGGATAAGGTCTATCTGCAGGCCGGAGCCGGAATCGTTGCAGATTCGGTTGCCGGAAACGAATATCAGGAATGCTGCAATAAGGTGATGGCGCTTGCCAAGACACTGGTGGAGGAGGAAAATTTATGATTTTACTGATTGATAATTACGATTCATTTACCTATAACCTGTATCAGTATATTGGCATTTTCGATGATGATATTCAGGTGGTGCGCAACGACAGGATTACCATAGATGAAATCAAAAAATTAAATCCCGACCGCATCGTGCTTTCACCGGGACCGAAAAGTCCGAAGGAAGCGGGTATCTGCATGGAAGTAGTATCCGAATTTGTCGGGAAAAAGCCGATTCTGGGCATCTGTCTGGGACATCAGTGTATCGGGGAAGCGTTGGGAGGAACTGTCAGCTATGCCAAGGCGCTGTTCCACGGAAAGCAGTCTTCCATCGAGCATGATGGAAGCAGTATCTTTTCCGGTATCGATTCACCGATTAAGGTAGCTAGGTATCATTCCCTGGCAGTGATGGAGGAGGATTTACCGGACTGCCTTCGGGTACTTGCTCGCACCGCGGATGGCGAAATCATGGCAATCCGCCATAAGGACTATCCGGTGGTCGGACTGCAGTTCCATCCGGAATCCATCTATACAGAGCATGGAAAAAGGATGATTGAGAATTTCGTTAATGACAGGATGTAACGGAGAAAGGCAGAAAAATATGATTTTAGACCAGATTGTGGAAGATAAGAAAAAGAGGTTGGCGGTGCAGAAGGCGGCTGTAAGCGAAGCGGATATGCGGCGTCTGGCAGAGCGTGCCCTGACTGCTCAGAAGGCGTGGGATGCCGCAGAGGCCAAGTCAGCTTACGCAGAAGGCTATTCGGCGCTGCACGGTGCGGTTTCCTTTTATGAGAATTTGAGAAAACCGGGAATTTCCATCATAGGTGAATTCAAGAAGGCATCCCCGAGTCTTGGAAAGATTACAAGCCAGATTGATTTGATGGAGAGGATTGATGAGTACAATGCCTCCGTGGACGCGATTTCGTGTCTGACCGAGGAAGACCATTTCTGCGGAGATGTCGCCTACCTAAAGGACATCCGGTGCAAATCCCCGCTCCCGATTCTGCGCAAGGATTTTATGATTGCGGAATACCAGTTTTACGAGGCAAAGGCAATCGGGGCAGATGCCGTGCTTTTGATTACGGCAATTTTAGATGATGTGCAGATGCGGGATTTTTACCAGCTCGCGAGGGAATTGCAGTTGGATGTGCTGGTAGAGACACATGATGAGTATGAAATCGAACGGGCACTTCGGATTGAGCCGCGTATTGTCGGAATCAATAACCGCAATTTAAAGGATTTTTCGATTACGCTGGAGAATACCAGGCGGCTTCGCCCGTACATTCCAAAGGATAAGGTGTGTATTGCGGAGAGCGGAATTATGACGGATGAGGATGTGCGCTTCCTTGAGGAGGTCGGAGTGGACGGCTTCTTAATCGGAAGGGCATTCATGGAAGCAAAGAATCCGCGGGAGCTAGCAAGACATTGGAAATCCCTGGCGTAAGGGAAAAAGAGCGGAGGATGTGCTATGAAAATAAAAATCTGTGGACTTACAAGACCGCAGGAAGCACAATATCTGAATGAATTTCAGGTGGATTATGCGGGCTTTGTATTTTTTGAAAAAAGTAAGCGGAATGTCTCAATGGAACAGGCGAAGGAGATTGCCCGGTGTCTGTCGCCGGAGATAAAAAAGGTGGCAGTTACGGTATCACCGGATGTGCAGATGGTAAGGCAGATACAGGAGGGAGGTTTTGATATCCTTCAGGTACACCGCGAACTGACAGAAGCCGTGCTAGAAAGCGCAGAGATTCCGGTCTGGTATGCCTTCAATATTGCCGACGAGCAGGAATTTTTGCAAAAACAGGCGTTTTTGGAGACACTTCCGGAAGCACTGTCCGACAAAATCGAAGCGATTGTGGTGGATGGAGCGGAATATGGAAGCGGAAGGCCCTTTGACTGGCAAAAGAGCAGGCACCTGAAAAAAATCGGTGCACGCAAATTTGTTCTTGCCGGAGGTCTGGATGCCGCGAATGTGGCAGAGGGAATTGCATTTTACCAACCGGATATCGTAGATGTAAGTTCGGGAGTGGAGGGCAGCTTTGGCAAGGAAGAAAAGCGCATCGGACAGTTTGTACAGGCAGCAAGAACAGCAGAAAAAGCAGCAATAGATTAAGAAGAAAGGTGGAATAGAACAATGAACAGCAGAGCGTATTATGGTGAATATGGTGGACAGTATGTGTCAGAGTCCCTGATGAATACGTTGAATGAGATTGATGAGGCATTTGAGGAGGCAATCCGGGACCCGGAATTTATGCGGCAGTATCACTACTATCTGAAGCAGTATGTCGGGAGAGAGACACCGCTGTATTATGCAGAACGCCTCAGCGAGAAGTATGGAACCAAAATCTATTTAAAACGTGAAGATTTGAACCATACGGGAGCGCATAAGATTAACAACGTAATTGGTCAGATTCTGTTGGCAAAGCGCATGGGAAAAACCAAGATTATAGCAGAAACCGGAGCTGGACAGCATGGAGTGGCAGCGGCAACCGGAGCGGCACTTTTTAACATGGAATGTACCGTTTATATGGGCAAGGAGGATGTACAGCGGCAGGCACTGAATGTCATGCGGATGGAGATGCTCGGCGCGAAGGTGGTTCCGGTCGAATCCGGTAGCAATACCTTAAAGGATGCGACCAATGAAGCAATCCGTACCTGGGCAAAAACAGCAGAGGATACCTTCTATATCATAGGCTCTGCAATCGGACCGTATCCATATCCGAAGATGGTCAAGGAATTTCAGTCCGTCATCAGCCGCGAGGCGAAAAAACAGCACTATGAGGCGGAGGGAAGATTGCCGGATGTTGTCATGGCATGTATCGGCGGAGGCTCCAATTCCATCGGTATGTTCGCGGATTTTATCGACGAGGAGGGCGTAGAGCTGATTGGTGTGGAAGCTGCGGGCAAAGGCATTGATACAAATGAGCATGCCGCTTCCATGGCGAAGGGAACTCCGGGCGTACTGCACGGGACGCGCTCGTATCTGCTGCAGGATGAGGACGGCAATATCCAGTTGGCACATTCGATTTCCGCAGGACTCGATTATCCGGGCGTGGGACCGGAGCATGCGTATCTGCATGATACAGGACGCGCGCAGTATGTTCCGATTACGGATACGGAGGCGATGGATGCGCTGATGGAGCTGACGCGTATGGAAGGAATTATTCCGGCAATTGAGAGCGCGCATGCAATCGCATATGCACTGAAAAAGGCAAAAGAGATGACGAAGGAACAGTCCATGATTGTCTGTCTGTCGGGACGCGGGGATAAAGATGTGAATACTATTTCCAATTATCTTGCAGGCAATGGCTACTTGAATTAGGAGGTATGACATGAATCGTATAGAAAAACAATTTGCTAAGTTACAGGAAAAAAATGAAAAGGCATTTGTTACCTACATTACGGCGGGACTGCCGGATTTGGAGGCAACCAAGGCAATCATCCGCGCGCAGGAGCAGGCAGGAATTGATGTCATTGAGCTGGGGATTCCTTTTTCCGATCCGATTGCGGACGGTCCGGTGATTCAGCAGGCTTCCTATGAAGCCATCCTTGCAGGAGCGACGCTGCGGAAAATTTTTGCAGCACTGGAGGAATTAAGAGCGGAAGGGCTTGAAGTGCCGATTGTATTTATGATGTACTATAACACCGTTGTGCATTACGGCATCGAGGCATTTGCAGCAAAATGCCATGAGGCAGGCGTGGATGGTCTGATTATTCCGGACCTTCCGTTTGAGGAGCAGGACGAGCTGAAAAAGGCACTTGAAAGCTCCGATGTGACCATATTGCTGCAGCTTGTTTCCCCGATATCGAAAGAGAGGATTCCGATGATTTTGGACGATGCCAGAGGCTTTGTATATTGTGTTTCCTCCATGGGAGTCACCGGACAGGAGGCGGATTTCCACAAGGAGGTCATCGATTATCTCAAGTATGTCAAGGCACAGTCAAAGATTCCGGTGCTGATGGGATTTGGCATCCGGACCGCTTCGGATGTTGCACCGATGAAGGATATCATCGATGGCGCGATTGTAGGCTCGCATTTTATCAATCTGATGCGGGAAAATGATTTCAGACCGGAAGCGGCTGCGGACTATGTAAGAACCTTCAAGAAGGAATTGAATGCACTGTGCAATTAGGAAACGGACATATAGCTGAAAATGTACTATATAACCGGGTGGTATGAATGAGCAGAAGGGAAGGGCAAAAGTATGATTAAAGAAGCGATTGTAAAAATTGTAGACAAACAGGATTTAAGCTATGACGAGGCCTATACGGTCATGAATGAAATTATGACTGGAGAGACAACGCCGACACAGAATGCAGCATTTCTCGCGGCATTGTCAACCAAAAGCACCAAGGCGGAGACGACGGATGAAATCGCCGGATGTGCGGCTGCAATGAGAGCGCACGCGCTTTGCGTGGATGCAGGGGATATGGATACCTTCGAGATTGTCGGAACCGGAGGTGACAACGCGCAGAGCTTCAATATCTCTACCACCTCGGCATTTGTCGCAGCCGCCGGAGGAATGAAGGTCTCCAAGCACGGAAATCGCGCTGCGTCCTCCAAATCGGGCACGGCAGACTGCTTAGAGGCGCTTGGGGTGAACATTCAGCAGGAGCCAGAAAAGTGTGTGGAATTGTTGGAAAAAACCGGTTTGTGCTTCTTTTTTGCACAGAAATATCATACATCCATGAAGTATGTCGGTTCCATCCGCAAGGAGCTTGGAATCCGTACCGTATTTAATATTTTGGGACCGCTTACGAATCCCGTTCATCCAAAACGGCAGCTTTTGGGGGTATATGATGAATCGCTGGTAGAGCCGCTGGCACATGTACTTAGCAGTCTTGGTGTCAAAAATGGTATGGTTGTATTCGGCCGGGAGAAGCTGGACGAAATCTCAGCAGCAGGACCGACAATGGTGTGCGAATTCAGGGACGGCAGCTACCGGACATATGAAATCTGTCCGGAGCAGTTCGGCTTTGCAAGATGCACAAGAGAAGACTTAGTTGGCGGCACTCCGCAGGAGAACGCACAGATTACCCGTGATATTTTAAGCGGAAAAGAGCGGGGGCCAAAGCGCACAACGGTGCTGTTAAATGCAGGAGCCTCTCTCTACATCGGTGACAAAGCAGCTTCCATGGAGGAGGGAATTGCGCTTGCAGCGGAACTGATTGACAGCGGCAAAGCGCTTGCCAAGTTAGAAGAGTTCATAGAGGCTTCTAATTCTTAGAATTTCTGTCTCTTTCCGAATGAAAAGCCTCATTAAGTACCGACGTTGCTTAACGGTCTGCAATCGGAATAGTAAATTCATTCGTATTTAAACTTAATATAATTGATGTCAACCAAAAAATAAAATGAGTTGACAATAAAAACTGGGTTTGCTATATTCTGTGTTGTAAGACACAAAGGAGGATTTTTCATGTCCAGACAGCAATTCCCGATTCATAGTATCGTCAGGATGGCTCTGTTTGCAGCCATTCTGGCGATTTCTGCATATATCAGCATTCCGCTTCCTCTTCCGGGAGGACCGCACCTTACCCTGCAGAATTTTATGCTCCTTCTCATCGCGCTGCTCCTTTCGTGGCAGGAGTCATTGCTCGTAGTTGTGGTGTGGATGCTGCTTGGAATTATAGGAGTACCTGTCTTTATCGGCGGAAAAGCATCCGTCGGGTATCTGTTGAATCCGTGGGGCGGCTATACCATTGCTTTTCTGGTTGTGGCACTTCTGTTACCGCTGTTCCGTGGAAAAAAATATCACCGAATCCGCTATACACTGGTATCGGTGGCTGGGGTGATTCTGATTGATTTTTTCGGCATGCTGTACCTGCACTTTTATCCGGCGAGCGGATACGCAGACTGGAAGCTCGCTCTTACGGTTGGATTTGCCGCTTTTTTGCCGCTGGATTTGGTTAAAGCAGTCGCAGCGGCACAGATGGTTCCGGCATTTCGCAGGATAATCGGGAATAGAGCGGGCTGAATTGCTTCGGATATACGGATACTTGGAATCTGTTAGAAGAATTTGTTTACATATTTGAGTTCTTCAAATATAATATAAATACTATATTATGAGAAAACTTTTAAGTGAGGTATTTTATGGAACAGTTTGAAGTGTATGACGGAACGGATTTGGGAGCGGTATATACGCCGGAGAAGACCTCCTTCCGTCTGTGGGCGCCGACCGCAGATAAGGTGGCGCTATGCTTTTACCGTGAGGGGGATGGAGATTGCCTGATGGATCAGGTCCTGATGACTAAGGATAAGAAGGGCACCTGGCTTTATCAGAAGAGAGGAGATTTGGACGGCACCTATTATACATACAAAGTGACAGTTGACGGGATTGAGCGTGAGACGGCAGATCCGTATGCAAGAGCAGCAGGCGTCAATGGCGTGCGCTCCATGGTTGTGGATCTGGTTTCGACGAATCCGGATGGATTTTTGGAGGATTGTGGACCTGCGCTTTTACAACCTACCGATGCGATTGTCTGTGAGATTTCCGTTGCGGATATAACAGCGGATAAGAGCTCCGGAGCAAAGCATCGCGGCAAATACTTAGGACTGACCGAGCGCGGTACGAAAAGTCCGGATGGTCTTTCGACCGGACTGGATTATCTGTCACAGCTTGGTATTACACATGTGCAGATTATGCCGGCCTATGATTTCGGCAGTATTGATGAGGCACATCCGGAGATTCCGCAGTATAACTGGGGATATGACCCGGTCAATTACAATGTGCCGGAAGGCTCTTATTCCACAGATCCGTTCCATGGGGCTGTGCGCATCCGCGAATTTAAGCGGATGGTACAGGCGCTTCATCAGGCGGGACTTGGTGTTATCATGGATGTGGTATATAATCATACCTATGACATTGAGCATAGCTGTTTCCAGAAGACCGTTCCGGATTACTATTACCGCAGAACCGAGAGTGGGTATTCGGATGCTTCCGCGTGTGGCAATGAAGTTGCCTCCGACCAGCCGATGGTGCGCAAATACATTGTAGAGTCCGTATGCTATTGGGCGAGAGAGTACCATATCGATGGTTTCCGCTTTGATTTGATGGGCGTTCTGGATATTGAAACCATGCAGCAGGTCTATGATGAGCTCCACAAAATCAATCCGAACATCCTTGTATATGGAGAAGGCTGGACGGGCGGCTCTTCCACCTTGCCGGAGGAGCAGAGGGCGCTCAAGAAGAATATCGGCAAATTGAATGGTGTCGGTGCATTCTCGGATGATATCCGGGACGGTGTGCGCGGAAGTGTCTTCTATGATGACTGGTGCGGCTTTGCCAATGGCAAGCAGCATACCGAACTTGATGTTCGCTATTCGGTAGTCGGTGCATCAAAGCATCCGCAGATTGATTATGCGGCATATGAATATTCAAAGGGACCTTGGGCAAAAAATCCGGAGGATGTCGTGAATTATGTATGCTGCCACGACAATATGACGCTGTGGGATAAACTGACCGTATCAAGACCGGATGTATCGGAGACCGAGCGTCTGGCGATGAACCGCCTTTGTGCGGCAATTGTAATGACCTCCCAGGGCATTCCGTTCTTCCTGTCGGGTGAAGAATTTGCAAGAAGCAAGCCGATTGAGGGTACGAATCTTCTGTCGGAGAACAGCTTTAATCTTCCACTGTACACGAACAGCATCAAGTACGGCAACCGGAAAAAGTACGCGAAACTGAACAGCTATTATGAAGGACTCATCGCCCTTCGAAAATCGCATGAGGCTTTCCGTATGGCAAAGAGCGAGGAGGTAGCGAAGAGACTCCGTTTCCTCGAGGTATCTCAGGAAAATGTAGTAGCATATACCATCCGCATGGAGGATGAGCTGGTTTTCGTTGTTTACAATGCAAACCACTATGACATCACGTTGGATTTGCCGGAAAAAGCTGATTTTGCGGTATATGCAGAAGGCGATGCGGCAGGCTGTGAGGCTCTCTACACCACAAGACAACCGATTACCGTCAAGGGACTGTCTGCAACTATTGCAATTAGCAAATAGTAAAGATATTTCTTAATACAAAATGATATAAAAAAGGTTCGATATCATCCGAAAGTAACATGATATCGAACCTTTTTCATTTTTATTGCAGATATTTGTATTTCTAAGAATGAATTTTGTTATTCTGACTGCAGACCGTAAGCAACGTCGGTACTTAATGAGTGTTTTTTACGAATTTAGTACCGCTACGTTGCGATTCGAGCGAGAGCGTGTCTGTAGCAGAATATGCAAATTCATTCGTATGTATATATGTATGTATGTATGTAACCTCAGTGCGTCGTCTTATTAATGTAGTTCGTCTTATATTTTGAGTACACAATCTTCTGACTGCGGTATAACCCGAAATATCCGGACAGCATATAGCTGAAGGCAATCGAGAGAAGGAAATACGGCATTCCGTCATATCCGAACAACTCAAAGCTGATGAGCAGGGAGGTAATCGGACTGTTGGTGACACCGCAGAAGACGGAGGTCATACCAATTGCGGTGCACAGCGTCGGAGAGAAGCCAAGCAGGTTGCCGAACAGGCAGCCGAAGGCAGCTCCGGTGAAGAAGGACGGGATGATTTCGCCTCCCTTGAAGCCCGCGCCGAGTGTCAGGGCGGTGAAAATAATCTTGAGGATGAAAGCCTCCGGACGTACCGTGCCGCTGATACACTGCTCAATATTGTTGATTCCGGTTCCGTTATAATTCTGATTGCCTACCAAAAAAGTAAGAGCGACCACGAGACAGCCGCCGACTGCAACACGCACAAACGGATTTTTGAATAATTTTTTGTACAGAGCCTCGCACTGGTGCAGCGTCACGCAGAACAGAATGCTGACAAGAGCGCACAGGATTGCGAGAACGGATACCTTGACGGAGGAGACGATTCCAAAGGAAGGAATATCTTCAATGAGAAATAATTCATTGGTCACGCCAAAATATTGTGCAATTCCATGTGCGATGAGCGAGCTGATGACACACGGCACGAGCGCGATGTAGTACATGACGCCAACGCTTACCATCTCCATCGGGAATATGGCTGCTGCCATTGGTGTCCCGAAGAGTGTGGAAAATGCGGCGCTCATGCCGCACATGATCATGACATGCTTGTCCTTTTCATCAAAACGGAACAGACGGCCGATAGTGTTACCGATGCTTCCACCGAGCTGCAGGGCGGCTCCCTCTCGTCCGGCAGAACCACCGCACAGATGGGTAATTACCGTTGAAACGAAGATGAGCGGTGCCATGCGAAATGGCAGTTCATCGCCGGAGTGAATGGCGGAGATGACCAGATTGGTTCCGGTATCTTTCTCGTTGTGAAACAGGTGATAGAGCCCCACGATGATAAGACCGCCGACCGGAAGAAACAGAATCATCCACGGATGGTCAAGCCGGAAACTGGTGGCAAAATCCATCGCAAAATAAAAGGCTGTTCCGCATACACCGACGATACAGCCCACGATGATTGCAAATACAACCCATTTGCCGGAAATATAGGCTCTCTTCAGATTGTGTTTAAGCTTGTGAATAATGATTTCTTTCATGATTTTTTCCCTCATTTGTTATAGAAAATATAGTAGCATTGAGGATATATTTTTACAAGTTAAAAAATAAAAACGGTTATTGCAGTTGAGGAAAAAGAATGATATGATAAATGCAATACAAAAGTATTTTTTTAGGAGGAGTGAACGATGAGAACATGTGGCGTATTAATGCCAATTTCTTCTTTACCATCACCATACGGTATAGGAACTATGGGCAAGACTGCCAGAAAGTTTGTGGATTTTCTGGAGAAGGGGGCACAGCACTATTGGCAGATTCTTCCGATTTGCCAGACAAGTTATGGTGATTCGCCATACCAGTCATTTTCAAGCTTTGCAGGCAATCCGTATTTTATCGATTTAGATTTCCTGTGTCAGGATAAGCTTTTGACAAAGAAGGAGTGCAATTCCTTTGCATGGGGAGATAACGAGAACTATGTAGATTACGGAGTAATGTACGAATCCAGATATGCATTGCTTCGCAAGGCATTTGTACGGTTTAAGGCAGATATTCCGGCTGATTTCATGGAGTTCTGTTCGAAGGAGAGCGAGTGGTTAGACGACTATGCCCTGTTTATGGCACTGAAGAATGCCAACGGAGGCGTTTCATGGTCTGAGTGGGATGAGGATATCAAGCGCCGCAAGCCGGAAGCCATGAGCAAGGCGAGAGAGGAATATATTGACGATATCCAGTTCTACCAGATGTTGCAGTATCTGTTCTTCAAGCAGTGGAGAGAACTGAAGGCATATGCGAATGACAAGGGCATTAAGATTATCGGTGATGTTCCGATTTATGTTGCAATGGACAGCGCAGATGTATGGGCGAATCCGACACAGTTTTATCTGGATGCAGATTTGAATCCAATTGATGTTGCAGGATGCCCGCCGGACGCATTTTCCGCAGATGGACAGCTCTGGGGCAATCCATTGTTCCGCTGGGATGTGATGAAGGCCGACAAATACAGCTGGTGGACTAGAAGAGTCGGTGCAGTATCCAAGCTGTACGACATTGTACGTATCGACCATTTCCGCGGATTTGATTCCTACTATGCGATTCCGGCGAAGGATAAGACTGCGAAGAACGGTGAGTGGAGAGAAGGACCGGGCATTGATTTATTCAATACCTTAGAGCAGAAGTTAGGTAAGCTTCCAATCATCGCGGAGGACTTAGGTTTCCTTACACCATCTGTACATAAGCTTCTCAAGGACAGCGGATTCCCTGGAATGAAGGTCATCCAGTTCGCATTTGATACGAGAGAGGACAGCGATTATCTTCCACACAATTATCCGACCAACTGTGTGGTATATACCGGTACACATGACAACGACACGGTAATGGGCTGGCTGAAGACCGCACCGAAGGAAGATGTTAAGTATGCGAAGAATTACCTGAACCTGACCAAAGAGGAAGGTTACAACTGGGGCATGATGCGTGGTGCATGGTCATCCGTTGCAGATATGGCAATTGTTCCGATGCAGGATATTCTTGGACTTGGTTCCGAGGCGCGTATCAACATTCCGTCCACACTTGGTGAGAACTGGAAGTGGCGTGCTACCGCAGACCAGTTCAGCAGCAAGATTGCAAAGCGTCTGAAGCAGTATGTTACTATGTACGGCAGAGCCAATGTGCCGAAGGAAGACGAAGAATAAAATCATATTTTTCCCCCTTTTCCCATATATTGTTCATATATGAGAAGAGGGGGTTTTTTATGGAAAAAAAGGAGTCACAGGAATTTGATCTGTACAAAGATATCCAGGGACGCACCAATGGGGAAATCTATATCGGTGTTGTCGGACCGGTCCGTACAGGCAAATCAACCTTTATCAAAATGTTCATGGATCTGAATGTGCTTCCGTATATGGAGGACGAGAATCAGAAGAACCGCGCCGTGGATGAATTGCCACAGTCGGCGCAGGGAAGGACAATCATGACGATGGAGCCGAAGTTCATCCCGCAGGAGGCAGCAGAGATTGCTTTGGAGGATGGAAGCCATATTCAGGTGCGGCTGATCGATTGTGTCGGATTTATGGTGGAAGGCGCCAACGGGCACATGGAGGATGAGAGTGCCAGAATGGTCAAAACTCCGTGGTTCGATGAGGAGATTCCGTTTGTGGAAGCGGCAAAGGTAGGAACCCAGAAGGTAATCCGCGACCATGCTACCATCGGAATTGTTGTGACGACAGACGGTTCCATCGGAGAGATTCCGAGGGAAAATTACATAGAAGCGGAGCGCAATACGATTCAGGAGATATCCGACATTCGAAAGCCCTATGTAATCGTGTTAAATTGTGCGCGGCCTTACAGCGATGAGACACGCCGGCTTGCGGAAGAAATGGAGCAGGAATATCATGCACCTGTGATACCGATGAATGTCCGGCAGATGCGCAAAGAGGATGCTTCCAGAATTTTGGAGACGGTGCTGTATGAATTTCCGGTTGCCCGGATTGATTTTTGCATTCCAAAATGGACCGAGATGCTGTCTGTGGACCAGCCGGTAAAAAAATGCCTTGTCACATATGCCACGAATCTGCTCGCACAGGTCAACTGTATGCGCGATGTGAACAACAAGCTGCTCGCACAGCTTTTGCCGGCGGAAACAGAAGAACCGTACATAAAAAGCGCACAGGTTGTATGTGTGTCTCCGGCGGATGGTACCATCCGTATCCGTATGGAAGTCGATGAAAAGTATTATTATGAGAATATCAGCCGGATGGCGGGAGTTCCGATTGACGGGGAATATCAGCTCATATCCATGATACGGGATTTGTCAGCCAAGAAAAGGGAATATGAGAAGGTGCAGGACGCTTTGGAATCGGTACAGCAGAGAGGCTACGGTGTGGTGCTGCCGGAATTGGAGGAGATTACATTAGAGACACCGGAGCTTATTGCACACGGCAGCAAATACGGGGTAAAAATGAAGGCAGTCTCGCCGTCAATTCATCTGATTCGCGCCAATATTGAGACGGAGATTGCGCCGATTGTGGGAAGCCGGGAGCAGGCAGATGATCTGATTGCGTATATACAGGAGGGGCAGAAGAGTAACGAGGGGGTATGGAATATCAATATCTTCGGCAAATCCTTAGGCGAACTGATGGAGGACGGCATGCACAGCAAGATTGCGAAGATGGATGATGAGTGCCAGATGAAGCTTCAGGATACGATGCAGAAAATTGTCAATGACAGTAATGGCGGAATGATTTGTATAATTATATAAAAGTGTGTTACAATGAAAACATGAATTTGCGCATTCCGGTGCAGACACACTCGCACTCGGAGCGCAGCATATAGCAGCACTAAAGTGTAACGGGGTAGGATAAATATGGGAGAAGTATATACAAGATTACAGAATTGTTTAGATAGTGTTCGAAGGAAGACGGATTTTAAGCCGCAGCTTGCGCTGGTGCTTGGCTCCGGTCTTGGTGATTATGCGAAAAGCATGCGGATTGTGGATACGCTCGATTATTGTGAGATTGAAGGTTTTCCGGTGTCGACGGTATCCGGGCATGCCGGAAGATTTCTGTTTGGGTATGTGGGGGAAGTGCCGGTGGTATGTATGCAGGGGCGCGTCCATTATTATGAGGGGTACAGCATGCAGGAGGTTGTACTCCCGATTCGCCTGATGCGGCTGATGGGAGCGGACGTGTTGTTTCTGACGAATGCGGCAGGGGGCATTAAGACCGGAATGCATGCGGGAGATTTGATGCTGATTACGGACCAGATTGCCTCTTTTGTGCCGTCCCCGTTAATCGGACCGAATATCGAGGAGCTTGGAACCCGTTTCCCGGATATGAGTGAGATTTACGACAGGGGATTGGCAATGCAGGTAAAAAAGGCTGCCGCTGATATGGATTACCCGATTCAGGAGGGAACCTACCTGCAGCTTACCGGACCGCAGTACGAGAGTCCGAAGGAAGTTGCCATGTGCAGGATTTTAGGAGCGGATGCCGTGGGAATGAGTACCGCCTGCGAGGCGATTGCGGCAAAGCATATGGGGATGCGGATTGTCGGAATCTCCTGCATTACGAACATGGCAAGCGGGATTTCTCCGGTTCCCCTGTCCCATGAGGAGGTAAAAAGCACGGCAGACCGGATATCTGTGACATTTGAGAAGCTTGTCACAAACAGTATTCTGGCAATCGGCAGCAAAAATACAAAGGAGCAGTAATTACATGCAGGTTATATTTATTCATCACAGTTGTTTTCTGGTCGAGGTGGACGATAAGGTTCTGATTTTTGATTATTTCGACGGCGACAGGGTAGAAGGCTACCATTTTACGGGGCGGATACCGACCTATGAGCCGGATACCCGGATTTATATGTTTGCAAGCCATAAGCATCAGGATCATTTTGACATGGACATCCTGCGCTGGAGCGAGCGATATAGCAATATACAGTATATCCTGTCCAAAGATGTCAGAATCAGTCCGAACTTCCTTGCAAAGCATGGCATTAATCCGGCGGTGCGACAGCGGGTGACATTCGTGGCACCGGACCATACCTACGAGGTGGACGACCTTACCATCCGCACGCTTCCGTCAACGGATGCAGGAGTGGCTTTTTATGTGACAAGCAATGGAGTGTCGCTGTTCCATGCAGGAGATTTGAATGACTGGCGATATGACGGCGTGGGTGATCTGATTAACGGAAAGATGAAAAGAGAGTACCGTCATCAGATTAAGAGACTTACAAAGCTTCCAATCAATCTGGCGTTTGTGCCGATGGACCCGACCCTGCAGCAGTACCAGTTTGAGGGCTTTGATTTCTTCCTGCGCAATACGGACGCAGAATTTATTTTCCCAATGCACATGTGGCAGGATTATTCGGGAATTGCCCGCTATAAGAAGCAGATTTCCAACCTCGGCATGGCAGACCGGATTATGGAAATTGAGCGCGAGAATCAGGTGTTTGTATTTGGGGATTGAATTTGAAAATGAGTTCATTTATAATTGAAAGTTGTGAATGGAGGGGACAGTAATGATTGATTTTTTACTTTGTACAGCACAATATCTTTTGATTATGGTTGTTCTGGCAGCGATTGCCGGACTCGGGCTTTTTCTGGGAAGCCACATCCGCAAGACAAAAGATAAAAAGGATGCCGCAAAAGCAGCATCTGCTCAGGAAGCTGAGTAATAGATTGGAGGACAATAGGGATGAAAAAGAGTTATGGCGTGAATGAACTTCGCCGCAAGTATCTGGAGTTCTTTGAGAGCAAGGGACATCTTGCAATGAAGAGCTTTTCTTTGGTACCGCACAATGACAACAGCCTGCTGCTGATTAATGCAGGTATGGCACCATTGAAACCGTATTTTACAGGACAGGAGGTTCCGCCGCGCAGACGTGTTACTACCTGCCAGAAGTGTGTCCGTACCGGAGACATTGAGAATGTCGGTAAGACCGCAAGACATCTTACATTTTTTGAGATGCTTGGCAATTTCTCTTTTGGTGATTATTTTAAGCATGAAGCAATTGCATGGAGCTGGGAATTTCTGACAGAGGTATTAGGTCTGGAGGAGGACAGGCTGTATCCGTCCATCTACGGTGAGGACGATGAGGCTTTTGAAATCTGGAACAAAGAGATTGGTATCCCGGCAGACCGCATTACCCGTTTTTACCGTGACCCGGAGACCGGAGAGTGTGATAATTTCTGGGAGCATGGTGCAGGACC
>JBGVFC010000083.1:0-7179 GCA_045120755.1 Agathobacter sp. | reverse complement strand
GGAAAATCGTCGGGATAATCTTCTATGATTTCGCCTGACATAATACAATTCCCAACATCATCAATGGTGATATCTCGTTCCTGCATACGTTCTAAACAGTGTATAGACCATTTGATTTTGGAATGTGTATATAAATCTTTTACCAATTCAATATTCATATCAATGCTCCTCATACCAATATTATATATTATTGAATGATATTTTAATATGACCTATTTCGTCGCTTACTATTATTTCGTTTATATTTCCAAAAAGAGGAATAGGTAATTGATACCTATTCCTCTAAAGGCTATATTTTATACGGCTTTAGATTACCCGAAATAACGCTCTAACAGACCCTTGAGCGCTTTTCCGTGTCTTGCCTCATCTCTAGCCATCTCATGAACGGTATCGTGGATAGCATCAAGGTTATTCTTCTTAGCGCATTTAGCAAGGTCAGTCTTGCCTGCGGTTGCGCCAAATTCACAGTCGACTCTCCAAGCAAGGTTCTTCTTGGTAGAATCGGTCATGTTTGGCTCTAAGTCAGAACCAAGCAGCTCTGCGAACTTAGAAGCGTGCTCAGCCTCTTCGTAAGCTGCCTTCTCCCAGTAAAGTCCGATTTCCGGATATCCCTCGCGGTGTGCGATACGTGCCATGCACAGATACATACCAACTTCAGAGCACTCACCTTCGAAATTAGCCTTCAACTGCTCGAAGATGTACTTCTTGTCTTCTTCGCTGATATCTGGGTTGTTCTTAACGGTAGATGCATATACGCCAAATTCATGCTCAGCAGCTAAGGTTAATTCTCCCTCAACCTCCTTGAATTTGTCTGCGCCTACGTGACATACCGGACACTCTTCAGGTGCAGCATCTCCTTCATAAACATAACCACATACACTACATACATATTTAGCCATTATCATGTCCTCCTAAAAAATATTATTTATTGTGCAGGCAATCCGGGCATATGCCGGTAAATTGAAGTGTATGTTCTTCGATTACCCCGGAAAATCTGGCGGCTGCCAATGCGTTCAAACCTTCTGAAAAGGCAAGGTCAAGATCAATCATGTGACCGCATTGCCTGCAGAAAAAGTGGTAATGCGGAGCGGTATTGCCGTCGAAACGGTCAGGACCATCAGCCGTAATAATCTTCTTGACTTCGCCTAACTCGGATAAAAGAGAGAGATTGCGATATACCGTGCCAAGACTGAGATTAGGATAATCATCCTTTATGCTCTGATAGAGCATCTCTGCGGTTGGATGATCATGCCGACTCATAAGACAATGTTTGATTGCTTCCCGTTGACGACTATACTTAATCATATGACCTCTCAAATATCAAAATAGGAACTATTACGATTATTAATATATCTGATACGCTCAGAAAAGTCAAGGATTTTTATAATAAAAATAGAACAAAGGCATACAATATATTATAGTTACCCAAAAAGTTCATATGCAAGTGAGGATGGTACATTGAAGAGATTTGTCAGCTATTTATATACCTATGAGAGAGGAATCAAGGGAAAAAATATCGGTTTTATCAAGACGGATATCCGGAATACAGCGTGCAGGATGGAGATACATATTCGGGGATTAGGACGCTATGAGGGGCAGGGGCGTGTGTATATGCTGACGATTGGCGAAGAAGGGGTGGAAATAGGAGAAATTGCGATGAAATCCGGAGCCGGAAGCGCTTATATTTCATGCGCATTGGAGGATTTTATGCAATCCGGGCAGGAATTTGATGATATGGTCGGGGTGGCGATGAAGTTTGGAAGGCAGTATTATGCCCTGAGTTGTTGGAAGGATGTGGATGGGGAGGATTATGTGCAGGGAACCTTCTGGGTTCGCGAAGCCCATGAGCCGGAACTGCTCCAGTCGGAAACTCCTCAATCGGAAACACATCAGCCGGAAGTCCATCAGCCCGAAGAACGTCAATCAAAAGAGGAACAGGAATTGATTCTGCCGGAACCGCAGACAACATCGGACATGAAAACGGCAACTCCGACGGACGAACCTCTAAATCAGAAGGAACAGCCAGAGGAGCAGCAAATTTTACAGGAGGAACCGCAGAGAACGGCAGAAAATGTTTCGGAAATCCGCCAGGACAATGATGATGAAAAAATAAATCAGGAATATACAAATGGAAAAGATATGGAAATGACAGAGAAAACATCAGATATAAAGAAAATTGATGTGAATGCAATACATAGTCTTCCGAAGAGAAACTGGTATCTGTGCAACAATAGCTTTCTGATTCATGGATATCTGAATTACCGTCATCTGATTTTAAAAAAGGTCATGGAAGAGGGGAGAGAAAAGTTCTATCTTGGGGTTCCGGGAATCTATGAGAAGCCGGAGAGAGTCATGGCAACGCTGTTTGGATTTCCGGAATTTTTGGATGAAAAGAAGATACAGCAGAGCTTTATGGATGAATCGGAAGTCACAGAGGGAACCTTTGGCTACTGGCTCTGTCTGCTGGACACCTAGGGGA
Source organism: Agathobacter sp. (assembly GCA_045120755.1). Lineage (GTDB taxonomy): Bacteria > Bacillota > Clostridia > Lachnospirales > Lachnospiraceae > Roseburia. The sequence continues at coordinate 4,700 of JBGVFC010000083.1, read as the reverse complement.
GAAGTTTGTTAAGGAAACAGCTTCATCGGGGATATCAGGCTGTACTGGGCATGGCTGACCCATTTTCCGTGCATATACAGATGGTCGGCGTTGATGCCCTCATAGGAAAAGCCCAGGGACAGAAGAAGGCGGATGGAAGCCTCATTCTCCGGCATTACCCATGCCATAATGCGGTGAACCTGCAATTCGGAAAATATGATATCGATTCCTTTTTCAACGGCTTCAAGGGCATAGCCGTGATGATGGAATGCGCTGGAGAATTTGTAGCCAATCTCGCAGCAATAGTATGGATTTAGGGTAATATTGTGAAAACATACCGTTCCGATAATCATGTCGGGAGCTTCTTTGCGATATACATAGAAGCGGATGTGAGAGAGCTTGGAGGCAAGCTCAAATTCGTATTTCAGTGTTTCACGGAAAAATCCGGTGGTATAAAAATGTGGGGCGCGGTCTGCCTCGTACTTTTCAAACAGCTCACGGTCCCGCAGGAAAAAATCAAGAACCTGAGGGGCGGCATCTGCTGTCACGATACGCAGAATCAGCCGGTTGGTTTCATATTGCATCAGCATGGGTAAAATCCTTATAAAAAATCATTCAAATTTAATCATATTGTGTTAAGATAACATATGTCTCATTATAATCAAATGGGGGAGAAATGTCTATGACGCAGGATGAAAAATACATGAGGGCTGCCATTGTGCAGGCGAAAAAGGCGTACAAGCTGAAGGAAGTTCCGATAGGCTGCGTGATTGTGCAGGATGACCATGTGATTGCGCGGGGTTATAACAGGCGCAACACCGACAAGAATGCACTTGCACATGCGGAGCTTGCCGCAATCCGCAAGGCGAGCAAAAAGACGGGTGACTGGCGTTTGGAGGACTGTACGATGTATGTCACGCTGGAACCGTGCCAGATGTGTGCGGGTGCAATTGTACAGTGCAGGATGAAGCGGGTGGTTATAGCCAGCATGAATCCGAAGGCTGGATGCGCCGGTTCCGTGCTGAATCTGCTGCAGGTCGATGCCTTTAATCATCAGGTCGAAGTGACGAGGGGCGTGTTGGAGGAGGAGTGCAGCACCATGCTGTCCGGTTTTTTCCGTGAGCTTCGGGAAGCAAAGAAGAATACAAAGAATGGCGCGGGCTGAACGGTTGCAATACATAAATAATAACTGCTTGAAGCATTGACAAACGGCTTGTATATGGATTATACTTAAATCTCCGAGCAGCCGGGGTGGTAGCGGTGCCTTGTACCAACAATCCGCTATAGTTGGGGTGATGTCTCGTAGAGGATTTTGGGCGGTAGAGCTGCCCTTCATAAGTGGCGTTGACGTCTGGGTCTTGCGCAATGGGAATTCGTGAACCGGGTCAGGGTAGGAATACAGCAGCCCTAAGCGGAACCTCTCATGTGCCGCAAGGCAGCCTGGAGGGAGTTAACTGTGGAGGTAACGTCTGTTGTCCGGATTCGAAGCGGGATGCTCGGATTTTTTATTATCATACCGGAGGATGTACAGATGATACAGGAGATCGCACCACATAGCTGGGACAATATATATCATAACAGGAAGCCGAAGGAGGACAGTATAGTCCTCTTTTTTTGCATGGATGAATTGCTGGTGATGGAACCGGCAGGAGGAGAAGAAGGCGCTTCAATTTCATTTCCGGCATATTCGTATGTAGAGGAGTATGCGTGTGACTGCACCTATCTGTTTTCACTGGATTCGGTATCCTATTTTCGGGTACACATAGATAATAAATGGGAAATGGAAAAATTATGTGAGGATTTAATAAATAGAATGGACGGAAGGCCGCAGCTTCGCCCCAGAAAATTTTTCCGGACGGCAAAGCCGAAGGAGCTGGCATTTGCGGCGATTACGGGAATGCACATAAATGGCTGGTATCTGAAGAATAAGTATTGCGGAGCCTGTGGGGGCAGACTGGTACATGATGAACGGGAGCGGATGCTTTTCTGCCCGAAGTGCCGGAATATGGTCTATCCACGGATTAATCCCGCAGTTATTGTGGCAGTAACGGATAAAAACCGCCTGCTTCTGACAAAATACAGGGGGAGGGAGTACACCAACTATGCGCTGATTGCGGGCTTTAATGAAGTCGGAGAGAGCATGGAGGAGACCGTTCGCCGGGAGGTTATGGAGGAGGCGGGAATCCGGGTGAAAAATATCCGGTATTACAAATCCCAGCCGTGGGCTTTTGCGGACAATATTCTGATGGGGTATTATTGCGAAGCAGATGGCGATACTACCATAAAGATGGATGAGGATGAGCTGTCGGTTGCCGAATGGATGGACAGGGAGCAGATTCCGGTACGGCCGGAGGATTTGAGCCTGACCAACGAGATGATTTGCCGGTTTTGTATTGACAAGTAGCAGGATGGAATGTATAGTAAGTTACTAGGAATTGAAAACATGTACAATCGGCACCAAAAAGCCAGGGAAGAGAGTTTAGGATGAAAATTACAACCAAGGGCCAGTATGCACTCCGCTTGATGGTTGATTTGGCGACGAATCAGGGACAGACACCGGTTCGCCTGAAGGATATTGCACAGCGGCAGGATATATCAGACAAATATCTGGAACAGATTATCTCTATTTTGAATAAAGCAGGTTATGTCAGAAGTGTAAGAGGCGCACAGGGCGGTTATCTGCTCTGCAAAAAGCCTAAGGAATATACGGTTGGCATGATTTTAAGGCAGACGGAAGGCAGTCTTGCTCCGGTCTCCTGCGTGGAGGACGAGGAGATGGTATGTCAGCGGATAGATGGCTGTGTGACGGCGATGGTCTTTAAGAAGATTAACGACGCGGTCAATGATGTGGTTGACCATATTACGCTGCAGGATTTGCTGGACTGGCAGAAAGAGAAGAACAAATAATATTTAATCACGATATAATTAAGAAAGAAGGAATGCTAAAATGAGCAAACTCATTTATTTAGACAATGCTGCAACGACCAACGTTGCACCGGAGGTATTTGATGCGATGAAGCCGTACTTCACCGATTGTTACAGTAATCCATCTGCGATTTACAGCTTTGCGGATGAATCGAAAAAGGCTGTTGATGAGGCGCGGGAGACAATTGCAGAGGTCATCGGAGCCAGGCCGGAAGAGATTTATTTTACCGGAGGCGGCAGTGAATCCGACAACTGGGCGTTAAAGGCAACTGCAGAGGCATATGCGTCAAAGGGTAGACATATTATTACCAGCAAAATAGAGCACCATGCGATTCTCCATACTGCACAATGGCTGGAAAAGCAGGGTTACGAGATTACTTATCTGGATGTGGATGAGAATGGTGTTGTGGATTTGGAGCAGTTAAAAAACGCCATCCGGCCGGATACCATTCTGATTTCCATTATGGCTGCCAACAATGAGATTGGTACGATTCAGCCATTGAAGGAGATTGGGGCAATTGCACATGAGCATGGCGTGTTATTCCATACTGATGCGGTGCAGGCATTTGCACATGTGCCAATCAATGTGGATGAGATGAATATTGATATGCTCAGTGCTAGCGGACATAAGATTCACGGACCGAAGGGAATCGGAATCATGTATATCCGCAAGGGAGTCAAGATTCGCTCCTTCATACATGGCGGTGCGCAGGAACGCTCCAGACGGGCAGGCACGCACAATGTACCGGGTATTGTCGGAATGGCAGAGGCTGCACGGCTTGCATCTGCGAGCCTGGAGGAAAGCGCGCAGTACCAGAGCAGACTCCGTGACCATCTGATTGAGAGGGTACTGACGGAGATTCCATACAGCAGATTGAACGGACACCGGACAAACCGTTTGCCGAACAATGCGAATTTCTGTTTCCGGTTTATCGAGGGAGAATCCATGCTGATTCTTCTGGATCAGAATGGAATTTGTGCAAGCAGCGGTTCCGCATGTACATCCGGTTCGCTGGATCCGTCCCATGTTCTGCTTGCGATAGGACTTCCGCATGAGATTGCACACGGTTCCCTGCGGCTTACCCTGTCGGATGCGACCACTATGGAGGATATTGATTATACCGTGGACCGCCTCAAGGAAATCATTGAGCGTCTGCGCGGCATGTCGCCGTTGTACGAAGATTTTATAAAAAAACAGAATAATTAAGTCAGAGAGGAAAAATGTTATGGCATATAGTGAAAAAGTAATGGATCATTTTAACAATCCGCGAAATGTAGGCGAGATGGAGAATCCGAGCGGTGTTGGTACTGTCGGCAATGCCAAGTGCGGAGACATCATGCGTATGTATCTGGATATTGATGAGAACGGAATTATCCGTGAAGCAAAATTCAAGACCTTTGGCTGCGGCGCGGCAGTTGCAACCAGCAGTATGGCGACCGAACTTGTCAAGGGCAAGACGGTTCAGGAGGCGTTGGAAGTGACCAACAAGGCGGTTATGGAGGCGTTAGACGGACTTCCGCCTGTTAAGGTACACTGTTCCCTGCTTGCAGAGGAAGCAATCCACGCTGCTCTGTGGGATTATGCAGAGAAAAACGGTATTCAGATAGAAGGTCTGGAAAAGCCGGTCAGCGATATCGGGGAAAAAGAAGAAGCACCGGAAGACGAGTATTAAGGAGCATTGCCCATGAAGAAAAAGGTTGTCGTGGGAATGTCGGGCGGGGTGGATTCCTCCGTCGCGGCATACCTGTTGAAGCAGCAGGGCTATGATGTGATTGGAGTGACCATGCAGATCTGG
>JBGVFC010000082.1:0-5954 GCA_045120755.1 Agathobacter sp. | reverse complement strand
TCATCCAGTCGCTGAAGCTGAATATTCACATCAAGCTCCAATCGCTTATCTCTTCTCTTTTCTTCCATACCTTTTATCTCCCTTTGTCATATAAGTATCCCCAAAATAGATAATCTAATCTTATAACACTTTCGCGTATTTGACAAGAAAAAATATACTTTAATCCCAAACTGTAATCCCAAAGGATTTCTAGACCGCAGTTTTTGTCGTTTCCTCCCGTCCGGATTCTGTTACTTCATCAATCTTTGCCTGAATGCGCTCCCGAACCAATGCAGCCAGGTCCTTTGACTTCATTCCCTTATATTCATCATAATAGATAGGTGTCAGATAATAGATGTATGTAGTAACCGGTCCAACATACCAGCTATTAAACACCTTATAGGAATCAATCAGCACCACCGGAATAACCGGACATTTGGATTTCAGCGCAATCTTAAAGCTGCCCGCCTTAAATCCGGATAAACAATTCTTGTTGTTAAACTCATAGCCGCCTTCCGGAAACAGCACATAGCGCTTTCCAGCAATAATATCCTTCGCCACTTCGTCGATAATGCGGATTCCCTGTCTCGGATTATCCTTCTCCAAACGCTTTCCCTGCACCAGATCACAAAATTCCCGTACAACAATCGTATGGGACTTCTCCTTGTCCATGACAAAAGTACATGGAGCCTTATGTGTATGTACAATTCCAAGCAGATCATACTTTCCCTGATGATTCGGATACATGATATATCCGCCCTCTTTAGGAAGATTCTCCAAGCCATAGGCAATCGTCTTAATCTTGCCGGTACGCTTCATCAGATAGACAATATGGCGCGCAAGCTGATATCTCTGTTCTTCAGAATATTTTTCCGGATGCGCCGCCTCTCTTCTCATCTGGGGAATGATATAGGGTGCGCGAAATAAATTCATAAAAATAGCATAGAACATTCTTAGCATACCGGGATTCTCCTTATAATCTCGCCCCTTTTTATATCTATATTCCTGAATGAATTTGTATATTCTGTTGCAGACACACTCTCGCTCGAGCAGCAACGTAGCGGTACTAAATTCGTAAAAAGCACTCATTAAGTACCGACGTTGCTTTACGGTCTGCAATCAGAATAACAAAATTCATTCTCTGAAACACCCTGCAAAAAGGAACTATAATATTAGCATTCTTCCGATGCTCCGCTCATAACCAAGCTTATGTACTCATTCATGCAAGCAGATTGCTCATAAGCTTGGTTATAGCTGAACTGTTACATAAAATTATAAAGGAAAATCAAAATAATTTCAATTATTTAACAGCTTTTTAAGCCTTTTTATTCCATATCCAAATTCCGCACTTTATTTGCCGGCTGCCTCATAGTAAGATACGATAAGATACTCTCCGCTATGAATCTTATCGTTCTGCAGACTGTTCAGACGGCAGATTTCATCAATATACTCCCTCTTGGTGAGGTTGGAACCTTCCATATATTTGTCCGCAATCGTCCACAGGGTATCGCCCTCTTCTACCTGAATACTGGTGTAATATGTCTGTACGGCAGAAGCACTGTGACTGCTTCCGGCAAAAATCCGGATACTTGTTCCGAGAAGAATACACGCCGACACAAACACGATGATAACCAAAATAAGCATCTGTCTATGTATATGTGCAGTACGGTATCTTCTGCTAAGCTGACGGTTCACGGTATAAGATAATCTGGCATTATATTTTCTTCTCATATGTCATCCCTCCAAACCCAAACATTTGTTTGCTTAGAATATAGCACGCGAACAAATGTTTGTCAACAAATAATCGAACAAATTTTCGGGAATATATGTTTGCTTTTTAAAAATAAGTATGCTACACTATTTTTATCAAATAAACGTGCCCCCGGAATCGCTCATACAATTCGAGGGCACATAAAGATATCGTGAGGTAATTATTATGGCATATGGAAAAATAACTGATAAGCAGAAAGAAATCCTTGAATTTTTAAAGCAGGAGATTCTGAACAAAGGGTATCCGCCTACCGTTCGTGACATCTGCGAAGCGGTTCATCTGAAGTCCACTTCTTCCGTCCACTCTCATCTGGAATCCCTTGAGAAGAACGGATATATCCGCAGAGATCCGACCAAGCCAAGAGCAATTGAGATTATCGACGAGAACTTCAACCTTACCCGCAGGGAAATGGTCAATGTTCCTCTGGTAGGCCGGGTTGCCGCCGGTGAACCGCTGCTTGCCGTTGAGAATGTGGAGTCCTACTTCCCTGTTCCGGCAGAATACATGCCGAACGCAGAATCTTTTATGCTGCAGGTGAAGGGTGAAAGTATGATCAATGCCGGCATCTTTGATGGTGACCGTATTCTTGTTGAGCGCCGCTCCACTGCACGCAACGGCGAAATTGTAGTTGCTCTGGTGGATGATTCGGCAACGGTAAAGACCTTTTATAAAGAGGGCGACCATATTCGCTTACAGCCGGAGAATGATACCATGGAGCCGATTATCGTTCCTGACTGTGCGATTTTAGGAAAAGTATTCGGGGTATTCCGTTTCTTTAAATAAACCACCATTACAAAAGGACGCAGCACTGCGTCCTTTTAAAATAGAAAATGTCGAATATTCACGGAAAAGTCAAAGAGGTGTAAGTACCATTTATTACTTCCTATTTCAGAAACTCTGCAACGTCAACAACCTTTCCGTCTCTCCAGATTCTCTCAAGGTCATAGAACAGACGGTCTTCCTTGGAGAATAAATGGATAATGATATCCTGATAATCCATCAGAATCCAGGTAGAACTGCGATTTCCCTCAATCTGTCTGGCCTGTATTCCTTCCTTGTACATTGCTTCGTCTACCGAATCCTGCATTGCCGCAAGCTGATTCTGATTGCTTCCGCTGGCAATCACAAAATAATCGGCAATCGTTGATATCTCCCGTATATCAATCACAGTGATATCTTCTGCCTTCTTGTCGTCCAGTGCCTGTATTGCTTTTTTTACTAAATCGAATGTCTCCATGGCTGCTCCTTCTGATATTGTTGATAGAATTCAAATGTAATCCGGGTGGTTGGATCTACAGAACCCTTCCGCCCACTTAAATAATGCAGGGTATCATATAAAATCTCCGCCGTACAGGCATCCAAATCCTCAAATGCCAGCTTTCTGATTTCATCGAGGTGTGGCGCCTTATCCCGCTTTGGTTCAATATAATCCGCAATATAGATAATTTTATCCAGCACCCCCATATTCGGCTCTCCGGTCGTGTGAACTCTGATTGCATGCAGTATCTCCGGATCATGGACATCATATTTGTTCTCCGCCAGTACCGCACCTGCCTTCGCATGCAGAAGTGTCGGATTTTCATATTCTGCCTTGCTGATTAGTATATGATTTTCTTTGCACAGACGAATCTTGTCCTCATTGGAAATACATTTGGCGCAATCGTGCAAAAGTCCCGCCAGCATCGCCTTTTCTATTGAATATTCATGTGCCATCGCCAGGCATGCGGCTGTGTACATCACACCCTTTGTATGCTCATAGCGCTCTTTGTCGAGTTCCTTTTTTAACTTTTTACGAATTTCGCAAAGCTCCATCTTATCTGCTTCCTTTAACGATATAGCTGATTCTCTTTTATATAGAAAATGACATTTTGTGGAACATAGTCATCGATATCTCTGCCCTGTGACAAGGCTTTTCGTATCTCACTGGATGAAATATTCCATTTATCACAATGTACAATCTGTACATCAAGTGGAAACAATCCGTTAAGCAGCCGAATCTTCTCCTGCAAATCGTCCTCTGAAAATTGATTGCGATTGACAACCAGAATCGTCGATAGCTGTGCGATGATTTCCGGATGACACCACTGTTCCAGATAATCCAGCGAATCTGCCCCCATAATAAAATAGAACTGATGCTGCGGATACTGACCTGTCAATTTCTGCAGCGTGCGGTAAGTGTAGCTTCTCTCCGCCGACTCGACCTCCAGCGGGCACACATCCATTCCCTCTTCGCCCATAACCGCGAGCCTGCACATGGCAAGCCGCGCAGCAGCCGGAGTCATATGTCTCTCATCCTTATTCGGCGAATGTCCCGCCGGTATCAGCCATACCTCATCCAGTCCATATTCCTGTCTTGCCTGCCTTGCCATATGAAGATGTCCATAGTGAACCGGATCAAACGATCCTCCAAGTAATCCGATTTTCATATCCTATTCCGGCAGCTTAATCTTCGGATTTTTCTTATTTTTGCGGTAAAAAATCATCTTTTTGCCGATGACCTTTACAACCGTTGCATGTGTACGCTCCGCAATCATCTCTGCAATCTCCTGCGGGCTGTCAATACAATTCTTCAGTACCGACACCTTAATCAATTCCCGCTTTTCCAAAGCAGCATCAAGCGCTTCGATAATCTCAGGTGTCAAAGATGCCTTACCAATCTGAAAAATCGGATCAATATTGCTGGCAAGCGAACCCAAATAAGCTCTCTGTTTGCTCGTCATATAGCGTTCCTCCTATATATTGAATGTTTCGTTACTTGTAATAATCAAATTCATGTCCATACATACGGACGGTATCGCCCTCTTCGATGCCCATTTTTTCTAATTCCTTCAGGATGCCCTGCTCCCGCATAAATTTCTGGAAAAACAGAAATCCCTTTTCCGAATCAATGTTCGTATATCCAAGCATCTTGTCGATTTTCGGACCTTCCACGACAAAGGCGGCATCATCCGCCCGGGTGATGGTATATGGCTCATCCTTAAAGAATTTCAGTGCCGGATCAAATTCCTGCTCGTAGACAAAGGTTTCCTTCGGGCACTTGGACAAAAGCTCCTTAATCTGATAGAGCAATTCCTTAACGCCCTGTCCGCTGACTGCAGAAATCGGGAACACCTTAATGCCATCTTTTTCAAACTCATCGCGAAGAGACTGTATGATTTCACTCTCATCTCCGTAAATCGCATCGATTTTATTGGCAGCTATTACCTGTGGCTTTTTCAACAATTCCGGATTGTATGCCTCCAGTTCCTTGTTGATGGCATGAATATCCGCAATCGGATCTCTTCCTTCCGTTCCTGCCGCATCCACAATGTGTACCATCACCTTTGTGCGCTCGATGTGGCGCAAAAATTCATGTCCCAGTCCGATACCTTCTGATGCACCTTCAATCAATCCCGGAATATCGGCAATGACAAAGCCAAATCCTTCCTCCATATCCACTACACCCAGATTCGGCTGTAAGGTCGTAAAATGATAGTTGGCAATCTTCGGCTGTGCATTGGTAACCCGGGACAAAAACGTAGATTTGCCTACATTCGGAAATCCGACCAGACCTACATCTGCTATCACTTTAAGCTCAAGCTGCACTTCAATCTCAATGGCATCCTGTCCCGGCTGTGCATATTTCGGAGCCTGCATCGTTGAAGTCGCAAAATGCTGGTTACCCAGTCCTCCCTTGCCGCCTTTTAAGATTACCATGCGGCGGTTGTCTCCGGACATATCTGCAATGACCTTGCCGGACTCTGCATCCTTGATGACAGTTCCTTCCGGAACCTTGAGAACTAAATCCTGTCCATTCTTGCCATGACAATTTCTCTTGCGCCCATCTTCACCGGGCTCCGCCGCAAATTTTCTGCGGTGACGATAATCCGTCAGCGTATTCATTCCCTCATCAACGGCAAAAATGACGTCTCCGCCCTTACCGCCGTCTCCGCCATCCGGTCCACCGTCCGGTACATATTTTTCACGACGGAATGATACATGACCATCTCCGCCTTTTCCTGATTTTATAATAATTCTAGCGCGATCTGCAAACATACTTCACCAGTTCAGATCTGCCGAAAGGCAGGACAAAAATGCGCTGCAACTTTATTTGCATAAGCATTTTGGGGCAGATCTGTTCACTATCCTTCCTTAAACTAACATAAAAACCCCGGCCGTTCACACAGTCGGGGTCTTATCAATTACTCGTTCACTACTGGATAAA
>JBGVFC010000081.1:0-21843 GCA_045120755.1 Agathobacter sp. | reverse complement strand
CCGTAGATATCACGGAACTCCTTCTCCTCGGTAAGGGCGGTACCGGTCATACCTGATTTTTTGTCAAATTTATTAAAGAAATTCTGGAAGGTAATCGTTGCAAGCGTCTTGCTCTCTCTCTTGACCTTCACATGTTCCTTCGCCTCAATTGCCTGATGAAGTCCATCCGAGTAACGGCGTCCCGGCATAATTCGTCCGGTGAACTCATCAACAATCATAACCTGATCGTCTTTTACTACATAATCCTGATCCCTGAACATCAGATTGTGTGCGCGGAGAGCGAGAATGATGTTGTGCTGGATTTCCAGATTGTCCGCATCGGCAAGATTGTCAAGATGGAAGAACTGCTCTACCTTCTTCACACCCTGCTGGGTAAGATTCACAACCTTGTCCTTCTCATTGACAATGAAATCTCCCGTCTCTTCCTGCTCAACTCCCATAAGGGCATCCATCTTGGAGTATTCCGGAATATCCTCACCTCTTGTCATCTGGCGCGCAAGAATATCGCATGCTTCGTATAATTTTGTGGACTTTCCGCTCTGTCCGGAAATAATAAGCGGGGTTCTCGCCTCATCAATGAGAACGGAGTCAACCTCATCGATAACCGCATAATGCAGTCCTCTCTGTACAAGCTGCTCCTTGTAGATGACCATGTTGTCTCTCAGGTAATCGAAACCTAATTCGTTGTTGGTCACATAGGTAATATCGCAATTGTATGCAGCACGGCGCTCGTCATTGTCCAGTCCGTTCAATACGACACCAACGGTCAGTCCGAGGAATTCATGAACCTGTCCCATCCACTCAGCATCACGCTTTGCAAGGTAATCATTGACCGTTACAATATGTACACCCTTGCCCTCCAACGCATTCAGATATGCCGGAAGTGTGGAAACCAAAGTCTTACCTTCACCGGTACGCATCTCTGCAATACGTCCCTGATGAAGAATCACACCACCGATGATCTGTACCCGGTAATGCTCCATTCCGAGAACTCGTCTGGCTGCCTCACGCACCGTCGCATATGCTTCCGGAAGAAGGTCATCCAGTGTCTCTCCCTTGGCTAAGCGCGCCTTGAATTCATCCGTCTTGCCCTTCAGCTCCTCGTCCGACAAGGCTACCATCGCATCACGATAGGACTCTACCTTGTCTACGATTGGGTATATTCTCTTCAATTCTCTCTCACTATGAGTTCCAAAAACCTTTGTTATTACGCTCATTTCTCTCTCCTATCAAATATCACAGATATGAATATTGTAGCACTATTCCATTTTTTTCACAACAATAAGAAGTAAATGTTTTATGAACTTTTTATTAACCAGTTACTATTCACGGCTCAACCGTTTGGACGATGTCTCATCATGCTCGCATGAATGAGGCATTGTCCAACGGTTAAGAGCCTGTGAAGCAGGAACGCCACCCTTATGAGCAGTCTTAGTGCGTAGCACGAAACTGGAGCCTGCTAAGGCGACGAGTGCGAATGAGGTGTGGCGTGCCGTGAATAGTCCCCCCTTTTCCTGTTATCTATACCTGTATGACCGGCTGTATCTGTTTTCCTTTTAATGCCATCTCAATGGTTTCCGGCAGCAGTTCCATTTTTGCAACCATGGAGTTAGGTTTGCTCTTGAAATTGTCCTGACCAAACGGGACAAAATAAATATTTTTCATATTCATCAGGTTGCCGACGGTCTTAAAATTTGCTCCGAGTGCATCATTGGTAGAGATTGCGATTACAAGCGATTTTCCATTCCGCATATGTGCCTTTGCAGCCATAAGAACCGGCGTATCCGTAATACCGTTGCACAGTTTTGCTGCCGTGTTGCCCGTACATGGCGCAATGACCATGATATCAAGGAAATTGTTCGGTCCAATCGGTTCCGCCTGACTGATGGTCTTAATTCCCTCATTCTCTGTAATGTCACAGATTCCATCCACAAATTCCTTTGCACTGCCAAAACGGGTGTCACAGTTTTGTGCATTATAGGAAAAAATCGGGATGACATTCGCTCCCATTTCCTTTAATCTTATGACTTCTTTCCGGGTTTTCGCAAATGTGCAGAAGGACCCGGTTATTCCAAAACCTATATTATAATTTGAAAAATCCATGACTTATCCTCTCTTACACCAGGTTTATGGGAGGTCTGCCGGATAATTGCGTCCGCCATGATTTTCGCACTGCTCTTTGTTGTATAAATGCCGGGAAGTCCCAGTGCCGGAACCACGGTAATTCCATATTCAGCCGCTGCTGCAAGGTCCGTCCCGCCCGGAGCGGATGCAAGGTCAATAATCACCGCATCCGGATGCATTTCAGAAATCATATGCCGGTTAATCACACATGCCGGAACCGTATTGACAAAGGTTCTCGTTCCGTATGCCTCCTCGGCACCATAGGAAAAATCGACGGCATTATGTCCGTCTGCCTTTGCGCTTTTGCGGTTTTGCACACTTCGCGCCAGCACCGTGACCTTGGCTCCCATGTCAGACAGAAGATTCGCCACACTTCGTCCGCATCTGCCATAGCCCGTCACCACTATTTTCTGTCCCCGGATGGAATACCGGCTTGCTTTGAGAATTTCCGCCACAGCCCCTTCTGCAGTGATGTAAGCATTTTCCAAAGCGGTTTTTTCATCCTCCAGAAAATCAATGCACTGCATTCCGTGCTCTTCAAACCAGTTTTTCCACTCCTTGCTGATTTTTCCTCCGAAAACGGTTCTGCAGTTTTCAAGATTATATTTTAGGATTTCTGCCATATCCTTGGTTTTGCTCACCTTCGCAGCGGGTGTCGGCAAAACAATCTGCGTCGCCTTCCGGATCTGCTCGATGCAGATATTTTCACTCTCCTCATCCGTCCAAATTTCACTTTTCACATGACCGGGCAGAAATTCACTGATTGCCTGTTGCCGCTGGTCCGTTACAAATATGACGGTATAGTTATCCATAACAAAACGCTCCCTTCCATATATCATATGAAAGAGAGCGCTGTTTTGATACTTATGAAGCTATGATTCTATAATCTTGTTTCAACAAAAATGTCATAGATGGCTTTGATTGCCTTCTCGAAATCATCATTGCCTACACCGATGATGATATTCAGCTCGGAAGATCCCTGATCGATCATGCGCACGTTGACATTCGCATGTGCCAGTGCCGAGAAAATTCTTCCGGCAGTACCACGGTTCGAGCGCATGCCGCGTCCTACTACCGCAATCAGTGCAAGGTCTGCTTCAAGGTCAATGACATCCGGATTGGCAAGTCTGCGGAGCGCACTGATGACCTGCTGCTCCTTGCCCTCAAATTCTGCCTGATGGACAAACACAGTCATGGTATCAATTCCGGAAGGCATATGCTCGATGGAGATTCCATTCTCCTCAAAAGCCTGAAGTGCCTTGCGGCAGAAGCCCACCTCGGAGTTCATCATATCCTTGTCAATATTGACTGCAACAAATCCCTTCTTGCCTGCAATACCGGTAATCGTGTAATCCGGCTTCTGACAGGTGCTTTCCACAATCAGGGTTCCTGCTGCTTCCGGATCGTTGGTATTGCGGATATTAATCGGAATGCCCGCTTTGCGCACAGGGAAAATAGCATCCTCATGAAGAACAGACGCACCCATGTAGGAGAGCTCACGAAGCTCTCTATAAGTGACAACCTTAATTGGCTCCGGATTATCAATAATGCGCGGGTCTGCAACCAGACAGCCGGATACATCCGTCCAGTTCTCATACATAGAAGCGCGCGCTGCCTTTGCAACAATGGAACCGGTAATATCCGAACCGCCTCTTGAGAATGTGCGCACACTTCCATCCGGCATAGCGCCATAGAAGCCCGGCACAACTGCCTTCTCTGTTTTGGCCAGCTTTGCAGACAATACCTTGTTGGTCTTCTCTGCATCAAAGTTACCGTCCTTGTCAAAGAAAATCACGGTAGCTGCATCTATAAATTCATAGCCAAGATAGTTCGCCATGATGATACCATTCAGATATTCTCCGCGGCTTGCTGCATAATCGCGCCCAGCCTTCTCTTTAAACTTTGCAGCGATTGTCTTAAATTCCTCATCCAGAGACAGCTTTAACTGCAGACCATTGATAATGGAATCATAACGGTCCTTAATCTTCATCAGCTGGACACGGAAATCTTCGTCCTGCTCTGCAAGGGCATAGCAGGCATACAGCATATCTGTAACCTTGGTATCTTTTGCATTTCTCTTACCCGGTGCACTTGGCACTACATATTTTCTGGATTCATCCGCGCGGATAATATCACCGACTTTGGAAAACTGCTCAGCACTTGCAAGAGAGCTTCCACCAAATTTTACTACCTTAACCATCGTCTTTTGCTCCTCTTTTCTTGATACATACGCGCACATTATACTGCGGGTTCGTGGGATTCGTCAATCCATTTTTCCGTCATCGCTTTTCTTTTAATAGTATAGTGCACTCATTCAAGGTAGAACACTTCCGTGCCCAGCAGTCCGGAAGCTGCATCCACCGTCAATATTCCGTAGGAAGGCGCAATCCCATATCCCGGTGCTCCGATACTGCCGGGATTGAACATCCGGACACCATTGTGCCAGTCATAAAACACGCGATGCGTATGTCCGAACATCACCAGTTCCGCCTCCTTCTCCCTCGCTGCAAGCTGCAGGGACAAAAGACTCATCTTCACACCGTAAGTATGCCCGTGACAAATCATAATCCGCCTGCCTTCGATGATAAGCACGCGCACCGGAGGCTCCTGCGCATAGTCACAGTTGCCCGGCACCTGCTCAACCGGAAGGTTTGGAAACAGCTCCCGGATATGTGCCATATCCGACCATCCATCTCCAAGATGTATCAGCATATCCGGTTCTTCCTTTCGGACAGCCTCCACGGCATTCTCCCAGTTTCCATGTGAATCACTGATTACGAGTATCTTTTTCATAACTTTCTCATTTCCTCTCCGCACCGGCCCCTGGCTGTGGTGCTGTCAAAAAAGAACAAAGAGTGCTTCGCACTCTTTGCGCGCTGGTGCGCGCAAGTGTCAACTTGCACTTTACCTCTGCGCACCAGTCGCATCCTCACGGAGTGTTTTGCTTTATAGAAAATCGAAATTTCCTATAAAGCAAAAAGGACTTCCGCCGGCACCCTCGCCAACCAGAAGTCCTTATATATCATTCATAAGCCTATGCTAAACGCTTCCACTGCTTACTGCATTTATAATAAGAATAGAACATACAGTTCTCTGCCTGCTCACAACGCATCGGTGCACTTTCAATGTTGCACTGACAATTCACGATTGCGTCTGCCTTCCCCTTACAAGCTCCATTAATCATTACTTCATCCAGTACTTCGTTCGACATATCTCTTCTCCTCACTACGTTTTGTTCTGCAACGAGGATAATTATACAATATGTTGTGGTTAAACGCTATAAGGCAATTCGACCAAATAGTAAATTTTCTTTTGTTACTTTTTCTACTTGACGAAAATAACGAAATAGGTTATATGCTCTTTTTTCCTTCTGCCAGCTCCAATTGCCGTTTTGAATATATAAAATAATAGACACAGTTAATCATAATACCGAACATGGTTGCCGCCGGAGCTGCAATTCCGATATAGACCAGCGAATCGGGGAACAGCCGGGACATCACATACGCCATCGGCAGCCGCACCAGAAATGACTGCGCTACGCCCTGAAGCAGTACGAACAAAGTCCGGTTATGTCCATTAAAATATCCGATGTAGGAAAACAGAATTGAGGTAATGATTGCTTCCAGACTAAAGCCCTGCAGATACTCCGCCGCTTTGAGCTGGTAGGCAGGGTCGCCGGTAAAAACAGAAGCCATCTGCTGCCCAAAGAAAAATGCCAGCACCGTCATTCCGATTCCAATCGTTCCTCCAATCAGCATGCCATAGCCCATTGCCTTCTGCGCGCGCCGCTCGTGTCCGGCTCCTACATTCTGCGCGATAAAGGAGGACATGGACTGCATCAGCGCCGACGGAACCAGCATGACGACCGCAACAATTTTATTGGCAACCCCGTAGCCGGAGGATGAAGCCAGACGAATCGCCTCGGTCGTCCCCATTCCATTCACAAATGCCAGCAGACACATAAAGGAAATCTGTGTGAGCAATTCCTGAAATGCAATCGGCAGTCCGAGAATCAGAAAGCGCTTCACTTCATCATTGAAGCCAATATCGCGAAAATGAAATTCAAACGGAAGCTGTGTCTTCGAGCATACAACAAGGGACAGAACCAGGCTGACTGCCTGTGCAAAAACCGTTGCAATTGCAGCACCGGCAACATCCCAGTGAAACACCGCCACAAATAATAAATCTGCAAAAACATTCACAAGGCTGGCAATTCCCACAAAAATCAGCGGAAGCCTTGAATTGCCAATTCCCCGGAAAATACTGCTGATTAAATTATATCCGATAATAAATATAACGCCTCCGCCGCATATCCGGATATATTCAATCGTCTTATCCATCGCAGCTTCCGGTGCCTGCATCATAGCCGCCAGTCCCGGGGCAAAAATAAGCAGCAGAATCATAAGACCAATTGCTATGACAAAAAATGTCATAACCGCACCGCCAATTACTTTCTGAAGGCGTGTTTCGTTGTTCTCGCCGATATAGCGTCCCATCACAATCGTTACGCCCATGGCAAGTCCGTTTAAGATGAACACAATCATATTAATCAGACTGCTGCCCGTTGACACCGCCGATATGCTGGTCTCCGTTCCGAACCAGCCCACCACGAAAATGTCCACGGCACCGTACAAGGTCTGCAGTATCAGCGCTCCTAAGATTGGAAGCATAAAATGCAGTAATTTTTGAAAAATGCTCCCTGTTGTAAAATCTATTAACTGCTCCGTTGATTTTTTTGCCATTCTTACTACCTCAAAATTCTTATGAAAACCCAACAGTTCAGCCCGCGCCATTCGCAATCTCGCCCTTCGGGCTCCAAAGCCTGCTAACGCAAGCGGATTGCTCATAATCGGGCGCTCCGCTCATAACCAGCCTGGTGTGTTCATTCATGCAAGCATGATTCGCACACCAGGCTGGCTATGGCTGAACTGTTACATTAATATATTATCCCTGACCAGATTCACATGGCACTGCTCCGCCAATGAGAGGCACTTATAATAACTGTCCGTGTCATAAATATGGTCCACACAGTGTGCGTCCAGTCCGAGCACCACCCGGTTGCCCACAGCTCCCGCAATCCGGAAAAACCGCTCTGCCGGATACTGTCTGTCCGTACCCATCCCCAAAATATTCATCTCAAGCGGAACATCCAGTTCATGAAGCGCCTGACACAGCCTTGTCATCTCCCAGTCGTACACCGAGTCCATTCCATTATAATTCATTATATCCGGATGTGCCACATATAAAAACCGACGTTTTTTTGCAGCTTCAATCACGAAATCCACATATGCGCGGATTCGCTTTTCATCATTGGTAGGAGTTCCCGTATATGGGCCTGTCTCCTCACTTCCCAAAAAGTGCTGTCCCAAAATCAGATAATCAAAATGAAGCCTGTCAAACATCTCCATCTGTTCGTCAAAAAATTCCGGTATGTACTCTGCCTCAAATCCCACCAGAATCCGGATTTGTCCTGCATATTCCTTCTGCAGATTCCGGATGCAGTCCCTGTATTCCTCTGCCTGTTCCATCCCCATCCGGATTCCGGAGACAAAGCCGTTCTTATACGGGCAGGGAATATGGTCCGAAAATCCGAACCGCTCCATTCCAAGTTCGATTGCCGCTTCTATAAATTCGCGCTCTGTTCCGTATGCGTGCTTACACCTCCATGTATGCGCATGATAATTTGCCTTCAAAAAACCATTCATTCTCTTCACCTATCGTACTCTTTTTACGGTTGCACTCCGCTCCTTTGCATCTGCAAGCGCCTTCATTCTTCCCTCAAGCAAAATCTTTTTCCCATTCTCATTTCTGGTATATACAAGGTCATATTTGCCGATATACGGTCTTACATTATTATAGAACATTTCCGCATCTTCTTTTTTGCGGGCAAACATATCCGGCACACAATAGTAAGCATCTGCCGCCTGATGTTCCCCGTCCTTCACAAGAAGGTAGCGCTGGTCACGCACCGCCGAGAAAAACTGCCGGATATTCTGTGCGAATATCAGCTTGTCTTTGCCGCTCGCCTTCATCAGATAAATGGATTGTCTGCCATTTTTCCCCTCATCCACACAGACCTGTGCCCCCTTGGACTCTAACATTCTCTGTGCCAGCATAGCCGAATAGACTGCCTCCCCAATGGACTGCAGGCGCACCTGTGGATTCTTATTTTTGGTTGTTTTGGCAATGCGCGTTGCCCCATAGATTCCTGAGCCAAGCGCCAGTATTCCGCCGAGTGCTGCAACCGGTGTAAATGCAAGCGCAATTCCGGCCGCCACTCCTGCAGCCGCTCCAAACAGACCTTTCTGGCTCTTTTTCCGGGTATAGTCAGAGATTACCTCATCCTCCACCTCTGCCACATCAACAATATCCATCTTATTTGTCTTCGTAAGCGCACGATTCCATCTGTCCTTGAGCTGGCCTCTTTCTGCTGCCAGTGCAAGCATCTGCTCGTTCATCTGCTCCACATGTTCCTTATGAAAAGGCGGCTTGATGATGGAAAGACGCCCAATTCCATTCTCAATCACATCCTCTGTATAGTGAAGCCCCAGAAAATGCTCCATTCTGCGGGCAAGCAGCTGGAAATCCTGACTCAGCTCCTTATAATCCTCCGCCTCCTCCAGCGAACCGGTTGTGTGGCCATCCTGTTCCGGAATGATACATACCAGATGCCAGATGTTACTGTTCTTGTCCGGCTGTTCCTTAAATGTACGGATAGCGCGCCCTCTCATCTGATTGCTCAGCATAAAAGCTCCCACAAAGCTTGCCAGCACCAGCGAATTGATACACGGCGAATCCCAGCCCTCACCCAGCAGGGATTTCGTACCGATGAGTACCTGCATGTGCCCTTTGGTAAAAATCTCCGTTACTGCCTGCGTCAGGAAATGGTTATCGCCAATTGCGGTCACCTTCAGATAATCCGTCTCCGGCAATTCCCCGATTGGCGAAAACTGGACTTTTCCGCTGCTGCCCACAGCCTCCAGCAGCGCCTGTTCGGCTTCTGCCGGAATAATGACAATGCTTCCGCACAGTACACCAAGCCGCAGTCCCTGCAGCTCCCCTTCCACGGTCTGTCTTCGAAGCTGCTCAAAAAACGGAAGCACGCCAAGCGCGGTTACATCCGAGTCCGGTCTGCCCACATTCTTTTCATGCTCCTTGCGGATAAAATCCGTAAGAATCAGCATACGAAGCCCCTCTCCGAGAGTCTTGTATTCACTCTTTGCAATCTGTAAGATACTTTGGCATTTGCCCTTGGAATTGGTGAGCAGCTTCTCTATGGACTCACTCGCCTGCAGACAAACCTTTTTCTTCTCAATCAGTCCCTGCGCTTTGATTTCATCCATCAGCGCCTGGCGGTATTCCTTCGGTGTATCGTAGGAATCTGCGTCATCATACAAAAAGCCCTGCAAAAGCCGCTCCATCCACTCTGCCGACAACCCCGGCAGATTATGAATCCCCGCTTTTTTCCTTAGCTCTGCCGGAATCACCTCGTTCTTCGCATTTAAAAATACCAGAAGCGCGGACAGGTAATCCCCCTCTGCTAAGAGTTCCTCCTCCGTCATTTTCCCCTGCAGTCCTCTATGCGTCTTAAGCTGCTCCAAAAACTGCCCGTCCTGACACAGCTTCTGCTGCATGGCGCTGCTTCTGGTCTTGAATTTGTCGACCTCCTGCATCTCCTCCTCGGTCGGATAGTTAAAATACACATAATCCTGATGTGGGCACAGACTGCCTTCTTTGACTAACTCCGGTATGGATATCTCCTCATCGATTTCCCCACACATATCCATGTAGCGCTTCCACATCGCAGGCGTGGAATCATAAGGCGGTGTCGCCGTCAGCGCAATCAGCTTCTTCGCTCCCAGTTCCTGCCGGAATTCCTCCAAAGACTTCCACCATTCGCTGCGCAGATGGTGACATTCATCCAGACACAAAAGCCCCACGCTTGCCTGTTTCATCTCACTGATAACATCAAATCCGGTATAGTCGACCTCTTCCTGTGCAAAATCCGAATCCTTATCATCGGATTCCTGACTTCCCGCTGTGGTTCCGGATTCATCCAGAACACCTTTGTACCTGCTCATCGCGCAGTGCAACGCCTGATAGGTTGCGACCGTAATGCAGCGCGGATTTCTTAAATCCTGCGAAATATAATCCGACGGTTCTAACCCTTCACATAAAAAACCGTCCGCGATTCTTGCCACCCACTGCTCGCGGATGGTAATGGACGGAGTGAGAATAATTGCCACCTCATTCATCCGTGCAATCAGCTCTATTCCAAGTGTTGTCTTTCCCGAACCCGGCGCTGCAACAATGTGAATCCTTCCATCCTCCATATATTTTTCCGCGCTCTCGAGCACGCGCGCCTGGTAATTTCTCCATGTTCCCTTAAACTTCAGTATATTCGAATAATTCACGCTGCTTCCCCTCCCGTGGTGCTGCGCTTCCATACCGGATTGCGCACATTATCTTTAATTATGACGGATAACCCGCCAAAATACAAGACTTTGAACCAACGATTCGCGAAATAAAGTATTTTTATATTGATAAATGTATGGTATAATATGCATAATTGTGTCATACATTGATGGAGGCGTTATATGTTTAAGAAATCATCCAAGGATGTTGGTCTGCGAATTATCATCGTGGGCTGCGGCAAGGTCGGCATGACATTGATTGAGCAGCTCAGCAAGGAAGGTCATGACGTTACGATTATTGACCAGAATTCCCAAAAAATTCAGGAAATCACCAACATCTTCGACATCATGGGTATTGTTGGCAACGGAGCCAGTTACAGCGTCCAGCAGGAGGCCGGTATTGAAGATGCGGATCTGATTATCGCAGTTACGGAGTCCGATGAACTGAATCTGCTCTGCTGCACCATTGCAAGTCAGGTCGGCAACTGCGCCGCTATCGCAAGAGTCCGCACTCCGGATTACAGCAAAGAGGTCGGCTATCTGCGCGAGAAGTTAGGACTTGCCCTCATCATCAACCCGGAGCTTGAGACTGCCAAGGAGGCTTCGCGCATTCTCTATCTTCCGACTGCGCTTGAGGTCAGCAGCTTTGCACACGGGCAGGCAGAATTGGTCAAGATCAAACTTCCTGATGATACCATGCTCGACGGCATGAC
The DNA here is from genome assembly GCA_045120755.1 of Agathobacter sp. GTDB lineage: Bacteria > Bacillota > Clostridia > Lachnospirales > Lachnospiraceae > Roseburia. The sequence goes on along the minus strand of JBGVFC010000081.1, from coordinate 10,592 downwards.
CATCGCCGATTTAGGCAGGCGTTTTCAGCGCAATGTCTTAATCTGCGGAATTGAGCGCGACGGAGAGGTCTATATTCCGTCCGGAGCATTTACGCTTCTGGCAGGCGATATCATATCGATTGTGGGAACAGACCGGGAATGCCGCACATTTTTACAGCAAATCGGCTTTGCAACCAAACAGGTAAAGAACACCATGATTGTGGGCGGCGGACGCGCTGCATACTACCTCGCAGACCAGCTCCTTCACATGGGCATCAAGGTCAAAATCATCGAGAGCGACCGCAACCGCTGTGAAGAGCTCAGTGTCCTTCTTCCGAACGCCATCATTATCAATGGCGACGGCACCAACCAGGAGCTTCTGAAGGAGGAAGGTATTGAGACGGTAGAATCCTTTGTCCCTCTGACAGGAATTGACGAAGAAAATGTGATGCTGACACTCTATGCCAAGCAGACCTCAAATGCCAAGGTCATCACCAAGATTAACCGGATTAATTTCAAAAATGTCTTTACCCGGCTGGATTTGGGAAGTGTTCTGTATCCAAAATACATTACCTGCGAGATGATTATTGCCTATGTGCGCGCACGGCGCAATTCCAGCAGCAGCAACAGTATCGATACCCTGTATCATCTGTTTGACTACCGCGTAGAGGCAATTGAATTTCATGTCAATAAGGAGTCCGCTGCTACCAACATTCCGTTTAAGGATTTATCCACGAAGGACCATCTGCTGATTGCATTTATCAGCCGGAAGGGTTCCATTATCATTCCTACCGGACAGGACTGCATTCAGGTCGGAGACAGTGTCATGGTCGTAACCACACACACCGGTCTTCATGATATTGTAGATATTTTAAAGTAACCACGAGGAGACAAACAATGAACGGTTCCATGATTCGATATATACTTGGTCAGGTCTTAAAGCTGGAAGCCATGCTGTTACTGCTTCCCTGTCTGGTCGCCCTGATTTATCAGGAACAACAGGGATATTTCTATCTGTTTACCGCAGGAATCGGATTCTTATTTGGTCTGTCCATGACCATAATAAAACCAAAAAATATGGTATTTTACCTGAAGGAGGGCTGTATAGCCACCGCTTTAAGCTGGCTGGTACTCAGTCTTTTGGGCTGCCTTCCGTTCTGGTTATCCGGGGAGATTCCTTCCTTTACGGATGCACTATTTGAAACGGTATCCGGATTTACCACCACCGGTGCAAGCATCCTCAGCGATGTAGAGGCACTGTCACACTGCGCCCTTTTCTGGCGCAGCTTCACCCACTGGATTGGCGGCATGGGCGTACTGGTCTTTCTACTTGCAGTCATTCCCATGAGCGGCGGCTCCAACATCAATCTCATGCGTGCGGAAAGCCCGGGTCCTTCGGTCGGCAAGCTGGTTCCAAGGATTCGCTATACGGCGCGCATTTTATACCTGATTTATTTTGGGCTGACCATTCTGGAATTTTTGCTGCTCATCCTTGGCAAAATGCCGGTATTTGATGCAATCTGCACCGCTTTTGGTACCGCCGGAACCGGTGGCTTCGGCATCCGCAATGACAGTCTTACCAGCTACTCCCCGTATTTACAGTGGGTAGTGACCATATTTATGATTCTGTTCGGAATCAATTTTAATGCGTATTATCTGATTATATACCGACAGTTTAAGAGATTTTTCAAGATGGAAGAGGTACGGGCATTTTTAATCATCGTCACCGCGTCAATCTTCGTGATTTTTGTCAGCAGATTTCACGCCACCGGCAATGCCTTTTCCTCCCTTACCGAGAGTGCCTTTCAGGTTGCATCCATTATCTCCTCGACCGGCTTCTCAACCGCAGACTTTGACACCTGGTCCTCCCTCTGCAAGACCATTCTGGTCTTTCTGATGTTCATCGGCGCATGTGCCGGAAGTACCGGAGGCGGAATCAAGGTTTCCCGCTTTATTCTGGTGGGCAAGACCATCATCAAGGAATTTGATTCCTACATTCATCCGAAGAGTGTCAAAAAGCTGCAGATGGACGGCAAGCCTATCGACCATGAGGTCACCCGCTCCGTCAATGTCTATTTTGTTACCTTTATGGGCGTGTTTGCACTGTCCCTGCTTCTGTTATCGTTCGAGGGATATGATCTGGTCACCAATTTTACGGCAACCATTGCCACGCTCAACAACATCGGTCCCGGTCTGTCACTGGTAGGCCCGACACAGAATTTTGGATTCTTTCATCCTTTTTCAAAGTATGTACTGATGTTCAATATGCTCGCAGGACGACTGGAACTGTTTCCGCTTCTGATACTGTTTCACCCGACACTCTGGCGTCAGTTCTTTTTGCGCCCTGCGCATAAAAATAAATAACAGAGGAGGTTTCTTATGTACGAATGTCCCAATTGTGGTGGCAATCTCAAATTCGATATTCCATCACAGCAACTAGCCTGTCCTTCGTGTGCTTCCCATTTTGACCCGTATGCTTTTGAGACAAAGCAGTCGGATGCGGAAGAATCCACCGTATATGAGACGACGATATTCACCTGCCCGCAATGCGGAGGTGAAATTACCAGCACCGATAACTCTGCTGCCGAGTTCTGCAGCTTCTGCGGTGCATCCACCATCCTGTTTGGCCGGATCAGCAATGCACACCGGCCGCAATACATCATTCCTTTTCAGCAGACCAAGGAGGACTGCAAAAAATCCTATGCTTCCCTGATGAAGAAAGCGATTTTCGCACCGAAGGAATTCCGCAATCCGAAGCATATTGACAGCTTCCGCGGAATCTATATGCCATACTGGGCCTTCTATATCACACAGGCAGGGCCAATACAGTTGTCCGGCTCTGACACTTTCCGCAGAGGGGATTATCTCTACACGAATCATTACCGGCTGACCGGAGATTTGGATGCCTACTACAAGGGACTGTCCTTCGATGCCTCGTCTTCGTTTTCCGATAACATCAGTGAAGCGATTGCTCCTTATGAGGTCCGCACCATGAAGCGTTTTACACCTGCGTTCCTGAGTGGCTTTTACGCGGATACTGCTGATGTATCCGCCTATACCTATGAGGCACAGGCAAAAGGACTTTGCACCGAAGAGACCTTCCATGTGCTTGAAAAGGAGCCTGCTTTTTCGACATTGTCCAAGAGTTCCAAACACAATCCTTCACAGTTAAATACAAGAATCGACGCCACAGACCTTACCATGTTCCCGGTCTGGTTCATGTCCTACCGCAACGGTGACCGTATCGCCTATGCAACCGTCAACGGGCAGACCGGAAAAGTCTCCGCGGACATCCCTGTCGATATCAAAAAATATCTGCTGGGTTCACTGATTCTTGCCGTTCCGATTTGGATTATACTTAATATCCTACCTGATTTTTTTTCTCTGACCTTAAAGCCGGCCACTCTTCTGTCTGTGACCGCAATATTCAGCATCATTACGATGATCATCACCGCAGTCGAGGCTCACAAAATCATCCGGCAGGAGGCACATGAGGATGACCGCGGCTACCTCGCCATCAATAACCCGCAGAAGCTTTCCGAGACAGACCAGAAGGGCAAAGGCTACAAACCGAAAAAGGCCAAATCCTTATCCGTACTGCTTATTCCAGCCATCTATATCTGTGTACTGCTTGGCTCTACTATGACCGGTTTTTTAACGGTCAGCAGTAACCGGACGATGCATTCGGCAATGTGGGTCGTGTATCTCATTGCTGCAGCCATATCGGGAAGTATCGCACTGGCAAAAGTTTCCCGCACTCCGGGGAAGAAGGGAATGGTTCCCATCATTCTGCATTTTGTGGCTCTGACCATTGGCTACTCTGTTATTTTGTTCAATCCCGTATATGACTTCTTCTTCTATGGAGCGGCGATTCTGATTCTTGGTGTCATCTTCTTCAGCTTAAAGGCCATCATGGATCAGCACAATATTCTGTCAACCCGCCCGCTTCCGCAATTTAAGCGTACAGGAGGTGATGACCGTGCATAAATCATTACATACCGGAAAAATACAGCACTCCCTATGGTGCCTGTTCTGCGCAGGACTTGTGTGTCTGCTTATCGCATTCTCTTCTTCCGTGACCGCATATGCCGCAAGCTGCACAAACAATACAACCGGCTATTCTGCTGTCATCGAGGATGACGCAGACCTGCTTACCGCGGAAGAGGAGCAGTTGCTGCTTGAACAGATGAAGGACATTACCGAATACGGCAACGCTGCTTTCGTCACGATTGACAGCAATCCCTATTCCTCCACGGAAAGATTTGCAGAGTCTTACAGCGAAGAGAATTTCTATAATTCTCCTACTGTAACCTTTGTCATCGATATGGACAACCGCTATCTCTACATCGACAGCTACGGCCGCAAGATGCGCAATTATATTTCCTCCAGCCGTGCGGACACTATCACGGACAACATCTACTATTATGCAACGGATGAGGAATACTATGTCTGCGCCCAGCAGGCATTTGAACAGATTTACGCCGTGCTTCAGGGGCAGCGGATTGCCCAGCCGATGAAGTACATCAGCAATGCACTGCTTGCCTTTGCCCTGTCCATGCTGATTCTCTTCTTTATTATCCGAATCAGTTCTTCCAGGCGCAAGGCTACGGACAAGGAGCTTCTCTCCGGCATCTACAACAGCGTGAATCTTTATAATGCAGAATCTCATTTTACACATCAGACCAAGACCTACAGCCCGCAGAGCTCCGGCAGCAGCGGTGGCGGCAGCAGCGGCGGTGGCGGCGGCGGTGGTGGCCACTCCGGCGGCGGCCACAGCTTTTAGAATGGCGCGGGCTGAACTCTTACAAAACCTCCGAAGGCAAGAAACATCTCACCTCCGGAGGTTTTCGACATTGTTCGTATTTTTCTCTCAAGCGATTATTGAAAAAAATATTGCAACATGCTAAGATAGAAAGCAGTATTAGGTTGTTATATTGATGGGGGGACATATGACAAAAGCCATTTACAGTGAATACATTCCAAATCTTATAGATTCCATGCTTTCAAATCTGCATACATCAGACCATAGCTTTCTGCTGATCAAGCACTACAATACCTTTGATCTGACCGCTGAATATGTAGATTCTCTGGCAAAAGAACGACCGGACACTCTGTTTTTGTACCATTCCTTTGATGCCAGCAGCATGATCAGTGCATATGAACCGATTCTGGGCTGGATTAAGTCCTTTTTTTATGAGCAATCCGCTCTGTCTATGGATGATTTTTTTGACGCCTGCAATGTCTATCCCCTGCACCGCAGTGTTTTTCGTTCCTACTTTACCAAGGGAATATGCAGCCGTGAAGAAGAGCCTCTGCTGAATGAAATCGCATTTGAGCAGAAACGCTTTGTCGCCGAATTGACCCGTATGCTGCATTATCTCAGTGACAATCGTCCTATGCTGTTAGTTTTTAACCGTCTGCATTCCGCAGGAGCTTCAACACTCTCTGTGATTACAGAACTGTTGTCCAATGAGAATATACAGAATATTGCGGTTCTAGCAACCTACAATGAAGTGGCACCGGAGATTCCGTATCTGCAGACAGAATTGCAGACACTTCGCAAATTTTTCTCCAAACATAACTGCGTGCTCGACTGGAGCGTCTACTCGGAAGATGATAAAATTGAAGATACCAATACAGGATTCTTGTTTGACAGTCAGCATATCTCCGAGTATTGCGTACAATTAATCAACATGTATCATACACTGGCTCTCTCGCAGGCGGACTACTATCTGGATATCATATACCGCAAGCTGGAGGTAGAGAAAATTTATATTCTGCCGGAGTATCGTTTTGCACTTTTGGAGCTGTATGCCCAGACTGCCCTGTATCAGGATAAGTCTTCGGATGCACTTCTCTACTGTCATATGCAGGGTTCCCTTATCGAGAATACCAGTCATACCAGTTGGGGTTTCCGTCATCATTTTCTGGAAGGTCAGATTCATATGTACAGTTGTCAGCAGGATTCTGCCGCACGCCATATTGCAGAGTGTCGGGCACTGCTGCCGGAACTGGACAATCCTTTCCTCGCCTTTCGGGTAGATATGCTGGATTACATGAATGCCTTTAACGGCTGGCGCAATATTTGGGTGTTCAACTCAGACTATAAGCAGCATACCTCAATTGTTGACCAGGCATTGAAATACAATTACCTGAATCATGCCGCACATATCTATGTGTACTCCTTCGACAACGATGTATCCCATTATAAGGATATCAACAACCTGGATGTATCACTCCCTTATTTTACAAAGGGAATCCAGCTTGCAGAGAAACTGGGCAATAATCAGTTTCTGATAGAAGCCTATACCAAGAATGTGCTGACAGCCTCAACCAACGGGTATTATGATGTTGCAAATTATTTTAACGAGCGTTGCTTTACCGTTGTAAAGCAAGAAAATAACCGCAGGGAAGAAGCCTGTATCTACAACAGCATGGGGTACAACTGCTGCACAATGGAAAAATATACCGAAGCCAATGAATACTATCATCAGGCACTCTTAATTTTCTCCGACCTCAATGATATTGATGCGGCCAATGAAACCATCTATAATCTGGCAATCAACGCCCTTCTCGCAGAAGAATTCGCCATTGCGGATAATTATTTCGGCACCTGCCTGAATATTATTAAGTCAACCAGAGCCAACAGTGTCCGTGTATGCAACATCTCCAAGATTTACGGACTGAAGGCCTACTGTGGGTACCGGCTCGGCATCTTCTATAGCTGCCGGCTCAATATACAGTTTGTCAAACAGTTTCTGGGTCATATTATTGAGCTGGAGGAGCAGGACCGCTGCGAAGCGCATCTGTGGGATGATGATTTGTTCCTGTACTATTTTATCAACGGTCTTCTCCTCGACCATGAGGGCGAGCCCGAAGAAGCTCTGCTTATGATGCGCAAAGCCCGCAAATACATGGAACGCTCCACCGGAAGCACTTTCCTTAATCTGCCGCTCTATGCAATCGGCTATTCGCGCATTGCCAAATCCACCGGTTACCCGCAGGAGGCCGATGAGATACTGCATACTGCCCTGTCCTTCTGTGAACAAAAGGGATATCTTCACAAAAAAGACCAGATTGTCTCCGAAATGGAGGGGCGTGAATATTCCGGCAGGAAATGGGAACTTCCGCTAAAAGATATCGAGCTTGACACCATCAAGGATAAGGCTGTCCAGGCCGGAATTGCCAAGAACTATGAAGAACAGAAAAATGAAATCAATTTCCTCGGTATCTGGCAAAAAATGGTTAACAATACAGATACCCCGATTCATACGATGACCGAACACGCCATCACTACCTTCATGAACAATTACAATATGGATGATTTTATCTTTATCCGTATAGAAGATGCCCGGCCGGTACTGAACTACTGCGATTGCAATTACGAGATTAACAATGCCAAAATCAAATACTTAACAGATTATTTCAACACCAACCGCAATGCCTTTGTCACCACACGACTGGACAAGCGCTACGCGGAATATAAGGCCTTCATTCAGGAGGTATTTGGTTTCAATTCCATCAATACCTTAATCTGCATACCTCTATTCAGCAATGAGGAATTGAACAGTATCTTTATCTGTGGTGTCGAAATCAACATGGAATGGAATTACAAATCCAAGCGCTTTGATTTTAATCAGGATGATGTCTCCATCTTCATCATGCTCTTCCGCCAGCTTCTAAATGCAATCACCCGCATGGAGGCGCAGTCAAAGATTGAGCATATCAACAAAGAACTTCAATTTGTAAATTCACGGTTAAAACAGATGGCAGTCAGAGATTCCCTGACCGGACTGTACAATCGTCAGGGCTTTAATGAAGAACTGGAGATGGAGCTTCATCGGGCAAGCGCAGAGCACCGCTCCATCCATTTGGCATTGCTCTATGCGGATTTGGATAATTTCAAATACTACAACGATACATTTGGTCATGAAATCGGAGACCTGATTCTGCGCGAATTCTCCAATCTCATCAAAAAAATCTGCGCGAACCGCGGATATGCCATCCGCTACGGCGGTGATGAATTCATCATGCTTCTCTATTCGGATGACCATGATGAGGTCGAACAGGCAGCCAAAGATATCTATGCCGGATTGGAACGGCAGCAGGGCTTTACGCAGAAAATTGCCTACACTCTGAAGAAACAGATATCCATTCCCAAGGAGAAATATGTCTCCTGCTCCATCGGTATCTCGATGAACACGCTGGACTCCGGTGCCGCCTTAAAAGAGCAGATGGAAACCACCTTAAGACATGCCGATGAGATGATGTATCATGTCAAGAAGACAACCAAGCACCGCTATGCTTTTTTTGAATAACAATACGCGCTTACAAAAACCCGTCTGCCTGGCAGACGGGTTTTTATTCACTCAAACATAATAAATATGGTATAGGTGTTGTTGTTACCGATAAACTGCACCTGACTGTCTCCGATTACTTCCCCCACCTCATAGCTTGTGCCAAGCAGATTCCGGTATTCCTCATACACCTCGTAAGAACTGCACCGGAAGGAAAAATCCATTCCCGCAGACAATTCCCATGAAATCTCATTGAACTCACAGTTGTCAAAATACAGGGCATTCCGGTAATAATAGTCATTGTTCATCGAAGCCGCTTCCGGAAGCACCTCCGGCTCCGAAGGGGTGTGCGACAGTTGCACCATCTCTTCGTTCAGCCCAAACCAGCTATAATCGATTGCAATCCCGGCCTGACTCATATCATCCCCCGCGGTACAATCAATATGACACCACTGTCCATCCAGAAAAGCCATATTCCACGCATGAGACTGTCCATCCATGGTTCCGCTCACGATAACACAGGGAATCCCCACCTGGTCACACAGATATTTGAACGCGCAGGCATATCCTCTGCACACGCTCTGTCCCAAAGCAGCCGAGTACAGGCTTTGATTATAAGGTGCGTCCGCCACGTATTCGGTATTGCTGACCACATATTCATAGAAAAGAAGCGCCTTGTCATAATCGCTCATGTTCTCCGAGCACTGCATCAGACCATTTTTCGCCCATGACTGAATCTGTGCAAGCGCCTGCTCCTGCTGTGCCTCTGTCATATTCTGTGACGCCTGCACCCGCATGGTACTCAGTCCCCCGACCGTAGTAAGCTGTGTCTGCAGGGTATTCACATAGAACAGCTCCGGATTATCCAAAAGGACGTATTCCATGATTCTTGCAATCATCTCATCATCTGTGGTACTTACTTTGGCATATTCCGTCTTCTCACACATTGCGGTGTATATCTCACCATATATCTGCTGTTCCTCAGCGCTTAACACCCCATAGTAATACTGATCATGCTCCGCCAGACTCTCCTTGCCATGATATTCCTGCGGTGAATCCCAAATATAAGCCAGCCCCAAATCCTTCGTTCTCTCGGAAGTTGCTTTCTGTGGCAGTTTCTCCATATCCGGTTCGAAAAAATCTCCGGCAAAGGTGACAGCACCTACTGCAAGGCAGACAATTCCGATTCCGAATCCAATCCATCTCTTTTTCATAGAGTACCTTCCATTCCTATTCATATCTTTTATTGTATAGAAAAAAATCCTCCCCGTAAAGCCGCAAGAATAGCCAAAAAAACAGAAATATTTGGGATAGAACTCCCATAAAATATATGAAAAAGCGCAAATGGAGAAGAAGCAATGCACACACTGACACAGACCTTATCTGCCATCGACAACTTTGTGTGGGGTCCCGTTATGCTGTTTCTTCTGCTTGGAACCGGCGTATTTCTTACGATAAAAACAAAAGCCCTCTGCTGGCGCAATCTTCCCTATGCGCTCCGGCTGGTACTAAGCAGGGAAGCCCGCCAAAAACAGGGGGCAGGCGATGTTTCGCCGTTTGGCGCACTGACCACGGCGCTGGCAGCCACAATCGGAACCGGCAACATCGTCGGTGTTGCAACCGCAATGGTATCCGGTGGTCCTGGTGCTCTGGTATGGATGTGGATTTCGGCAGCGTTCGGGCTTACCACAAAATTCAGTGAATGTATGCTCTCTTTAAAATACCGCACTGCCGGCGCGAACGGGGAGATGGCGGGCGGTCCGATGTATACCATGAAGCATGGCTTTCCTAATAAAAGAGTCGGCTCTGTACTTGGATGGCTTTTTGCTTTCTTTGCGGTCTTAGCTTCTTTTGGAATCGGCAATCTCACACAGTCCAATTCGATTGCGGCTTCGCTGCATACTACGTTTTCCATTCCCCCATGGCTGAGCGGCGTTGTCATCACAATTCTGGCATCCGCAATCATTCTCGGCGGTATCCGCTCCATATCCAAAATCTCCCAGATTGTCGTTCCGGTCATGGCACTGCTCTACATCGTGATTGGTCTGGTTGTCATACTGGGAAATATCAAAAACCTGCCTGCCGGTCTTTTTATGATCATAAAGATGGCTTTCTCACCGCGCGCTGTCTCCGGCGGACTCTGCGGAAGTCTGACTGCCTCCATGTCACAGGCGCTGCGCTATGGTGTATCAAGGGGTATTTTTTCCAACGAAGCGGGAATGGGCTCTGCTGCCATCACGGCTGCCGCTGCCACCTCTTTACATCCGGTCCGGCAAGGTTATATCAATATGACCGGAACCTTCTGGGATACCATCG
>JBGVFC010000080.1:0-12978 GCA_045120755.1 Agathobacter sp. | reverse complement strand
GATGGCATGTCGGATGGCGCGCTCTACACGGCTTGGGGTGGTGTCGAATTTTTTTGCGATGCTTGGATATAGGATTTTAGTGATAGAATTGAGCATGTCCATGTCATTGACGGACATGATGATGGATTCTCTTAAGTATTGATAACCCTTGATGTGTGCGGGTACACCGACTTCATGAATAATTTCGGTAACGATATTCTCTAAATCTTCCTCTGTGGCAGATTCCGTGCGCACATAGGAATTGTTCTTTTTGTTCTCTGTATCATTTTTCTGGTCGCGGATTCGTTTAATACGGTTGATGACCATCTTACTGTCAAATGGTTTCATGATGTAATAATCAGCACCATGGTCGAAGGCATCTTCGGTAATCTGTTCCTGACCGATTGCACTGATCATGATAAAGGATGGCTGTGGGGCAATCGTATTGTCGGTATGTATCCGTTCGAGTACGCCAAGCCCGTCCAGTTTTGGCATAACCACATCCAAGAGTACAACATCCGGTTTCTTTTCTTTAATCATAGAGAAGGCTTCTTCGCCATCCTTTGCGGTGCCGACTACTTCCAGTTCTTCATCGTTCGAGACGATATCATGTAAAATCTGTAACATTCTTTCGTTATCATCTGCAATTGCACATCTGATTTTGTCCATTTTTTCCTCCTGAAACCTGCATATCTATGCTTGCTTTTTGATTTTTATATCTTAGCGAACTATTTGATGGTAATTTGTCGAATATTGCCAATAAAGCGCTTTTTGTCTCATATTATATAAAAATACATCCGAATGAATTTGCGAATATGGGTGGAATTGCACAAGAATAAAACTGATTACGCTTACAATTATATACGTTTATTGCTTTGAATACAACAATATTGTCTTTAAAAAAATAGAAAAGGTGTTATAATAAAGTTATATTTTGGGGTGAATTTGGAGGGGTTATATGAAGAAAATTCTTTTTGTGGCATCGGAGGCAGTTCCATACATCAAGACAGGCGGGCTTGCAGATGTGGTGGGTTCTTTACCGCGCTATTTTTCTAAGGAACAATATGATGTGCGGGTGATTATTCCGAAGTATGCGTGTATGGAGCAGCGTTTTCTGAAGGATTTACGGTTTCAGTGTCATTTTTATGTGGATTTGAACTGGCGAAGGCAGTATGCCGGTATTTTTAAATCGGAATATAAGGGAATTACTTATTATTTTGTGGACAATGAGTTTTATTTTGCAGGACCGAATCCTTATAACAATATCTATGAGGATGTGGAGAAATTTGCATTTTTCTCCAAAGCGGTACTGTATGCGCTTCCGTTTATTGATTTTAAGCCGGACATTATTCATTGCCATGACTGGCAGACAGGCTTACTTCCGGTATTTCTTCATACCTGTTTTGGAAGCGACTGCTATTATGAGAAGATGAAGACCATCTATACCATTCACAATATGAGATTTCAGGGACGCTTTCATATTCAGGAGATTATGGATATCACAGGTCTGCCGCGGCAGATTTTTAACTCGAACGAGCTGGAGGCATATGGAGACGCCAATTATCTCAAGGGCGGAGTGGTTTATGCAGATGCAATTACTACAGTGAGTCCCTCCTATGCACACGATATTACCTCTGTTGAAGGTGGAGAGGGCTTAGACGGACTCATGTATGCCAAGAGGGAGCGTCTGTATGGAATTTTGAACGGAATTGATTATGACGAATATAATCCGAATATCGACAGCTTCTTAAAACAGCAGTTTTCCTCGGCGTATGTGATTGAAGGGAAGCGGCTGAATAAGCGCTATCTTCAGGAGACTTTTGGGCTGCCGCAGAAGGAAGATGCTTTCCTGATCGCAATGGTATCCAGACTGACCAATCAAAAAGGCTGGGATCTGGTTGCATATATTATGGATGAAATGTTAAGTACCATGAATGTACAGCTTGTCGTAATCGGAACCGGAGAGCGGCAGTATGAGAATATGCTCTGGCATTTCAAGGATAAATATCCGGATAAGCTATATGTCAACGTCGGGTATTCGGAGGAGCAGGCTCATCTTATCTACGGCTCATGTGATGCATTTTTGATGCCGTCCCTCTTTGAGCCGTGCGGACTCAGTCAGATGATGGCAATGCGCTACGGCACAGTCCCGATTGTACGGGAGACAGGAGGATTGAAGGACACTGTAACCGCATACAATGAGTATGAGGAGAGCGGAACGGGATTTTCATTTGCAAATTTCAATGCACATGAGATGTTAGGCACCATTCGCTACGCATGCGATGTCTTTACGAAGAAGCGGGATAGCTGGAATCATATTGTCAAGCGCTGTATGGAACAGAATTTTGACTGGAAGGTATCTGCCGGTCAGTACGCGAAGCTGTATGATTCTTTTGGGGAATAATATGATTAGGCAGCCTTATGGATGTTTATACTCCATAAGGCTGCTTTTTTATTGTTTTGAACAACGGATTGGTTTCTTGGCAATTTTCAGTTTGTAATCTTTTCTGGAAAAGTAATACGCGTGGTCGGACAGAACTTCCTCGTCGATTAACTGCGATTCGTTGACCTCTTTTACCATATGGTGAAAATATTCCAAGGATTCACAAGTTGGCGGGGTTGGAATGAGGATTACTTCGTGGATGCTGCTTGGAAGGACAATCAGGTCCTGCTCAAATTCATCTGCAAGCTCCTCCAGCAAATGCGGATAGAGAAGTGTGGTAGCACCATTGGTACGATAGAGATTTGTCAGAATATACATCGGGCATTCCGGCATACATTCCTCCCGCAGTTCATCGGGTATGCGGTGCTCCAAAAAACGGAGAATATTGTCCGTCTGATAGGGAAGGAGAAGTGGTGTGTTGTAGAGAGCTTCTTTATACAGTGTGTCCGTGTTCGTTCCCCACAGAGGCAGGTGCTCGTTGTGAATCATGATGCTGGCCTGCGTCTTGTTGCTGGCATGGAGCAGGTAGTAGAAGATAATTGCAAAATCAAGATACTTTACATGAGGTACATTTTCCAGAAGGGCACGGTTTTTCTCATAGTTCACCAGACGCATGACGATGTGCCGGCGTGCGCAGGAAAAATCGGTAAATATGCTGGTGTCAAAATTCTCTTTGGGAAGATGTCTGCGGTAGGTCGCGAGAATATCCTGATAGATGTCCTCTAAACTGACACCCTCCAAATAGCGGTTGTAGTACGGTGTCAGATAGATGGTCGGGGAGATGTTGATATCCGGACGAACCATAATAAGTCCGTCATAGGACGCCCCGTTGTTCTTGGTAACCTGCTGAATGCTTAGGGTTGTGTCAGGACCGAATACTTCAGCAAAATGTGACTGGATGTTGTCTAAAAATTCCTGATAATTCATATGTGCTCCTTAAATAAGGAAAACGTGTACAATATCAAGAAATATAAAAAGAAAGATTACGATAACTATATCACAGTGTAAACAGAAGGTCAATTTAAAAATGAATTTGGATGAATTTGCATAAAAAATAAACTCGAATGAATTTGCATGTTCTATGCAGACACTGCTTGAAGGTCTGCATGGAACATGCAAATTCATTCTTGGGAGTATATATACATGGAATATGCAAACTCAGTCTTAGAAGTATATATGCGATAGAATAGCAAATTCATTCTTGGAAGTACACATGTAATAGAATATGCAAAAAAGGTCTGGTGCTCTCACCAGACCTTCTTATTAAAGCCGATAAGGGGATTCGAACCCCTGACCTACGCATTACGAGTGCGTCGCTCTACCGACTGAGCCATATCGGCATTTCACATGCTTTGTTATCATAGCAAATTTTAAAATAGAAATCAACCTCTTTTTCAAATTAATTTCTATATTTTTGCAGTAGCTTCGCAGGTACACAATCCGCCATTGTCCGGTATCCCTCTGCGCTTGGATGCAGATGGTCACCGCTGTCGTATTGTTCCATAAAAGCGGTAGGTCTTGCCGGATTCTGCAGTGCTTTTGCAAAATCAATACAGCCGTCAATGAGCTTTGTGGAACGGATGAAGTCATTATAGGCTTCCTTCAATTCTTCACGGAACGGTGCGTAGGTGCGCCAGCCTTCAATCGGAAGTAGTGTTCCGACATAGACCTGATAGCCATAGCTTCGGGCCGTTTTAATGTACCAGCACAAGCCTTCAATGAGCTCGTCTGCAGTCGGAAGATCGCTCATCGGGCGGAACGCATTAACGTCTGTTCCGACAGGATGAATGATGTCGTTGATTCCCTGCTGGATAATCAGGATGTCGGCACCTTCGGTTGGCACCTCATGCGTAAAACGGTTGGTGCCCTTCAAACCATAGGATTCGTAGGTGATGCAGTCATATTCGCGCAGGATTCTCGAACCGCTGGTCGCACGGCGAATAATCGAGGTGTGTCCAAAATTCTCACTCTGGCAGCGCAGCTTGAGATAGTCCGGCCAGTCCTGTGCGGTGATGGAGTCACCGAAGCATACGATGGCATGGTTGTCCTTAGAAGTGCAGAGTGAAATATTATTCAAAAAATAAAAATAATTGGTAGAGCGCGACTGGTCAATCGGAATCTCTTTTTGGGCAGTATAATCACCTACCGCATATCTTCCGCTGGTGAGCGGTCCGGACATAAATACGGTTGAGCGCATCTGGGTATAATCCTGCAGATAAAAACGGATCTCAAGGGAATCACCGGCGTCCACCGCAAGAGGCAGATCGTCCGTGGTAATGCTTTCCCCTGCTTTTATCGAAAAGGATTCTTTGTCCGCCACACAGACCGGATAAAATACATCCTTATATAAGACAACGGCTTTTGCAATGGTGATATCCTCGGTGCCACAGTAATTGTCGAAAGACATATGTATCCGGCTGCCGGAGAAGGGGATAGGAACCGGATAGCAGAGTGTTATATTTTTTCCATAGGTCTCCGGCCGGTTCTCACCGATACTGACAGCACTTCCCCAGATAGAAACCCACTTGGTATCTTTTGCAAATGACATGGTATCTTCCTCTCATTATAAAAAATCACTATTGACCATAATACTCTATTTCTGGTAAAAATTCTAGTTATTTTCAGTTGTTCTTTTATCTATTAATTGTTATAATTCATTCTATGACCGGCTCTTGTATGCAGGTTATGATAATGAAAACGGTTATACCGGTAAATATGAACAGAAAGGAACAATATATGGACAGTGATAGTTACAGTCAGAAACAATTGGATGATTTATTTCTCCAGATGATTCAGTTTAATGAGAAGGATCCGAAGCGTATCCAGCATCTGATGAAGGTGCACAGCTTTGCACGCATTATCGGCAAGGAAGAACAGCTGGATGAGACCACACAGTTTATTTTGGAGGCTGCGGCATATACGCATGATATCGGAATCCGGCCGGCAGAAGAAAAATATGGGCGCTGTGATGGCAAGCTCCAGGAGGAGGAAGGTCCGATTTATGCGCAGCACATACTTTCGGAATTAGGCTTTGAGAATTATATGATAGAGCGAATCTGCTATCTAATCGGCAATCATCATACATATGACAACATCGAAGGATTGGACTATCAGATTCTTGTGGAGGCGGATTTTCTAGTGAATCTGTACGAGGATGAGGCGAACCGCAGCGCAAGGGACTGTGCCTATAAAAAGATATTCCGAACAGAAGCAGGAAAAAGGATTTTCTGCGATATGTTCGGATACGAAGAAGAGGAAAAGTGAATCAGATGAATTACCAGAAGGTCATGGAAGAACTGATTGCAGAACATTGCAATGGCAAGCAGCCGCCAAAACTGCTGCTTCACAGTTGCTGCGCGCCGTGCAGCTCCTATTGCATCCAGTGTCTGGCGGAGTATTTTTCCGTGACTGTTTTTTATTACAATCCCAATATTTTTCCACCGGAAGAATATCAGATGAGGGTGGAGGAGCAGCAGCGCTTTATACGGGAATTTCCAACCGTACATCCAGTTTCCTTTGTCGAGGGAAGCTATGATACGGAGAAGTTCTATGACACGGTAAGAGGCATGGAGCAACTCCCGGAGGGGCAGGAGCGTTGTTTTGCCTGCTATGAGCTGCGCCTGCGCGAAGCGGCAGAGTACGCAAAGCAGCATGGATTTGATTTCTTTACAACCACGCTGTCCATAAGCCCTCTGAAAAATGCACAGAAGCTGAACGAAATCGGAGCACGTCTGCAGGAGGAATATCAGGTGCGATACCTGTTTTCTGATTTTAAGAAGAAGGATGGCTACAAGAAATCCACCGAGATTTCGAATGAATACCACATGTATCGGCAGTATTACTGCGGGTGTGTATACTCCAAGCAGCAGCGAGACCGTGAAATTGCAGAAAAAGAAGCACTTACAGAATAGAAAGGAAGGACAACAGAATGGCACAGTTATGGGGAGGACGTTTTACCAAGGAGACAGACAAGTTAGTATATAATTTCAATGCGTCCATATCATTTGACCAGAAATTTTATAAGCAGGATATCGAGGGCAGCATCGCACATGTATGTATGCTCGGCAAACAGGGTATCTTATCCAATCAGGAGATGCAGGATATTGTACAGTGTCTGGATGAGATACGCAGCGACGTTGAGAACGGAAAGCTTACCATATCGGACGAGTACGAGGATATTCACAGCTTTGTGGAGGCAACTTTGATTGACCGTCTGGGAGATACCGGCAAGAAGCTGCACACCGGACGCAGCCGCAATGACCAGGTGGCGCTGGATATGAGACTGTACACAAGACTGCAGGTATTAGAGACGGATGATCTGTTAAAAGAGCTGCTTGCGGTGATTCTCCGTATCATGAAGGAAAATACGCAGACCATTATGCCAGGCTTTACGCATCTGCAGAAGGCACAGCCGATTACACTGGCACATCATATGGGAGCATATTTTGAGATGTTCAAGAGAGACCGTCAGAGACTGTATGACATTTTTATGCGTATGAATTACTGTCCGCTCGGCTCCGGAGCACTTGCGGGCACGACCTATCCGCTGGACCGCGAATATACGGCGCAGCTTATGGGCTTTTTCGGACCTACGCTAAACAGCATGGACGGGGTATCCGACCGCGATTACCTGATTGAATTTTTATCCGCGCTTTCTACCATTATGATGCACCTGTCGCGTTTTTCTGAGGAAATCATTATCTGGAACTCCAACGAATATCAGTTCGTGGAGATTGATGATGCGTACAGCACCGGAAGCAGCATCATGCCGCAGAAGAAGAATCCGGATATTGCCGAGCTGGTAAGAGGTAAGACCGGCCGCGTGTACGGAGCACTGATGTCGCTTCTTACTACCATGAAGGGAATTCCGCTGGCGTACAACAAGGATATGCAGGAGGACAAGGAATTATCTTTCGATGCAATGGACACTGCAAAGGGTTGTATTGCATTGTTTACAGGAATGCTCGACACCATGAAATTCAATAAGGAAATCATGAAAAAAAGTGCCAACAACGGCTTTACCAATGCAACCGACGCTGCGGACTATCTGGTGAACCATGGAGTGCCGTTCCGCGATGCACACGGCATCATCGGACAGATTGTTCTGTACTGTATTGACAAAAATATCGCCATTGACGATATGAGCCTGGAAGAACTGAAGCGTTTTTCACCGGTATTTGAGGAGGATGTCTACGAGGCAATATCCATGGAGACCTGTGTGAACAAGCGCCTTACCATCGGGGCTCCGGGCAAAGAGATGATGGAGCAGGTAATCGCGCTCGAGGAAGCATATCTCTCCGAAGAATGGGATATTCCGGGCTGGGAAGAGGACGACGAGGACGAAGAGGAAGCGTAAGATTTTTCTGTTTTTTACCGTGGAAAAAGTCCGAATTGTGCAAAACTGACAAGAAAATAGAGAAATAATTAGTAATTTAATTAGGTTTTTTCCTTGTCTTTTTGTATGTTTTTCGGTAATATATTGTCTATCAAGGACGTTTGTTCGCGCTAGACGGACAGGACGTAAGATGTGTGTTTTATATATCCAATAAGAAGAGGAGATTAGAAAAATGAGCGAAAAGTTAAAGGTTGGTATTCTTGGTGGAACAGGAATGGTTGGACAGCGTTTTATTGCATTGTTGGAGAATCATCCATGGTTTGAGGTAACTACCATTGCTGCCAGCCCAAGAAGTGCCGGCAAGACATATGAGGAGGCTGTTGGTGACCGTTGGAAGATGGATACCCCGATGCCGGAGGCTGTTAAGAATATTGTTGTGATGAATGTCAACGAGGTAGAGAAGGTTGCCGCAGAGGTAGATTTCGTATTCTCAGCCGTAGACATGACCAAGGAAGAGATTAAGAAGATTGAAGAGGACTATGCAAAGACAGAGACACCGGTTGTCTCCAACAACAGCGCACACCGCTGGACTCCGGATGTTCCTATGATGGTTCCGGAAATCAATCCGGAGCATATGGAAGTGATTAAGTATCAGAAGGAGCGTCTGGGCACTACAAGAGGCTTTGTAGCAGTTAAGCCAAACTGTTCCATCCAGTCCTATGCACCGGTTCTTACCGCATGGAAGGAGTTTGAGCCGTATGAGGTTGTGGCAACCACATATCAGGCAATTTCCGGTGCCGGCAAGACCTTCAAGGAGTGGCCGGAGATGGTAGGCAATATCATTCCGTACATCGGTGGAGAAGAAGAAAAATCAGAGAAGGAGCCGCTTCGCATCTGGGGACATGTGGATGATGAGAAGAAGGCAATTGTTCCGGCAGAATCACCGGTTATTACCTGTCAGTGTATCCGCGTGCCGGTACTGAACGGACATACAGCGGCAGTATTTGTGAAGTTTAAGAAGAATCCGACCAAGGAGCAGTTGATTGAGGCACTGAAAAATTACAGCGGACTGCCGCAGGAACTTGAGCTTCCGAGTGCTCCAAAGCAGTTCATCCAGTATCTCGAGGACGATAACCGCCCACAGGTCGCTATGGATGTGAATTACGAGAACGGAATGGGAATCTCTGTCGGACGTCTGAGAGAAGATACCGTTTACGACTGGAAGTTCGTCGGATTGTCTCACAATACCGTCCGCGGTGCTGCCGGAGGAGCAGTTCTGTGTGCAGAGCTGTTGAAGGCAAAAGGATATATCACAAAAAAATAAAATAGCTTCAGGACAGCAGGGCATTTGGAGGGATTTCTCTTCAAATGCCTTTTTGTGTGCTTGAAGAGAAAGTTAAATAATGATATGATATACGCGAAGGCAAAAGTGAGCATACAAAATTATGTTTGCGGATGCTTGCATACGAAAAAAATAATTTTGTATGTGAACGCGCCTGCGAGCTCAAAAAACGTGGTTTTTTGAGCCTTTTGCCGAAAGCGTAAATATAGAAAAATAGGGCGAATGCCCGTACAACTCGGAAAATGATAATTTTCCGAGTGAGCACTGCAGAATAGAAATTATGTACAAAAGAAAGGAAATGCGTATGCTTGCAAATCATACCGATATCAGGCAATTAGAAGAACTGTACCACAAGAACGGCAATCAACTGGTGGTATTGTACGGACAGAGGGATTGCGGGAAGGAAGAACTGATTCAGTCATTCGTAGATGGTAAGAAGTATTTTTATTACCGGTGCAGGCAGGCATCTGCGCTGGCTCAGAATAAGATGTTTGGAGAGGAGATTGCGCGCCGTTTCTCTGCAAAATTACAAAAATATACCTATGATGAATATTTTAACCGCGTAAGAAGCGGTGATCCGACCAAGCTGGTGATTGTTATAGATGAGGCGCAGTATCTGCTGAAGAAGGATCCGGAATTTTTAAAAAGCCTGATTAAGCTGCGCATGAAGCGGCTCTATCCGGGACCGGTGATGATTATTCTTGCGTCCTCCTCCATCGTCTGGGTGGAACAGGAGATGGAAGAACTGTTTGGCGAGGATGCAAAGCGTATTGACGCAAAAATCAAGATGAACAATCTGAATTTTCTGGATGTGGTAAGGGTGTTTCCGGATTTGTCCGTCAAGGAAAGCATACAGATATACGGTGTGCTGGGCGGTGTGCCGGGATATTTAAAGCATTGGGACAGCAAGCGCTCCTTCAAGGAGAATATCTGCAGCCTCGTTCTAAGCCCGGATGGCTATCTGTATCATGAGGCAGAGAACCACATTGCATCCGAGCTTCGGGAGCTGTCTGTCTACAATACCATCCTTGCGACCATCGCCTCCGGTAAAAACAAATTGAATGACCTCTTTCATGAGACCGGATTTTCCAGAGCCAAGATTAGTGTATATATGAAGAATCTCGCGCATTTTGACATTATTGAGAAGCTGGTATCCTTTGAGACAGGCGGCTGGGAAAATGCCAAGAAGGGTGTCTATCAGATTCGGGCGACATTTATTAATTTCTGGTTTAAATTCGTGTATCCACATCAGTCTGATTTGTATCTGATGTCCGAATCGGATTTTTATGACCGGTATATAGCTCCGGAGCTGAACGAGTATCTGAAGCGGTATTTCCGCAATGTATGTATGGAGTACCTGCTGCTGTTAGACCAGATGGGACGCCTCCCGTTTGCCGTACATAAGGTGGGAACGTGGGTTGGCAAGACCGGCAATATTGATATTATTGCCCAGAGCAGTGACCGCCGCAATCTGATTGGCTTTTGTAATTGGGACAAGCCGCAGATGACCATGGCAATGTGTGAGGAGATGGCAACGGCCATGGACAAAGCAAAGCTGAATGCCGAGCACTATTATCTTTTTTCCGCGACGGATTTTGAACCGGCTTTAAAACAGTATGTGCAGCGCGATTCCAGCTTTATACTGATTGATATGAAGGAATTATAGAAATATATGGGTAAGTCGCTTATTATTACAGAGAAACCATCCGTGGCAAGGGAATTTGCCGGTGCGCTGCATGTCAACGGCAGACAGAATGGTTATATAGAAAATTCGGAATATGTGATTACCTGGTGTGTCGGACATCTGGTAGGACTTGTATATCCGGAAGATTACGATATGAAATACAAAAAATGGCGGTTGGAGGACCTGCCATTTTTGCCGGAAAATTATAAATATGATGTCATCAAAGAAGTAAAAGGACAGTATGATATTGTACACGGAATGCTGCAGAGACAGGATATTGACCGTGTATATTGGGCAGGGGATGCTGGAAAAGAAGGTCAGACCATCGAAGAAAATATCCGTAATTTCGGCGGTGTGAGAGAAGGCATGGAGGAACTGCGTGTCTGGATTGACTCACAGACACAGGAGGAGATTCTGCGCGGAATACGCGAGGCAAAGCCAATGTCCGCATATGAAAATCTCGGTAAGTCCGGCATCATGCGGACGATAGAGGACTATGCCATGGGTATTAATTTTTCCAGAGTCATGTCCATCAAATACGGTAATCTGCTGAACAGTGCGGCAGGTACTGCTTCGTACACAGCCATCGCGGTCGGCCGGGTAATGACCTGTGTGCTTGGTATGGTTGTGATTCGGGAACGGGAGATACGGGGATTTAAAGAGACACCGTTTTACCGGGTGATTGGCAGATTTTCCCATGCGAAGGTCGCTGCAGAATGGAAGGCGGTCGAAGGCTCGCGGTATTTTGAATCCCCGCTTCTGTACAAGGAGAATGGATTTAAGGAAGAAAAGGACGCGCTTGCCCTTATGGAGGAGCTATCCGGCAAAACGGCGAGAGTAATTTCCATAGAAAAAAGCATCACGAAAAAGAGAGCACCGCTTCTGTTCAATCTTGCAGAGCTTCAGGCAGAATGTTCCAAGCGTTTTAAAATCAGCCCGGACGAGACTTTGCAGGTCGCACAGGATTTGTATGAAAAGAAGCTGACGACCTATCCACGAACCGATGCGCGTGTGCTGTCCTCGGCGATTGCAAAGGAGATATCGAAGAATATAGGGAAACTGCGCAATTACGAGCCGGTTGCCCCTTTTGTCGAGCACATTATGAACAACCGGCTCTATGCTTCCATTGCGCGGACCGCTTATACGGATGACAGCAAGGTAACCGACCACTATGCAATCATTCCGACCGGACAGCTTACGGAGCTTGACTCGCTCAACTCCCGGCAGAGAGCGGTATTTGAGCTGATTGTCCGAAGATTTTTAAGTATCTTCTATCCGCCGGCAGAATATCAGAATGTGAAATTGGTCGTCGGCGTGGAAAAAGAGCAGTTTTTCTCTTCTGCAAAGCTTTTAAAAAAGCCCGGCTATCTCGAGGTGGCCAATCCTCCGAAGAAAAAGAGCTTTGAGGAATCGAATGCCCGGATTTTGGGGGCGGAGGAGTCGGCGGATTCGGAAAATAAGGATGAAGTAGTAGAGAATCCTAAGGCACTGCTTGAACTTGCAGATGAACTTCATAATGGGGATGAGATATCTGTCGATGGATATGAAATCAAATACGGTAAGACTTCCCCGCCAAAACGATATACCTCCGGCTCGATGGTTCTTGCGATGGAGAATGCAGGACAGCTCATCGAGGATGAGGAACTGCGCGAGCAGATTAAGGGCTCCGGAATCGGAACATCTGCGACGCGCGCCGAGATTATTCAGAAGCTGGTCCGGATTCACTACCTGAATCTGAACAAAAAGACACAGGTTCTTACACCGGAGAATCTGGGAGAGATGGTCTATGAAGTGGTAAGCATGACTGTTCCGGCACTTTTGAATCCCAAGATGACGGCATCCTGGGAAAAAGGACTCGACGGCATTACGCAGGGAACGGTTGATTTTTGGGAATACCGCACCAAGTTGGAGGATTTCATCCGCAAAGAAACACTCTCCATGATTCATCAGGATATCCGCGAGCCTTTGGCAGAGCGAATCAGCGATTATGCAGGAAAAAATGCGACCGGTGCCGGTGCGCGCCGTAAAATAGGCGTTAGCTGTCCAGTGTGCGGCGGTGACTTGACCACGACTCCGTTCGGCTATGGTTGCAGAAATTACAAAAAAGATAAGTCAGGATGTAATTTTAATATCGGCGAGATTGCCGGAATCCGTTTGTCGGAAGAACAGGTCAAAAAGCTGGTGGAGGAGGGGCG
>JBGVFC010000079.1:0-11419 GCA_045120755.1 Agathobacter sp. | reverse complement strand
ACTTACGGAAGAAATATCTTCCAGACCATCTCGACGATTGTGGATGAGATGTTTGAGAATTACTTATCGCGCCCGAATGTCTCGCAACCGATTCTGACACAGTATTGCGACGGGCAGAAGGTGACGTGTCCGAACTGGATGACCCAGTGGGGTTCCAAATATCTCGGGGACCAGGGATATTCGGCAATCGAGATTCTTCGGTATTATTATGGAAGCAGTATGTTTATCAATGTTGCGGAGGGAATCTCCGGAATTCCGGCATCCTGGCCGGGTTACGATTTGTCTGTGGGTTCGACGGGCAACAAGGTACGGCAGATGCAGGAGCAGCTCGCGCGGATTTCACGTTCATTTCCTGCCATTCCGACCATCTCCGCGGATGGAATCTATGGACCGCGGACGCAGGCTGCGGTTGAGAAGTTCCAGAGTGTATTCGGACTTCCGGTAACCGGAGTGGTGGATTATAAGACCTGGTATGAGATTTCGGCAATCTATGTAGCAGTCACGCGAATCGCGGAATTGAACTAATCATTGGTAACAGTTCAGCCCGCGCCATTGGCGGAACTGTTACGACCATTGCTGGTTGCGAAAAGTCTGTGGCTGGGTTAAAATGAAACAACTGAAGGAAAGTGTGATTGGAACAAATGATGGAAAAATGGATTGTATATAATAAAAAAGCGGATTTTAAGGGAATCGGGCAGCGTTACCAGATTGATCCGGTTACGGCGCGCGTAATCCGCAATCGTGGATTGACGGAGGATGAGGATATCCGGCTTTTTTTAAGAGGAACGATGGCGGATACCTATGATCCGCATCTGCTGAAGGATGCAGACCGGCTCGTGGATATCTTAATCGACAAAATAGAACAGGGCAGACCGATTAGAATTTTAGGGGACTATGATATTGACGGAGTAATGGCGTCCTATATATTGCTCACAGCCTTAAAGCGCTGTGGGGCGGATGTCAGTGTACAGATTCCGCACAGGATTTTGGACGGATATGGCATCAATGAGCATCTGGTGCGGCTGGCCGAAAAGGAGCAGGTAGATACGATTCTGACCTGTGATAACGGAATTGCGGCAATCGAAGAGATTGCGCTGGCAAAAGAACTGGGGATGACGGTGCTTGTGACCGACCACCATGAGATTCCGTTTGAGGAGACAAAAGAGGGCAGAAGGGAATTGCAGAGCCGGGCGGATGCCATTGTCAATCCCCATCAGAGTGCATGTGCATATCCCAATAAGAATCTGTGTGGAGCGGCGGTAGCCTGGAAGATTGTCTGCATTCTGTATGAGCGGATGAAACTGGAAAAAGGGGAAGCAGAGCAGTTCCTCGAAAATGTCGCATTTGCCACGGTGGGTGATGTCATGAGTCTGACGGGGGAGAACCGGATTCTTGTCAGGGAAGGATTAAAGCGCATACATCATACAGAAAATACAGGTATGCGGGCGCTGATTGCACAGTGCGGACTGAGGCCTGCGGAGATTAAGGCGTACCATTTCGGATATGTGCTGGGGCCATGCATCAATGCAAGTGGCAGGCTCGATACGGCAAAGCGCTCGCTGGAGCTTCTTGTGGAGGAGGATGAAAGCAGGGCGTTGGTATGTGCCAACGAACTGGTACAACTGAATGAGGAGCGGAAGCTGCTTACCAATGAGGGTGTAGAAGAGGCAAAACGCATATATGAGAGCGGTGAGTATGAGAAGGACCGCGTTATCGTGATTTTTCTTGCAAATGTGCATGAGAGTGTGGCGGGAATCATTGCGGGGCGGATTCGGGAATATTATCACAAGCCGACATTTATTCTGACGGAAAGCCCGGAGGGAATCAAGGGTTCGGGGCGCTCGACGGAGAATTATTCGATGTATGAGGAACTGTGCCGGTGTCAGGAATTGCTGACTAAATTCGGCGGACATCCGATGGCGGCAGGTTTATCACTTTCGCGGGAGAATGTAGAGCCGCTGCGCAGAAGGCTCAATGAAAACTGCAGTCTTAGCAGGGAGGATATGATACCGAGAATCTATATAGATGTGCCGATGCCGGTGGATTATGTGACACCGGAGCTTG
This sequence comes from Agathobacter sp., assembly GCA_045120755.1. Lineage (GTDB taxonomy): Bacteria > Bacillota > Clostridia > Lachnospirales > Lachnospiraceae > Roseburia. The sequence continues at coordinate 9,355 of JBGVFC010000079.1, read as the reverse complement.
TCTGCGAGCTGTCGGTATTGGAACCGTTTGGCAAGGACAACGAACAGCCGGTTTTTGCAGACCGGGATATCCGGATTCTTCACATGTGGGTATGCGGGAAAAACCGCAACGTGTTAAGCCTGACCTTGCAGTCTGCACAGGGAACGAGAATTTCAGGGGTACTGTTTGGTAATTTGGATGCGTTTTTTACATTTATCCGAGAAAAATTCGGGGAGAGCAGTTTACAGGCAGCGCTGTCGGGACAGGAAAACGGAATTCGGATTTCCATGATTTACCGCCCGAAAATCCATTGTTATCGAGGCGAAGAACAGTTACAGTTTGAGATAAGAAATTATTGCTAATCAAAGGGAAGCATTGTACAATATATGGAAGATAACTTGGAGGCAGAGAGATATGTTTGGAAGTAAGAAAAGAGCTGACAGGGAAGATCGCGTAAAGCTTGCAGCGTGCAGGGAGCTGGTGACGGAACTGGCAGAATACAAGGCGTCGGTGGAAAGTGGCTGCACGGAGCAGGAAGAATCCGCGAAGCGGATGTCAGACGATATGGAACTCCTTAAGGAGAATGTGCAGACAGTACTCGATTATGCGGAAAATGATGCTAAGATGGCTGCCGGATTGTCAGGGGATTTGCAGAACTATCGTATGCAGATAGACAGCGAGCAGGAGCAGTATGCCAATGTGGTAAAGCAGGTACAGCAGCATGCGCAAAGCTGTATGGAACTGGTGGACCAGAATAAGCATTTTACCACTCCTTCCAAGACGCTGAGTGATTTGCCGGATGAACTCAGAAGTCACAATAGCCGTTGCCGTGAGCAGTTGGAAGCAATGCAGGGATACGGAAGACAGATGGGAGTTCTGGCGCTGAATGCAGCCATCGAGGCAGGACGTATGGGAGAAGCCGGACGTTCGTTTGTATTAGCTTCGGAGGAGGTGCGCAGCTTTTCGCAGCAATATGTGGAGGCGGCGGATCAGCTTTTGGAAGAGATGAAGGAATCAGAGAGCAGGATTGCTGGTATGGAAGAGGTCATTCATCATCTGGTCGGACTGCTTAAGGAGAATAATATATCCACGACAAAGCTTATGAGAAGCGCACAGGATTTGCAGTTGTCAGCAGAACAGACGGTGCTTTACGGTGACAGCAAGAAGCTGGATGCGATTCGGGAAGACCTGATAGACATTTATAATAATCAGGAGGAAGTGGTTAAGGCAGAGGAACGCAGTCGTATGCATTTAGAGGATATGCGGGAAGAAATTGACAATCAGAAGCAGAACCGGCAGGAGATGGAGGCATTTCTTGTGCCGCTTATGGAACGGGCGAAGGAACTGTAAGTGTTGGATAAATTGGAGGAGCCTTATGCGTACAGAGGAACGTCTGGACAGACAGTTTGATTTTATAAGGGAGATTGACCGGGAAAAAATGATTGGGCGCCAGACATATCTGTCGGACGGCGTACGCAAGGAAAATGATGCCGAGCATGCGTGGCATATGGCAGTTATGACGATTCTTCTGAGTGAGTATTCCAACGAAAAAATCGATGTGCTTAAGACAGTAACGATGCTTTTGATTCATGACCTTGTGGAAATCGATGCCGGAGACACTTATGCATATGATAAGAAGGGGAATGAGACCAAACGGGAGAGGGAAGTTATGGCGGCTGACCGTATTTTTGCAATCCTGCCCAAGGAGCAGGGACAAAAATTCCGCGCTTTGTGGGAGGAATTTGAGGAGGCAGTTACGCCGGAGGCTAAATTCGCCCACACGATGGATAATCTGCAGCCGATGATGCTCAATGCCGCGACCGATGGCAAAGCATGGGAGGAGCATGGTGTATATCTGAATCAGATACTTGAGCGAAATAAAAATACTGCCGACGGCTCTAAGGAACTGTGGCAGTATGCGTATGAGCACTTTATTGAACCGAATCTTGCGAAAGGTCGGATTCGCCGCTCTTGCGAAACTGACTCGGAGTGACATGGTAGCGCTTTTTGAATGCGCGGTTGAAGTAGGAGAGATTGTCAAAACCGACGCCGGTTGCAACCTCTAAGACGGAAGATTCGGAACTCTGCAGCAGGCGTGCCGCCATAGTGAGTCGGTATTCCTTCAGGTATTCGATGAAGGATGTGCCCATGGTGGACTTGAAATACCGCATGAAGTGCGATTCGGAGAAGTCGACCTCCTGTGCAATCTCTGCGATGGTAATGCGTTCCGTGTAGTGGTTTTCCACATATTTTAATATGATTTTCATTTTGTCGAGCGCCTTGTGATCCTTGGGCGCTCTTGTTAAATTCCGGCAGCGGTTGTCAAGAATGAAGAGAAACTCGAACAGCTTGCTTTTGATGAAAAGCTCATAGCCCTGCGGCTTGGTCTTGCAGATTTCATCGCAGGCATCGATGGGCGCAACCACATCCTTATAATAAGGATAGACCGGAGTAAATACCGTCGGCACCGTAATCTTGCCGTGCAAAAACGGCTGGATAAAATCCTGACTGCAGCTATCCATCGCTTTGGGAATCAGCATGTTGAGATTGAAGATAATATTCTCGTATTCCATGCGCTCGTCGTTGAACTGCTCGATGGAGTGAAGCTGTCCGGGCAGAATCAGCACGATGGAGTCGGCATTGACACGGTAGGTGCGGAAATCGACCGTCACCAGTCCCTGCCCCTTCTTGATATAGATAATCTCCATTTCCTCATGCCAGTGTGCGGGTACAGATGAAAAATCAAGAGGAATCGAGCACAGATAGGTATTATACGGAAAAATGATATTGCCGTGTGTTGTATTTTCGTGATAATTTTCATATTCTAAGATATTCATGGACATATTGTAACAGATAATGATGAAGATGGACAACCAAAAGCCAAAAATTTATGATAAAAAATCAAAAATGATAGGATTGTGCAAGTTTGTGCATTTATTTGACAAGAAATAACATCAAAGATTGCCTATACTTTACAGTATCAGTTACGATAACGAATATTTATGTTGGAGGGAAAAACATGGCATTCACACAAGAAATTGAAACTAAGCTTCAGAAGGGAATCAACTGTAGTTCCAATGAAGAGATTTACTTTGCATTGCTCGACCTCGTAAAAGAGAAGTCCGCAGGCAAGGTATCCAATGAGGGCAAGAAGAAATTATACTACATCTCAGCAGAGTTTTTGATTGGTAAGTTATTATCCAACAACTTAATCAACCTGGGTATGTATGATGAAGTGAAGGAAGCTCTGGAAAAAGCAGGCAAGAGCCTTGCTGAAATCGAGGAAGTTGAGCTTGAGCCATCACTTGGTAATGGCGGACTTGGACGTCTGGCAGCCTGCTTCATTGACTCAATCGCAACATTGGGACTTAATGGTGACGGTGTAGGCCTTAACTACCACTACGGATTATTCAAGCAGGTATTTGACCACAATCTTCAGAAAGAGACTCCGAACCCATGGATTACCGAGAAGAGCTGGCTGAACAAGACTGATGTATCTTATACGGTACAGTTCGGCGGTTTCAATGTAACATCCAGATTATATGATATCGATGTTGTTGGTTACAACAACCGTACCACAAAGCTTCATCTGTTTGATATCGAGTCTGTAGACGAGAGCATCGTAGGCGACACCATCGATTTCGACAAGGAGCAGATTGAGAAGAACCTGACCTTATTCTTGTATCCGGATGATTCCGATGATAAGGGACGTATTCTTCGTGTATATCAGCAGTACTTCATGGTTAGCAACGCAGCAAGACTGTTAATCGATGAGGCAGTAGAGCGCGGCTCTAATTTACATGATTTAGCAGATTATGCAACCGTTCAGATTAACGATACCCACCCATCCATGGTTATTCCGGAGTTGATCCGTCTTCTTCAGGAGCGCGGCATTCTGATGGATGAGGCAGTAGAAATCGTATCCAAGGTTTGCGCATACACCAACCACACCATCCTTGCAGAGGCACTTGAGAAGTGGCCAATCCACTTCCTTGACAAGGCAGTTCCGCAGCTTATGCCAATCATCCGTGAACTGGACAACCGTGTTCGTGCAAAGGTATCTGATGAGAGCACATACATCATTAAGGATGGCCTTGTACACATGGCTCATATGGATATCCATTATGGATACAGTGTCAACGGTGTTGCATACCTTCACACAGAGATTTTGAAGAACACTGAGCTTAACAACTTCTACAAGTTATATCCGGAGAAGTTCAACAACAAGACCAACGGTATTACTTTCCGTCGCTGGATTATGTCCTGCAACCCGGAGCTTTCCGCACTCATTACAGAGCTGATTGGAGATGGCTGGAAGAAGGATGCCAACGAGCTTGAAAAGTTAGGCAATTTTGTAGATGATGACGCAGTACTGGACAAGCTTCTTGCAGTAAAGCACCAGAAGAAGATTCAGCTTGAGCAGTATTTAAAGGTTAAGCAGGGCATCGAGATTGATACTCATTCTATCATCGATATCCAGATTAAGCGTCTCCATGAGTACAAGAGACAGCAGATGAATGCGTTGTATGTCATCCACAAATATTTCGAGATTAAGGCTGGCAAGAAGCCGGGCAGACCGATTACGGTATTGTTTGGTGCTAAGGCAGCTCCGGCATACATCATTGCAAAGGATATCATTCACCTGATTCTCTGCTTACAGCAGATTATCAACAATGATCCGGAGGTTAGCCCATACCTGAAGGTGGTTATGGTTGAGAACTACAACGTAACACTGGCAGAGAAGTTAATCCCTGCATGTGATATTTCCGAGCAGATTTCTCTTGCTTCCAAGGAGGCATCCGGTACTTCTAACATGAAGTTCATGCTGAACGGTGCTGTAACACTTGGAACCAAGGACGGAGCAAATGTTGAGATCGCTGAGCTGGTTGGAGAGGACAACATCTTTACCTTTGGTGAGGATTCACAGACTGTTATCGACCGCTATGAGAGAGGCGATTACAACTCAAGAAGCTACTATGAGGCTGACGAAGATTTGAAGAAGGCTGTTGACTTTATCGTTTCCGATCAGGTTATGGCTGTTGGATGCAGGGAGAACTTAGAGCGTCTGTACAACGAGCTTCTGAATAAGGACTGGTTCATGACCTTCCCTGACTTCAAGGAGTATGTTGCAGCTAAGGAAGCAATCTACACTGCATTTGAAGACCGCAAGCGTTGGGCTAAGATGATGTTAGTCAACATCAGCAAGGCTGGATTCTTCTCCTCTGACCGTACCATCGATCAGTACAACAAAGAAATCTGGAAGCTGAACTAATAAAATCATAAGATATGAGACAGAGAACCTCTCCCTAGGAGAGGTTCTTTGTGGATAGGAGAAAAATTGAGAGGATATAAGAGAGCTCTTTTTCTACTGATGGCAGGATTGTCAGCCGTTGGAATGGCAGGCTGCGGATCAAAAACGAAAATATCAGATCAGGAGAACTACCGCCAGTACGGTGTCCGTTGTATGGAAAGCGGGCAGTATGAGGATGCGGCGGAGGCATTTCAGATGGCCCTGAATCAGTCACGTGGTACGGTTGGCGAGATGGAACTCGATGTATGTTATTACAAGGCAGAGGCACTGTATCTGAATGGAGACTGGGATGGTGCGATGCAGGTGTATGATGCCCTGATTGCATATAATCATGATGCACAGGCATACTATCTAAGAGGCTGTCTCTACTACAAAAAGGGGATGTCCACGGAGGCTTTGACCGACTATGCGAGAGCAATTGCGCAGGATAGCAAAAACTATGAACTGTATATCAATGTCGCACAGGCTCTTTTTGCAAACGGAGAGGTGGAAGGTGGCACCTATTATCTGAACCAGGCACTGGAGCTGAAGGGCACAAAGCCGTATGACAAGCTGTGTAAGGGAAGAATTTATTTTATGCTTGGTCAGTATGAGAAAGCACAGAGCATGCTCGAGGAGGCAGCGAAGCTGGGAGAGACCAAGGCTGATTTTTATCTTGCAGAGGTGTATGCGGCGCAGGGAGATGTGCAAAAATCCGATGAGAGCTTTCAGAAGTATATAGACAGCGGAGATGTCAGTGCGGATGAATTGTGCCGGATGGGTGACTTTCAGTTGTCAAATGGTGACTATGATAAGGCAATTACATATCTGGTAACGGCACAGGACATGGAAGGCCTGACGATGAAGCAGACGCTGCTCAAGGATTTGGTGCTTGCCTATGAGAAGACATATGATTTTGCAAATGCAAAGCAATGTATGAGTGAGTATGTGCAGCTCTATCCGGAGGATGAAGAAGCGCAGCGGGAGTACCAGTTCCTGCAGACAAGATAAATGCGCATGTTGGGGTGTGGTTCTGAATCGTTGTAATAAGATAAGGTGAGGAAATTCGTATAGCATGGAAAAAGGATATGATACGACGGCAATAGAAGAAAAGGTAATTCTGGTAGGTGTCAGCGAGAGGGACGGTGACGATACGGAGAATTCGCTGTTGGAACTAGAGGAGCTGGTGCATACAGCAGGTGCCGGGGTGGCAGGCTTTTTGATTCAGCGGAGGGCTTCGATTCATCCGGGCACCTATATCGGCTCCGGTAAGGTAGAAGAGCTGCAGCAATTGATTGCCCAAACCGGTGCAACCGGTATCGTCTGTGATGATGAACTCTCTCCGGCGCAGATGAAGAATCTCGAGCAGCTTTTGGATACGAAGGTGATGGACCGGACGCTGATTATTCTGGATATTTTTGCTTCGCATGCGACTTCAAGTGAAGGAAAGCTTCAGGTGGAACTGGCGCAGCTCAGATACCGTCTGAGCCGTCTGACCGGCTTCGGGCGCTCCATGTCGCGTCTGGGCGGTGGAATTGGTACGAGAGGACCAGGAGAAAAGAAATTGGAGATGGACCGCCGTCTGATCAAAGACCGCATCTCACAGCTCAAGTACGAATTATCGGAACTGAAGCAGCACCGGGATGTTACGCGCGCAAAGCGTCAGCGTAACCAGATTCCGGTGGCGGCAATTGTAGGATATACGAATGCCGGAAAATCGACACTGCTGAATCATCTGACCGATGCGCAGGTGATTGAGGAGGATAAGCTGTTTGCAACGCTTGATCCGACAACACGGCTGCTGGAACTGAACAACAGGCAGCAGATTCTTCTGACGGATACGGTAGGATTTATCCGTAAGCTCCCGCATCAGTTGATTGAGGCTTTTAAGAGTACTTTGGAGGAAGCGAAGTATGCGGACTATATCGTGCATGTGGTTGACTGCTCCAATCCGCAGTATGATAAGCAGATGCACATCACCTATCAGACGCTGGATGAACTTGGGGTGAAGGATAAGCCGGTTGTTACGCTGTTCAATAAGCAGGACAGGAGAACGGATTCGGAGCCACTGAAGGATTTTCGCGCAGATTATACGCTGTGTATATCGGCTGCGCTGGATCAGGGCTTAGAAGATGTGAAACAGTTGTTGGGAGAGTTGCTCCGCAATAACAAAATCTATGTGGAGCGTGTCATTCCGTATGCGAAGGCAGGAGATATCCAGTGGATTCGAAAGCAGGGAGAACTGCTTGAAGAAGAATATGTGGCAGATGGAATTGCCATCAAGGCTTATGTCCCGATGGAACTATACGGAAAAATCTTCTAAACTTCTAAGAATAGAAGGTCCTGCTTCCGTCAATACTTTCCTGTGTCATTTCTTCGGTATGCAAAATTGCGCTTGCGCTGTCGCGGGCGATGATATGACTGACAAAAAGGCGGGTGTGCTCTTCTAAGAGAGGGCGCCCGTATTTTTTTATGTATTTGTGCCAGAGATGGCAGGCTAATTCCTTGAAGGAGGTAAAGAGCAGCGGGAGCAGATGGTTTTGGCTGATAAATGCAATCTCATGATTCAGGCGGAAAATCTGCTCGACAAAGGCATCGTTGTCGGCGGCTGCTTCGATATCCTCCATAATGGAATTCAGATGGAGCAGCTCCTCATCGGTTGCGTGTTCGCAGCAAAGTGTCACGCCGAGGCTGGTGACGGCAATCCGGAGCTCTAAAATGGAGCGGATTTCCTCATTGGTCAAATCTCCGCCCTTGTAGTTCATAATCGAGACAAACGCTTCCAAGGTGCCGTTTTTGCGGTAATCCTCCACAAAGGTTCCCACGCGTGGTTTGACAACTAAAAATCCCTTTTGTACCATTTCAGCGATTCCGGTATTGACAACCGCACGGCTTACATGCATGGAATCGGCGAGTTCCCTTTCGCTGGGGAGCTTATCGCCAACGGATAATTCTCCGGAGATGATTTTGTGTTCGAGAGCCTGTATGAATTGCTCTTTGAGGGAAATGGAATTGTTTGCCGACATAAATCCGTGCTGCGTCCTTTCTTTGGGGATTGTTGCTCTTATCATAAATGACTTTTAAATAATTTGCAAGCCAATACAAAACGCGGTATAATACCACATCATAAGAGAATTTGGAGTAATACATGAGCAAAGAAAAAAGAGCAGACAGGAAAAGCCGGCAAAAACAAGCAAAACCGGCAAAAACAATGCCGCGCCGGAAATCCTATATCCGCTGGGAGAAGCTGGACAATACGGCAAATATCTTCCCGGTTACAGCGGGAGAGAGTATGACCAATGTCTATCGGATTAGTGTTACCCTGCGTGAGCAGATTCAGCCGGAGATTCTGCAGGAGGCACTGGACATGGTTCTTCCGAAGATGGATGGCTTTAATCTGAGACTCCGCACGGGCGTGTTTTGGTATTATTTTGAAGAGAACGGCAAAAAAGCACCTAAGGTAGTGGAGGAGAACACTTTTCCGTGTCGTTTTATTCAGATGAATAAGAATAACAACTATATGTTCCGTGTAACCTATTATCAGAACCGGATCAATCTTGAGGTCTTTCATGTGCTTACGGATGGCATGGGCGGTCTGAATTTTTTGAAGGAGCTTACCTATCAGTACCTGCGACTGGTTCACAACGAACTGCGTGAGCAGGCGGGGGATACCTTAAGCCAGTCTACCTCGCTGAACCGGGAGGACAGCTTTATCAAGAATTATAAGCAGAGCAGACCGAGTGGCTTTGCGAAGGAGCCGGCATACCAGATTAAGGGAGAAAAGCATCCGAGCGGTGAGTTTGGAGTCATTCACGGACTGCTTCCTATTTCACAGCTCAAGGAGGTAGCACACAGACACGAAGTGTCCATCAATGAGTATCTGGTGGCTGTTTTCATGTGGAGTACGTATGTGGAGAGCCTGAAGAGAATGCCGAACAAGAGGACTATCCGGGTAGCGGTACCGGTGAATCTGCGCCCGTATTTTAATTCGTTTACCACGAAGAACTTTTTTGTCATGGTATCGGCACAATTTCATGCGGACAGGGAGGATTACACCTTTGAAGAGGTTTTAGAGATTGTGAAGGA
>JBGVFC010000078.1:0-6165 GCA_045120755.1 Agathobacter sp. | reverse complement strand
TCGGCACCGGATAAAAAGCAAGCTCATCCGGACAGGTAATCAGCACATCACAGCTTCGCATCAACAGCCCGGTGCAGTATGCCGCCTCAAAAGGATTTCTATGGCAAAACACATGCATTCCCCTCACACGCTCCGAAGCCTGCAAAGCCTGCGCACAGAATACAGACGTCCCCTTAAAGCTGTCAAAATGCAGTTCAGCAGACTTCTCCAATTCCGGAATTGCGCGGACAAGTGCTTTCCATGAATTGTGCAAATCGCCGATATCCAGATAGAGAACGACTTTATTTTTCTGAATAAGCGGAAGCAGATGCCTGAGAATAGCAACGCAGACGGATTTTTGTTCCCGCATGGAACGGATGCACAGCAAAAGACGTACCGGCTGTCCCTGCACCTGTCTTGCAATTCTCGCCTCACAATCAGTATCGATATTGACTGCAATCTCATGGTCAATATAATGACCGGCATAACAGAGCGACTCCTTTGGCATCGGACTGCAGACAGCTTCACCCATCATGCCATCTAAAGTGCGGTAACCCATATAGGAACTGCGGCACGAAACGGCATGTACAGCGCCCTCCGCCAGATGAAATGCCATTGGCCGGCTGTCCGCAATTGCATTCACCACATATTTCATTCCGGCATGAACCGCTGTCTGTGCTGTCCACACATGTGTCCCGATCATCGGGATATCCTTAGGGATATTCCGGCAAACCGGAAGCATCAGTTCGGTATTCATCTGATTCATGACCGCACAGTCAAGTGAGCGCCGCCCTGCATCATTCATCGGCTCCCATACCTTTTTGCCAAAAAATCTGCGATGGGACATCGCAAGTCCCATCCGGTAGATTTCCCGCTGTGCGCCGATAACCTTCGTACAGGTAGTCTGGTTATAGGAATTGAAATCCATCCAGTACGGCACATAACCCATCGCATGTGCGGCAGATGCCATAGCCAAAGGAACCCGAAAGCTCCCCACATCCATACGCACACTGCCGATTAAGATACCATTTTTCCTGTCAAATTCGTAGATGCTATTATCCTTTGGATTGTAATGGTCATTCTTCTTCACATCCCCAACCAGAACATTTTTTACGCCCAGCAGTTCTCCGATATTGGGATTGTCCATGACCGTAACCTTGTAATCGGCATCGGAATCATCACCAAATGCGCGGATGTATTTTCTCTGGAATTTTACTGCGGTTCTATATGCTTTTTTATCTATTCGATTGCCAAATATCGCCCCGGCGCGATCCTTCATCGTATTTCTCCTCGTATCCTGACAAACTTTTTCTACTCTTCTATGGTAAGGACACGCGCATCCGCATCAATTTCAATCAGGTTTGGATTCTTCTTAGCCTCCTCCAGCAGGGTAAGCCAAAGCGTATGTACCTGATATATCAGAATCTGCGTCGACTGCACGGCATAAGGGAGCAGCGTGTGCAAATCGAACCAGCGTATCCCAAGCGGCGGCAAAAAGACAAGGTTCGTCGACTTCTTTTTGTCATTGCTGCTATGTATCATCTCGTAGGTAATCATGAAAAACTCTTTGCCCTTATACTCGCAGTAATAGGACACATAGCACTCATCCACGAGCCAGTCGGTATCATCCTCCCTGACACACGGCTTGGTATCCTCACTGTTATACTCTGTCGTCTGACACGCAATTTTCCAGTGTATTCTTCCGGCCTTCGTCTCCTTCACCAATTCGGTAAGTGTTCTTGCCAGCTCGTCTTCTCTTCTCATATCGCATTCCTCTCTCACTCGGCTGATATACTGTTCGTCCCGTACTTATAGGTATCCACCCGCACCGCATGCACCACAAACCGGTAGCCGGTAGCAGCACAGGTAGACAGGGTAATGATTTTGTCAGAATCCGTGACAGTTACTCCGGAATCCACGTAAGAATTTCTGTACAGGTCATCGATAAACTGGGTATATTCCTCCCCCGGAGCAAACGGCACCCGGTAGATAGTACTGTCCTCCGGCACATCGCTGTAAGCAAATATCTGATAACGGTATATCGCATCGTTCGTAAAAATCTGAAAATACATGTGGTCCTCGTAATAGCCTTCATCCTTATAGTACTTCAGGCGGCCAAACATGCTTAAATTCTTCATATTGTGGCCATAGATAATCGTATGGCAATCCTCAAAATCGGGGTTATTCGCTCCCTCCATAAAGATGCTTCCGGCGGTCGCATAGCTCTTATCAATTGCCGTCCGCAAATAGGTATCATTGTCACCGGAATACACCACCGGATAGCTGATTTTTTCATTCTCAAACAAAATCCATCCGACCGCATCCGGATTTGTCTGCTGCACACCTTCCAGATCCACCTTCGCATACTGATACCACGGAAGTTCCTCTTTTTCGGAATCCTCCGTAGAATCGGTCTTCTCCGGCGGCAGTACGGTGACAAATTCGTCCTCCAGATTGTTGTAGATTTTGTTGGATTTGTGATAATCGGAAAAAATACCGTACAGCCTGATTCCGGCAAAAATCACCAGTCCGATACCGACAAGAAAGATTGCGGTCGTTATGATATCCATTTTTTTTCTTTTTGATTTATTCCTGTCGTGGTGTTTTGCTTCCGATTGCTCCTCTTCGGTGAAATCAATCACTTCTAAGTCCTCTGAACGCTTATCCATATCCTGCTTATCCATATCCTGTCTCTCCATCTTTGCTGTTCCTATTGGTCTGTCCAACCTTCGCATTTTTGCCCACAACCGCGTGCTTCTTAATTCCTATCGGACATATATATCGGATAAATTATTGAAAATTGCCTCTAACACATCCGGTTTATTCATGGAATAGATGTGCACGTGGTTGACGCCATTTGCCACCAGATCAATAATCTGTTCCGTTGCATAGGCAATACCCGCCTGGCGCATTGCCTTCGGATCATCCGCAAAACGCTCTACGATGCGCAGGAATTTCGGCGGCACCATATTGCCCGAAAGCGAGCCGATTCGCTTAATCTGATTCGCATTCGTAACCGGCATGATACCCGGAACAACCGGAACATGGATGCCCTTTTTCAGTGCCTTGAACATAAAATTGTAGTAAATATTGTTGTCAAAAAACATCTGTGTGGTCAGATACTCACAGCCTGCATCAACCTTCTCCTTAAGGTGTGTCAGGTCTTCCTCCATGCTCTCTGACTCCGGATGTCCTTCCGGATAGCAGGCACCGCCGATACAGAAATCACCCGCCTCCTTGATATCCGCAATCAGCTCGACCGCATGGTGATACTGATTCGGCAGAGGAAAATCCGCATCCGCAGGAATATCCCCGCGAAGTGCAAGAATATTCTCAATCCCGCGCTCCTTGAATTCCGCAATCACCGAATGAACCTTCTCTCTGGTTGAGGAAGCACAGGTCAGATGTGCAATCGCCGGAACTCCGCAGGCATTGATGGTATCCGCAATCTCCACCGTATAATCACTTGTGCCGCCTGTTGCCCCATAGGTACAACTTAAATAAGCCGGCTTTAATGCAGCCATCTTTGCCGCTGTCTCCTTATAATTCGGAAGCTGGATTTCCTTCTTTGGCGGAAACATCTCACACGAAATTGTAACCTTGTCTGATTTTAAAATTTCTGAAATTCTCATTCTTCTATTTCCTCTTTCTGTTATCTTCTTGAAATGTAACTATTCAGAACCCCCACAACATTCGCATTTCCGCACGCATTCGCGTGCTTTCCCATCCCTTCGGGACTAAAAATGCTCAGGTGTTCTGAATAGTTACCTTGGGGTTAAAACTTTCTAAGCGCATCCGTGCCATCATCCACGGTATTTACAATCTTCTTAATCTGCACAAAGTAGGAGTAAGAATCATTCACCTTCACTTCGCACCGGTCTCCCACCTTGTGACCGAAGATTGCAGCCCCCAGTGGGGATTCCCTGCTGATCAGATTCTTGAGGGAGTTGCTTCGCACCGTCGTCACGAGCTTATAGGTCTCCGTCTCATCATCCTCCTCAAAGTACACATCCACCGTATTGTTCATGCCGACTTCATCCTCTGCGGAATCCTCGGATATCACAACCGCGGTCTTAATCATCTTCTCGAGATAGCGGATACGGCTCTCGTTCTCATTCTTGAACTGCTTTGCCGCTTTGTACTCAAAATTCTCGCTCAAATCGCCCTGTGCCCTTGCCACCTTGACATCTTCAAGCGCCTGCTTGCGGATGACCAGCTTGCGGTGGTCAATCTCCTCCTGCATCTTCTGTATATCTTTTTCTGTCAATTCATCATGCATATCTCTTCCTCCACAATCCGGGGCGGCTGCTCCTGCCGTCTGTCTGCGTATACGCTGAGCCAGCAGTAATCCTTCAAACGGATGGAATAAAATCCGTCCCTGCCCTGTGTGTCAATCGTTCTGAAATCCATCATAAGCCCCTGTCCGTACGCCTTGGCACAGGCCTCCTTTTTCGTCCACACACAGGTAAAGCGCTCCGCCCTCTGCCTGTGCTCATCCGGCTCCCTCACATAGGAAATCTCTCCCCCGGTAAAGGAACGCGCCATAATCGGCTCCATATGCGCCATGCCGTCTTCTGCACACATGCGCCCTTTCAATTCCTCCACATCAATTCCCACCGGACAATCTGCGACAACAGCCGCTGCAAAGTCTCCGGAATGGGACAGATTAAAATCAAGGACATCATCATAGATGTACTTGCCGTAGGGGCCTGTCCGCATTGGACGAACCGGATGTATTCCATCACTTAGGAGCAGTCCGCTCTCCATCAGCGCCTGCCTCAGCAAAAGCCCCGCCGCCAGGGAACGCCTCCTGTCCGCTTCGTTTTTAAACCGCGCAATCTTTTCCTGCCGCGCGGCATCCACCAGCTTTAATTTTTCCGCAAAAAGGGCGGAATCACACAGCGGTGTAATATCGGTATAATAAATCTTCCACATAGCCTTTATTCTTAGAAAAAGCCCACAAAACCACAGATGAGCACAACAATACCGAGTACAATCCGATACCAGCCAAACACCTTAAAATCGTGCTTCTTGATATATCCCATCAAAAACCGGATGACTGCAAGGGATACTGCAAATGCAACCACCATTCCGACCACCAGAATGACAGCTTCATCGCTTGTAAATACCAGTCCCTCCTGTACCTTCTTCGCAAAACTTACCATCTTCAGAAGACTTGCGCCGAACATCACCGGAATTGCCAGATAAAAGGTGTACTCCGCCGCAACGGTACGCGATACGCCAATCAGCAGCGCCCCGACAATCGTTGCTCCGGAACGCGAGGTTCCCGGAAATATGGCTGCAATCAACTGGAACAGACCAATCAAAAATGCGGTCGTGTAGGTAATCTCCGCCATCGAACTGATGCGCGCGTTCTTACCCTTATGTAAGGTCTCAATCACAATAAATGCGATACCGAAGATAATCAGCATCGTCGCAACCGTCTGGTAATTATAGAACCATTTTTCAAATACATCATCGAACAAAAGCCCGATGATTGCCGCCGGAATGCAGGACACCAGAATATGAAACCACAATTTAAAAATATCCGTCTTCACCCACTGTCCGATTGGATTGATGAACTTTGCCATACGGGTATGGAAGGTGTGTTTATTTTTTTTCTTCCATGCATCATGGTCATCCAGATGAAGCGGACAAGCATTATCCTTTTTGCCGAACGGCCATATCTTCTTCCAAAAAAGGATGACTACCGCAAGAATGGCACCAAACTGGATAACTACCTCGAACATATTGTAAAAATCATCCGATACCTGCAGGGACACCAGTTCATTCAACAGAATCATGTGTCCCGTACTGCTGACCGGAAGCCATTCCGTAATTCCTTCCACAATACCGAATAGTATTGCCTTTAAAATCTCAATTATCATCGTCTATTACCTGACTTTCCCTTACCGTCATCTTATGCATAACCGTGCCCGAATATCACGCACGCCGCTAATTCTGACGTTCCTTTCCCCAGAAAAACAGTGCAACCGTTCCCGGGCCTGTATGACTTCCGATGGTTGTTCCGATGGAGTTAATCAACACCTTTCCCTTCAAATGCGGGAAGCGCTCTTCCACCAGGTCTGCCACCTGTCTTGCATCCGCGTAACATGCCGAATGGGAAATATAACACTTGTCGGCATAATCCAGTCCGTCTGTCGCATTTTCCTCCATCTTCTGTAC
>JBGVFC010000077.1:0-3282 GCA_045120755.1 Agathobacter sp. | reverse complement strand
CCGGTGGATACGGTATTTATGAATCTGCCGAAGGCGGTTGCCGCAGGAGAGGCGCGAAAGCTTCTGGACAATGGCAATAAGCTTCCGGCGGAGCTGGTGACACTTTTGCCGCATACGGAAGCTGTCGCGTCAAAGGTCCGCATGTATGATGAAGGGGAGCATTTTGCCGGAATTTATCAGTACATGGAGGCAGAGGGAGTCTATAAGCCGGAAAAAATGTTCATTTAGGGAAAAAATTATGGAATATGTGAATCAGACTTTGGATTTTTCCATTGAAGGTCCAAGTATCATTACATTAGGCAAATTCGACGGTCTGCACCGCGGTCATGAACTGTTGATGAAGGAATTGCAGGAGCGCGGCCGGCAAAGCGGATACAAGACAGTTGTTTTTACATTCGATATGCCGCCGAAAAACCGGTTATCGGACGCAGATGCGAAGGTACTGACCACGAATGAAGAAAAATATTACATATTTGAGAAGACAGGGATTGATTATCTGATTGAATGTCCTTTTACCGAGGAAGTCATGCAGATGGAGCCGGAGCAGTTTATCCGGTGGATTGTAGAGGCTTTGCATGTTAAGTGTATTGTGGCGGGCAGGGATTTTCATTTCGGATACCGACGATTAGGGGATTACAAACTGCTTCTTGCATGCCGGGAAAAATACGGCTACGAAGCAATTATTCTGGACAAGATGCAGGAGGACGGAAGAGATATCAGCAGTACATTTATCCGGGAGGAGTTGTCTGCGGGCAGAATTGAAAAAGCCAATCATCTGCTGGGCTATCACTTTTTTATCCAGAGCAGGGTGATTCATGGTAATCAGATTGGACGTAAGATGGGGATTCCTACCATCAATATGCAGACGCCGGAAGAAAAACTGCTTCCTCCAAACGGTGTGTATGTGACAAGGGTTCTCTATGGAGGAAAAATCTATAAAAGTATTTCCAATGTAGGCTGTAAGCCGACCATTGCAGGGGAACATCCGATTGGGGTGGAAACCTATATCCTGGATTTTTCCCAGGAGGTCTATGAGGAGGAGATTGTGGTAGAATTTTTAGCCTTCATCCGGCCGGAGAAGAAGTTTGCCTCGCTTGAGGAATTGCAGAAGCAGATTGAAAGAGATATTGCGGTGGCTGAACTGTTGTGAAATATTACAAATATATTACAAAAATGTGTTGACATTGTTATAAGTGCTTGTTATACTTTTAAAAAAGTGTAACAGGCATTTTTCGTGGAGGATACATGAGAATCAATCAGAAAATTACAAAGGATATTATTATAACAACCGCATTTGCAGTCTGTCTGACCGGTGGCTGTATTTATGCGGACCGCCATATAACACCGCAGCAGGAGGAGTGTACATATCTGAATGCGGGAGTGACGGCGGCATGGAATCCGCAGGAGATGACGGTTGTCTCTATGGAGGCGGGAGTGGCAAGCGAGTTTGGCAATATCGGAATGCTTGCCATTGAAGAAAATGCGAGAAATATGGTTGCTGCTTCCATGTATGAGGAGGAGAGCTCTTTTTGTGGATATACGAATCTGGGAATGGCGGTTGTGGATGGCAATCTGAATGTCAGGGCTGTAGCATCGGCGGACGGTGAGATTGTCGGCAAGATGACCAACTATTCCGCCTGCGAGATTCTTGGCGAGGAGAACGGCTGGTATCATATTACTTCCGGCAAGGTGGAAGGCTATGTCAGCAGGGATTACATCTTAACCGGCGAGGAGGCGCTTGCAATCGCACAGCAGGAGGTTCGGACGGTCGCAGAGATAACGACAGCGGCACTCCGCGTCCGCAGGGAGCCGTCGACCGAGTCGGAAGTCCTGTCTATGGTGAACGAGGGAGAGGATCTGGTTATTACGCAGGAGCTTGACGAGTGGGTGGAGGTAGAGCTGGACGATGAAACCGGCTATGTGTACAAGGAATATGTCAACATCACCCAGAAATTAAAGA
Organism: Agathobacter sp.; assembly: GCA_045120755.1. Taxonomy (GTDB): domain Bacteria; phylum Bacillota; class Clostridia; order Lachnospirales; family Lachnospiraceae; genus Roseburia. Next base: position 1,322 of record JBGVFC010000077.1, on the reverse strand, counting down.
CCGGACATACCTTAGAGGAACTCCGCTATGGTGCAGGCGTCTCTGAGACACGGGTAAGTCTTGTCAATTTTGCCTGCCAGTATATCGGCAACCGTTATGTCTGGGGAGGAACCAGCCTGACAAACGGCGTAGACTGTTCGGGCTTTACCATGCAGGTATATGCGCAGTACGGAATTTCCCTGCCTCATTCATCCAGGGCGCAGGCTGGTTACGGCACAAAAATCAAATCATCCGAGGCGCAGCCGGGAGATTTGTTCTTCTATGGCAGCGGCAGCTATATTAATCATGTTGCTATCTATATCGGCAACGGTCAGATTGTACATGCCAGCAATAAGCGTGACGGAATCAAGATTTCCAATGCTTATTACAAGTCCCCAATCTGTGTGGTGCGGTTGCTTGCAGAGTAAAACTTGGGTATTTACATTTGAATTTGCATATGATATAGTTGAACGGTATGAGTTCGCCCATATTCGGTGGATGGACACTCCGACCTTCTGCTGAGTATTTGTTTCATCGGGCATTATTATAATATTATAAGGAGGATCATAACATGATCGCAAAGGACAAGAAGCAGGCAATTATCGAAGAGTATGGAAGAACACCGGGAGACACAGGCTCACCAGAGGTTCAGGTAGCAATTCTTTCAGCAAGAATCGCTGAGCTTACTGAGCATTTAAAGGAGAACCCGAAGGATCATCACTCCAGAAGAGGTATGATGAAGATGATCGGTAAGAGACGTGGTTTACTTGCATACTTAAAGGAAATTGATATCGAGAGATATCGTTCTTTGATTGAGCGTTTAGGTCTCAGAAAGTAATTGTAACTGTAATTATAGAGCGGAGTTATTTTAATTCCGCTCTATATTTGTGTGAATCACACACATTGGCAGAGATGATACCGGGACCGCTGATAAGCGTATATCGCAGCAGGTGATGTATTTTTATCAGTAGTTTCGGTTCTGTGCCAGACATTGATGAAGAGAAAAGGAGAAAAAACATGTACAAGAGTTATTCATTAGAACTTGCAGGAAGAACACTTACCGTTGACATCGGGCGCGTATGTGCGCAGGCGAACGGTGCAGCTTTGTTAAAGTATGGCGATACCACCGTATTGTCTACCGCAACCGCTTCCGATAAGCCGAGAGATGGAATTGATTTCTTCCCGCTTTCCGTAGAATATGAGGAGAAGATGTATTCCGTTGGAAAAATTCCAGGCGGATTTAATAAGAGAGAAGGAAAAGCATCCGAGAATGCCATCCTTACCTCCCGTGTTATTGACCGTCCGATGAGACCGCTGTTCCCGAAGGATTACAGAAACGATGT
>JBGVFC010000076.1:0-10093 GCA_045120755.1 Agathobacter sp. | reverse complement strand
TGCTGTGCGCCCATCTGGAACAACTGACCTGCATTCATACCACCGGCCATGTTCGCCATATTCATACCTGCAAACGCCATCATCGGCCCGGTTGAAGTATTGCTGGCTGCTGACTTCATTGCCTCTGACTGCGCCTGTGCAAGTGTGGCTGCTGCCATATTCGGGTCGCGGAGAACTGCATTAAGCTGTAAGTCATTAATCCGGTTCTGCATCTCTACCGGAAGAGTCATCGGGTTCATGGCAACTTTAACTACCTCGATACCACGACCTTCCAGCCATTCCTCCGTCAGGGCATCATTGACCGCCTGAGTAATCTCCTTCACATGGGTAGTGATTTCATCAAAACGGATTCCAAGTGTGGATATCTGACCTAATGCCGGCTGAAGAGCTGAGATAAATTCCGTCTTCAACTGGGAATCAATATCGCTCTTTAAGAATTCATCCGTAACATTGCCACATACATTCTTATAGAAAATAAGCGGATTGCTCAGCCGGTAGGAATATACACCGTTACAGCGAACAGAGGTCTGCATATCCAGATTGAGATTGCGGTCCACATAGCGGAACGGAATCGGCTGCGGACTTCCGAACTTATTGTCCATAATCTCCTTCGTATTGAAGTAATACACTCTCTGATCCTTCGCGGTATCTCCTGCAAATGTAAAACGCTTACCGATGGTTGCGAAGGTTGCCTTTAAGTTCTCACCCAGTTTTCCACAGAACAAACTCGGCTCGGAAGACATATCATATACAAATTCTCCCGGCTCTGCACAAAACTCTACGACAGCTCCCTGATCAACAATAATCATACACTGTCCTTCATTAACTGCCACGATAGAGCCGTTGGAAATGATGTTGTCATTGCCCTTGTTGTTGGCTGCCCGTCCGGTAGCTCTTCTGCGTCCCTTTGTAACAAGTACATCCGTCGGCAGCGAATCACAGTAGAAATACTCTTTGTACTGATCTGCAACCGTACCGCCAATCGCTCCTCCGATTGATTTTGCTAAATTTCTAATTAAACCCATTTTTTCTCCTCCTTATGTACAATTTTATGTAGCATTTCATGTACAATATTCTTACATCCAGGCAGAACCATCCGCCCGCATATGCACTGTAACTATTTTACCCCATGTCCACACGATCTGTCTAGTCATGTTGATTGCCATTTCCGGTCTTTTTTCCGCAACCTGTGGTTGCGTCCTACATAATCTGCTTTACATCATCCAGAAGCCATCTCTCTACACTCTTCGGATTGACCGGTGAACCACAGTATTCACAAATCATTCCCACTTTGACAATCGGCGCTCCGCAGTTCGGACACTCTGTAATCGCATGGTCCGTAAATTCTGTTGCGGTTGCATCCAGCACAAACAAAAAGTCCATGGAAAATCTCGTCTGGAGCTTGTGCTCCTTCGAACCTTCCACAACCTCATTTCCCTGTGTCTTGTAAAAATAACATTCCAACGAGGTCTGTGCAGAAATCTTATCCTTGCCCGCCATTCTAGTATAATTCATGAGTTCCGTCTGGTGAAACCGGATATCCGTAATGTGAAGCTCCACACCCTTGTCCGCATCTTTTTGAATCAGGCTTTGCAAATTCTCCTGCATACGCACGGTCGCGTTCCCCAGCCGATAGGCATCTGCTTTCATCCATGCCGTCAGATAATTTTTCAGCGTATCCTCTATCTGTTTTCTGAAATTATTCCACTGAAAATCCGCGTAATTGCGCCGAATCTGCGGTTCAAGCAGCTTCGTCATACCGGAGACGGACTTCGGCGTATTTTCATACTCCACCTCCTGCTGCTTGAATTCATCCACAATCCGCTTTACATCGGAAGTCCCGAACAGCGAACGGGAAACCTTTTTTACTTTTTTGCGGATTACCTGAAAAGCAATTGCTCCCGCTGCTACAACAGCAAGAAAAATTCCGATAAATACCGCCGCACCTACGCCAAACACATTGGCTGCCAATATGCTACTCTGCATCATTTGTATCCCCCATATTCTTCGGACAGCCGAGCGACAGCCATTTGAGATAGCCGTTGATGAACGGGTCCAGGCCGCCATCCATCACCGCATCGACATTGCCGGATTCTACACCGGTTCTTGTATCTTTGACCATAGTATAAGGCTGCATGACATAGGAGCGTATCTGGTTGCCCCATCCGATTTCCGTCACTTCGCCGCGGATTCCATCGGCTTTCGCCTGATTTTCCTCCTGCTTTAAGATGTACAGCTTCGCTTTGAGCATCTGCATTGCTTTGTCTTTGTTCATATGCTGGGAACGCTCATTCTGACACTGGACAACAATTCCCGTCGGAAAATGCGTGATACGGATTGCCGACGAGGTCTTGTTGATGTGCTGTCCGCCGGCTCCGCTGGAGCGGTAGGTATCAATCCGGATATCCTCATCCTTAATCTCTACATCCAAGTCCTCCTCGATATCCGGCATAACATCGCAGGATACGAAGGAGGTCTGCCGTTTTCCGGCTGCATTGAACGGAGAAATACGCACCAGACGGTGCACACCCTTTTCGGATTTGAGGTAGCCGTAGGCGTTCTCCCCGTTAATCTGGAAGGTGATGGACTTAATCCCCGCTTCATCACCATCCAGTGAATCCAGAACCTCGAGCGTATAACCCTTTTTATCTGCCCATTTGGAGTACATGCGAAACAGCATTGCTGCCCAGTCGCAGGATTCCGTGCCGCCCGCGCCCGCATGCAAGGACAGGATGGCATTCTCCCTGTCGTACTCTCCCGACAGAAGCGTCTTCATATGGATGGCTTCGTACGTGGATATAAAATCGTCGAGCATCTCCTGAATCTCCGGAATCAGGGAGGCATCATTTTCCTCATATCCCATCTCAATCAGAGTCTCAATATCCTCATATTGTCTCTCCAGTCCGGAATAGGTTGCGACATCATCCTTTAAACTCTTCAGCTCCTTCATCTTATTCTGGGACGCCACAGGGTCATTCCAGAAATCGGCCGCTTCCATCTCACGCTCTAACTCCTGAATCCGGTTCTCCTTATTCGCTAAGTCAAAGTGAATCCCTCACTTCCTGCAGTGGATTTTTGTAAGTTAAGAGCTTACTTTTGAAGTTGTCTAATTCTACCACAGTATCACCTCTTTCTTTTAATTAGTTTCCATTAGTTCTTCTTGCAATATCTCAATTGCTTTCTGTATTTGGTTGTCGTAGGCTATCTCGTATTCGGCGTCCTCAGGTCCGAGGAATTCATATTCCAGCTCGATATCCGGCTCTATTCCGGTTCCATGGATATTCACGCCGCTCGGTGTGAAATACTTCTCCGTGGTGAGCTTGATGGCGTCTCCGTCTTCGAGTGGAATGATCGACTGCACAATTCCTTTGCCGAAGGTGGTGGTTCCAATCAGGGTTCCGTAATCGTAATCCTTGATGGCTCCTGCCAATATTTCCGATGCGCTGGCGGTATTCTGATCTGTCAATACCACGATCGGATAGTCCACGCATGAGCTGTCCGAGGTATAGTCCTTGCGGTTGCCATATTTGTCTTCGGTATATACGACAGTGCCTTCCGGGAGCAGGTCATCCAAAATTTGGACAACAGCGCTTACCAGACCGCCTAAATTGCCGCGGACATCGATAATCATCGCCTCCATCCCCTGCGCTTCCAGCTCTGCTAGTGTCTTTTCAAACTGCTCTGCGGTGTTATCCTGAAACGCGGTCAGCTCTATATATCCGATGTTGTTCTCAAACATCTGTCCGGTAACCGTCGGAAGCTCCACATATCTTCTCTCAACATCGAATTCCAAAGTCTCTGCGGTGGACGGGCGGTAAACCTGAAGATGTACGGTGGTTCCCTCTTCGCCCCGGATGTTCTGCACCAGCGGGGACAGCTCCATGCTGACCGCCTCGATATCATTGACATACAGGATGATATCGTCCTTCTTCAGGCCTGCTTCTTCTGCCGGAGTGCCCTCATATACCCGCACAATGGACACCTGCATGGTATCAACCTCCTGCGTCAGCGTCGCACCGATTCCATAGTAGGTTCCATTGGTATCAATCTGAACCTCCTCATATTCCTCCGCCGTATAGTACGCAGAATACTTATCCCCAAGGGCAGACACCATGCCGTGATAGATACCGTCCCGGATATCGTCCGCTTCGTATTCATCATAAAAATATACATTGATATAGGCCGACAGTTCCATGATTTTTTCCATGGTATCCTTGTCGAGTATGGAGCCTGATATCTCTTCACCGGAAGCGGTGCTCTTCGGTCCTAACACGATGCGATTACCGGTAATTCCGCAATACCCTACGACAATCGCGAGCAGAATCAACACAATTCCCACGCATCCGGCAAGTGCCCCCCAAAAAAAGCCCAGTCCCATACTGCCGCGCTTTTTCTGTTCCTGTTCCGTTCCGATTGGACCTGATTGCGGTTGTTCCCACTGGTTGTTCTGATTATCCATGATTACTCCTTATTACCCAAAGCCACACAGCATTCGTATGACACAAACGGTCATATTCTCAGTTTACACGAAAAATATGACCGCTTATATATTCCCAATGCCTTCGGCTGATTCTTATTCACTATACTTTTAAGTGCTTGCGACTCGTCCATGCGCTTCCCACAAAGCCGATTCCAACCCCCAAAATCAGGGCAACCGGAATCAGTATGCGGAATACCTCATCCGCCGGAATGAACTCCAGTATCGAGCCGATAAAATTGAATTTGCTACTGATATAGTCATCCACACTACCATACAGTACATATAGCAATGCCAACGGAATGGAAGCTCCAATCAGCCCGATAATCATTCCCTCAACGATAAATGGTGCCCTTACCAGATAATCAGTTGCTCCAATCAGCTTCATAATCGCAATCTCTTCCTTGCGCACGGAGATTCCGACCGTAACGGTATTGCTGATCAAAAATACTGCAACGCACAGCAGAATCAGAATAATTCCTGCAGATACATAGCCAATCAGGCGGTTAAAATCCGTCAGGGTATTGGCAACCATCTCCGACTGCTTTACCTCGCGCACGCCGTCAAGTTCCTCTATATATTGAACCAGACTGTCCTGCATGGCTACATCATTCAGATAAATCTCATAATGCTTGGAATTGGCAACCGGATTATCTCCCTCGAAGGCTGCTGCTAAATCCTCGCGTCCTTCAAAATAGTTCTCCTTGACATAATCCCATGCATCCTCTGCGGACACATAGACACATTCCGATACCTCCACCCGCTTGGAAATCTCTGTTCCAATCTCTTCAACGCGGCTGTCTGCAATTCCTTCTTCAAAAAAGACCGTCACAGCAACGCTCTCCTCTGCCGTCTTGACCATCTCTTCAAAATTGGTAACGATGATAAAAAACAGACCGAACATAAAAATGCATGCACCCATCGTCGCAATGGAGGCAAGGGAAAACATCTTATTTCTTCCAATATTGCGGATTCCCTGCCGGATTGAATAGAAAAATGTATTAATCTTCATCGCTATCACCCTGTCCGCTATCGCTTACGACAACGCCTTTCTTCACGGTGATGACACGCTTCTTCATCACCTTGACAATCTCCATATTGTGGGTAACAACGATGACAGTGGTGCCCTTCTCGTTAATCTCCTCCAGAAGCTTCATAATCTCCCAGGTATTGTTGTTATCGAGATTACCTGTCGGTTCATCTGCAAGAAGTATCTTCGGCTGATTGACAAGCGCACGCGCAATGGCAACCCTCTGCTGTTCTCCACCGGACAACTGCCGCGGATAGGAGCGGTATTTTGCCGCCAGACCTACCATCGAGAGCACCTGCGGCACTCTCTTGCGGATATTGCGGTTGCTCTCCCCGATGACCTTCTGCGCAAAGGCTACATTGTCATAGACATTGCGGTCCTCAAGCAGACGGAAATCCTGAAATACGATTCCAATGTTCTGGCGGAACTTCGGAATCTGTCTATGCGAAATCTTCTTGAGATTCCGCTCGTTCACGGTAATGGTACCTTCGGTCGGTTCAAGTTCCTTGAGCAGCAGCTTAATCAGGGTTGATTTTCCTGAACCGCTGTCTCCGACTATAAAAACAAACTCGCCCGCTTCGATATTCAGGCTGACATCATTCAGCGCAGGGATTCCTGCGGAATATGATTTACTGACATGCTCCAGTGTAATCATGGTGTTCTCCTTAATAATCCAAAGACTCCATATACTTCATATACTTAACGACCATGAGTGCAATCTTGAAGGTAATGGCATCCTCGAACACGCGAAGATCCAGACCGGTACTCTTCTGAAGCTTATCCAGACGATACACCAAGGTATTGCGGTGAATATATAACTGCCTTGATGTCTCGGATACATTCAGGCTGTTCTCAAAAAATTTATTGATCGTCGTAAGCGTCTCTTCGTCGAATTCATCCGGTGATTTTCCGCCGAAAATCTCCTTGATGAACATCCTGCAGAGCGGAATCGGAAGCTGGTAAATCAACCGGCCGATTCCAAGCTGTGAATATGCGATGATATCCTTCTCCTCGAAGAAAATCTTACCTACATCCAAGGCCATTCTTGCTTCTTTGTACGAGCGCGAAACCTCTTTTAATTCATTCACAATCGTTCCATATGCGATATGTACGTTAAAATCGTGATCCGGCTTGAACAGATTGAGAATTACCTCTGCCGTCTTGCCGAGATCCGAATAAGTGTCATGCTCACCCAGTTCCTTGACAACGATGATATTCTTCTCATCTACCGCTGTGACAAAATCCTTGGATTTGCCACCAAACAGGCTGCGAATCCTCTCAAGGTCATTGCTGTCCTTCTCCCGGTTCGTCTCAATAATAAAAACTGCCCGGCGCACTTCAATCTCAATGTGAAGCTTTTTCGCGCGGTTGTAGATATCTACTAGAAGCAGATTGTCCAGCAACAGGTTCTTGATAAAATTGTCTTTGTCAAAGCGTTCCTTGTAGGCAATCAGCAGATTCTGAATCTGAAACCCTGCCATCTTGCCAATCATGTATGCTTCCTCGCTGTCACCGCTTGCAATCAGTATATATTCCAGCTGGTGTTCATCAAAAACTTTAAAGAACTGATTTCCACTTACCACCTGACTATCTGCCGGGGATGCGGCAAAGGAATGTGCTGATGCAATGTGAGCTTCCGCATCCTCCATGGTGGAAGCCAGTATCTTACCTTCCACATCGATAATGCAAAAATCCCGTTGTGTAATCCCCTTCAATCCATCCAATGTGTTCTGTAATATCTGATTGGACACCATATGTTTTTCCTCCACCCCATTTATATGTGTTCCCGGAATCGCTAATGCATTTGTCTTTCTGGGAGCACATTTATGCTATTTTGCATAAATCTTATTAGTTATTTTAATGCAAAACCACAAAAAAATAAAGAACAAATTATGAAAAGTGTAACAACTGATGCACCCTGATCTTGTCCTTCAAAAACCGGATGAGCCGGAACCTTCTCTTCATGGACGGCTCACCTCCGATACCATACCAGAGCCTGACAAACAGCTTCTCCTTATGTTCATTCAGAAAATATTCCTGCGCCGGTGAAGGCAGCACACTCAGAATCGCATATGGTGTTGCTGCATTGATTTCATTGATCATCGCATCTGCCGTACCCGGACAATTCTCCATCGCTTCTGCCCCCGCAAAAGTGATGCGTGGGAATTCCTGTTCAACAAAATCCCGCAAGGCCGTAACCACAGCCTCTGTCTCTCCCAGCACAAAAATTGACCTGTGATTGCGCTCCAGTCTCTTCAGCAGTTCAAAAAAGAAGGCACGGTTCTCAATCTCTCTCTTGCGCCCGACATTCTTAATTCCCGCGGCGTCAAGTATGCCATTCTCGGCAATCACCGTCTGGTCAAGCGATGACAGAACCGCTCTGACCGCATCATCATTCCCCGCTGCAAGAAGCATATCCATCGTTACCTCTTCAATGGTATAGAACTGTCCGCTGTCCACATGCCGTTCCAGTTCCATCATGGCTTCATGTACAGAATAATTATCTAATTGTAAGCCTGCTACATTTATCTTCTTAATCATATGCCCTACACAATCAAAATCCAACTCCCTATTATTGATAAGCGCCATAAGTATATCAAATCCGGAAAGAATATTCAACTTTTTAATTTGTCCGACAATTTATGCCAATTTTCCCCATTTTTTTACATCAGAAAAGTCAACATCTTTTTCCAAAATCCCCCAACTTTATCATTATTTTACAAAACAGACGTTCTTTTTTTCGATAAAATTTCGCTGTTTTTTCTGTGGATAATGTGAACAACTCCGTGTATAACTCCATTTCACAACGTTTCACGCCTCTTTTTTGTGGATAACTCCTCATCCTCATCTTTCGACATCTTGTTAACCGGAAAATAACGCTCCTTTTTTTGTGCACTTTGTACAAATGCACATAAATATCCCTCTTATCTACAATGCACCGAATGAATTTGCATATTCTAATTGCAGACACGCTCCCGCTCGAATCGCAACATAGCGGTACTAAATTCGTAAAACAGAAAACGCTACCCTGCCAATAACATAACAGGATAGCGTACCTTACTCTCTATATACTAGAAAATTCTTCTGACTGCCAAAATGGTATTATAATTCACCGGTGAGGTGTATTTAATTCCGGAGCTTGCGTTACTTGCATGAACAATCGTGTTGTTACCGGCGTAGATTGCAACATGTCCACTGTAACATACGATGTCTCCCGGCTGTATCTCGTCCACACTGACTCCATATCCGGAGCTTCGCAGCGCGCTTGAACTGTGTGGAAGGCTTACACCGAATGCGGCATATACAGACATTACAAATCCGGAGCAATCGGTTCCGTTGGTCAGGCTTGAACCGCCATATACATAAGGATTACCGACAAACTGGCTTGCATAATTAACCACCGCCTGTCCGTCTGCACCACTTGGTGCGCTGTAGCTCTTGGAGCTCTCGGAAGAACTTGAACTGCTCGTCCACTTTTTTGCGGCAGCGGCTGCAGCTGCAGCTGCGGCCTTACGCTCTTCCTCTTCCTTCTTCAGACGTGCGGCTTCTTCTTCCTTCGATTCTGCATATGTATATTCGGTTGCCAGCTCTACGTATTCACTGGATACATATCCGGTTCCCTCTACAACGCTTACACCTACCCATCCGTCAATGGATTCGTCAATAACCGTCAAATCTTCTCCTTCCGGAACCAGTGCCAAAACCTCACACTCGGTATTAGCTTCCGTCCGGACCTTCAGTGTCATGGTATTGACAATCGCGTAGCGGCGTCCGACGCTCTTGATCAGTTCCGCGTCACCAACAACCATATATTCTGCCTTCACATATCCGGTAACAGAACCCGATGTAATCTTATACCAGCCATTGCCTTCGCCCAATACCGTAGCAACGGAATTATTATAAATCTTGCCAAGCACCTCCCCATCTGTGCTTGCCACGGAACGGATATTCACACAGCTATCTACCTGCGCTACCGCTATATCCGCATATTCGCTTGCAACCATCGGTACATCATTGTCCGAAATCTGTGCCTTCGCTGACTGCAAAATTGCATTCTCCTGTCCATTCAGCAAACACTTGGAAAATGCCTGTGCCACACCTGCCGATGGTGTAGAAGCACTGGATAATAAAGTCGAAGTGTAATCAGATACTCCTGCTGACGGTGCGGCAGATACTCCGCCTGGTACAGCGCTCACTGCAAGAATTCCGGTCAGCAAGCATGCTGCAATCCGTCCTGTATATTTCTTCATAAAAAAGCTGCCTCCTAAGTAAAAACTCCTCGTAACATTTATTACAAATATATTACATTTGTTACATATACATTATAACAAGTGAATCGCATAGTGTCAAGCGAACGTAATAATTTGTTCATTTTTCATTGGCCTGAAAAAGCCAATTTGCTATATGGCAAAAAAAAGCCTCCGGATAGAAACTACCCGGAGGTCTTTTCAAACTATGGCGTTTTTACTATGTTTGTGGTACAAGGTGTAATCTCAAGCTTAATCTTACCAACCTTGCTCATATTCGAGGTACCGCCATTGGCTCCCGCCTGTGTCGCCATCCAGCAATCCGCATCCGGCACACCG
>JBGVFC010000075.1:0-4240 GCA_045120755.1 Agathobacter sp. | reverse complement strand
TTCGTTCTCTGTCGTCACATATACCGTGTAGGTCTGCGGTCGGATTGGATCGTTCGTATTGTAGACAATCAGCCATAATGCCGCCGCAAAAAAAACAGCAAGAATCTTAAAGCCTAAATTATTCACCAAGGTTTTCAGAATTTTCTTTATCATTCTTAAACCTCCTCTTAAAACGCTCCCACCGTGTCGTCTGATGATTGTGGCTCTGCAGGCAGCGGAGCTTTTCTCTCATAAAGTCTGCGTCCACGTCATGATATATCAGCCCTTTGCTGGCAAGGGAAACCTTACCCGTCTCTTCCGACACAACAATCGTAAGGGAATCACTTACCTCGCTGACGCCCACTGCTGCCCGGTGTCTGGTACCTAAGTCCTTGCTCAAAGTCAGACTGTCCGAAAGCGGCAGATAACAGGTTGCCGATACGATACGGTCCCCGCGCACAATTACTGCACCGTCGTGCAGCGGTGTGTTCTTCTCGAAAATATTAATCAAAAGCTGGCTGGTCACAATCGCATCCACATCAATTCCCGTGCGGACATACTCATTCAGAAGAATCTCGTCCTCCACTACGATGAGTGCTCCGGTCTTTACCTTGCCCATGGCATAACAGCCCTTGATTAATTCTTCGATGGTCTTGTCAGAGAACTTCGCATCCTCCTGTCTGCCCGTCACAAAAATCCGGCCAAAGAAATTACGCGTGCCAAGATTCTCCAGCGCCTTGCGTAGCTCCGGCTGAAAAATGATAACCAAAGCAATCAAACCAACATTCAACAGATTCTCAGCCAGCCACAGAATCGTATTCATCTGGAAAATAGCTGCCATCAGCACAAACAGCAGAATGACCACAATTCCCTTGAACAGATTCCACGCCCGCGTGTTCTTAATCCATGCCATCAAATAATAAATCAAAAAGGCAACGATGAATACTTCCACAATATCAACCAATGTAATCTTGATTCCTGACAGTCCAAAATATGTGGTTATCTGGTTCCAGAACCGGGCTAACACGGTGTCCATCTCATCGTCCTCCTTCCTGCTATCATAATACTACTTTTCCTTATACAAAACTACTGAGAATTACTTAAGTTTTTATTAAGACGCAACTCTATTTCAGCATATCCTCATCAATGTCAAGTTCCTGCGCTATCATCTTCCTGCTGGTTGCCTCCTCCTGCTCCGCCTGACTGCTGCGCGGGCGGATTCGCTTGCCCATGCTTCCGGTATTGCCAAAATGCTTAACCGTCTTCTCCTTCGACGGAACCATCTTCTTCGGAACTGCCTTGACATAATAATAATATTCATCATCCTCGAACTGTGCCCGCTCCGTGCGCGCATAGTCCAGATTCATGAAGAGAAACTCAATCAAAAATCCCAACAGCAGGGAGATGACACCGCCAATCAGCAGACGCAGGGACTTCCCACTGATGTTCATAATCAGATATCCTGCAAAGATGCCCGCCAGTTCAACCAGTGTTCCGGCGATGAGCGCAATCGTCCATGCCCTCTCAATCTCCATCTTGCGGACAAAATACACAATCAGAAATGACAGCACAAAAATTCCCACCACCAGATACAGTTCTTTGTTGGTAAGCTGTCCCAGAATAATGTTAATCTTAGAGACATCACCGGAATCCTCCACCGTCAGCGAAGCGGATACCAGACGAATACCATCCAGATAGTAATACAGCACCGTGCCGCATATAATGGAAATCACGGAATATGCCGGGCGAAGCAGTGCCATGCCTACCGGAAGTATGTACGGAATTCCAATCTTAAAGCAGACCGGAGTCAGAAGCACTCCGATTCCGTCCTTCGGCGAGAACCTAAAATACAGCAGGTACAGAATCACAAACAGCGCCAAAGTAATCAGTGCCGCCTCCAGCGACAGCGCATACATATCCAGAAGTATGACCACTGCACAGATAAACAGTGTTCCGTTAATCGGAAGCAGTGCACAGACCAGTGCCAGAATGAGTGCCACCGGAACGGAACTGATTTTTGACATATATCCGATATTAAAATTAATGACCAACAGTGCCGTAAGCGCCACCGCAAACTTGACAACCATGAACAGATATGTCTCGTATTTGCCGTAAAAACGCACAAGCCTGTCTTTTATCTCCAATAACTGAGTCATAAAGACCTCCTATTCCTTCAGCTTTTCATCGCGGTCGTACATCTTATTGACCTTCTTCAACCGCTTATAATATTCCCGGAGTTGATTTCTTCCCCGCTTAAAGCGGCAGGAAAATATAATGGCTGTAATTGCCAGATACAGCACCATGAACAGTACATAAACCAACCCAACTTCGATGATAAGTGTGACAATATCATCGGACGCAAGGCGGTTCAAAAAGGTGTCGATACCACACAACAGAATAAGCCCCAGCACAACTGCAAAGGCCAAAGTTCCCGAAAATATGCTTTTTAAAATTTCCTTGCCGACATAATCACGGCCATAGTACTCGCCCGACTGGTGTGCCGGCTTGTCTTCATGCTGCTCATAGACAGCCATATGGGTAAGTTCAATCACCCGTTCCTTACTAATCATAGCTTCACCCTCTATAAGTAGCGCATTCTGTCGCCATCTCTTCTGGCTTTTGGATTCTCGGTCTTCTTCTGCTTGTTCCCATATGCGCTCATAAGATTCGTGGCAATTTTGGCTTTGCACGCATCACAGTAACGTCCCGTGCGAATCAGCTTGCCGCAGTTCTCGCAGTCAATTCCTACGACCGAAGCCTCCGAGAATGACAACCTCTCCTCCCGAACCCACTGCTTGAGCTGCTTGACCGACACTTCATTCTCTCTGGATACTTCCTCCAGGGAAGAATTCGGATGCTCCTCCAAATAGGCCTTGACCCCCTGGAATTTGTCCTCAAGCTTCTTGCGGCACTCAGGACAGAGCTGCTCGTTCGATATCGCATTAAACAATCGTCCGCAGCCTCTACAATTCGATACGTTCATATCTGTACCTCCTAAAACCCTTTTCCAATACAAATGTTCATCAGATATACTTCTCTTACACCGGCACTCTGCAAAACTCCGGCTACCGCCCCGGCAGTGCTGCCTGTCGTGTATATATCGTCAACTAGCAATATATATCTATATTCTACTTCATTTTGCACAATTTGAAAAGCATTTTTCAGATTATTTATGCGCATCTGGTCATTCAGCTCCTTTTGCGGAACCGTATCCCGCACCCTTTTGATCAGATTCCTGCACACCGGAAGTCCCATTTCTGCACCCAGTTCCGTAGCAAATATCTCCGCCTGATTATAGCCTCTGCGCTTCTGCTTCTTGCGGTACATCGGCACCGGCACAATTGCCTCAATCCGATGCTCCCGGATCCAGTCACCGTATCTGCGGCATGCATACTCTGCAAAAAATACGCCGTACTCCCTCCGGTTGGCGTACTTAAAGCGGTACATCGTCTGCTTGATATCTCCCTGATACACAAACAGCGCTTTCCCCTGTACATACGGCGAAACCTCTGTCCCGTGCCGCTTCTTGGCACAGTCATAGCAATACTCGTATTTTTCGTCAGAAACCGGTCGCCCGCAGCAAAGGCAGACCGGCCCCTGTACCGGATACAGCCTTTTTCTGCATTCCTCATGAATCTGTCCATCCTCCTGCTCGGTAATTTTATCGCACACAATACATCTCGGCGGAAAAATATAATTCCACAGCGCATTCTTCATCCGGTATGCGTAGCTTATGATTTTTTGTTTATTCAATCTATACTCTCTTCTCCTTTAAAAATCACCCCACAAGAATCCGATTTCTCTTCCTCTCATGGGGTGTCTGTTTCTTCTGTAATGTAGGTTCTTTTGTCAATTATCCCAGACGGATGCGGTTAACTACCTCGATACGGGCTGCCTGCTCCTCGAATTCTGCTTCCGTCATCACTTCTGTGGTAAATGCAGTCTCGCCTTCTGTGCCTGCAATATCTGCTTCCACATATGCTACCTGTCCAAATGCCGCCTCAATGGTCGCTTTGTCTGAGGTGGTTCTGACAAAAAATGCGTTCCTGCTTGCTTTGTAATCCAATAACTCCTGCTTTTCCTCGCTCCAGTCAATGAAAATGTTGGTATTCTGATGCTTTACCATGTCAACGACATCTGCGACAACCGCACTTGCGGTCGGGAGCTTACCTGCACCACTGCCATAGAACATGGCATCACCGAGCACATTGCCGTGAACAAAGATGCCATTGAATACTCCGTTGACTCCGCACAGCGGATG
>JBGVFC010000074.1:0-2170 GCA_045120755.1 Agathobacter sp. | reverse complement strand
ACTTGCTGCAACTTTCTCGTAATCCGGATATTTTTCATCCAGTTCAAGAAGCTGACGATAGGTTGTCTCTTCATAGCGCTCCAGCTTTAAGGAGGTAAGTTCCATCGTAAGCTCATCAACCTGTGCCTGAAGTGCTTCATTCTCCGCACTCAGTTCACTCATGGATTTAAAATGGTTCACCTTATCAGAAATCCAGTTTCCCGCCGAATTCAGCCCTTCCTGCATCGGAACAAAGACATACCCGGCCACTGCATTGAGCGGTCCGCCGGAGATATTGAGCGTCAGGCTCAGCAAAATGGCGATTACACATACCGCAGACATGGAAAGCAGCACGTATTTTGCCGGCAGGCTTTTCTTTTTGTTGCGTTTATTGAAAAAATTTTTCATGAAATGCCTCGTTTATAATTTTAAATTGTTGCCCTTGATGGTAAATGGAAGCTTTTTGTATTTTGCATCACTGACAATCTGTACCAGTCCGCGGACAGCACTGTCCTCCGGGTCTTCACAGGTATTGACCTTGATGTTGGTAATCTCTTCAAATAAACGGTCGAGCTTATTGATTTTTGAGCCGCCGCCCGTAATATAAATGCCGGAGTGAATGATATCCTTTGCAAGCTCCGGTGGGGTTTTTTCAAGAATCATCTTAATCGAGGTACAGATGGACTCCAGATGGACATTGATTGCATCATAGATGACTTCTGCCGATAATTCCTTCTCAATCGGAAGACCGCTCACCACATCGCGTCCGACAATGACCATGGTCTCGGTCCGTCCCGGCAGACCTGAGCCAAGATTCTCTTTTAGCGCCATGGCGGTCTTCTGACCGATGACCAGATTAAATTCCTTGCGCACATAGCTGATGATAGCCTCATCCAGACGGTTGCCGCCAAAATGAAGCAGTGTGCTTAACACAAGTCCGCCTAAGGAAATCACTGAAATCTCGGTGGTATCAGCTCCCATATTGACAACCATCACGCCGGTCGGCTCGTTGACATCAATGCCAAGACCTACGGCATCCGCAATCGGCTTTTCACACAGGAGCACGCTCTTTGGCTTGAATTTGCTCTTGTAAAAGACCTCATAGAAGGCTCTTTTTTCCACTTCGGTAATATCCGTAGGAACAGCGACGATGAACTCTGCGCCCTTCGTCTTGCCCTTCATCTTGCCCTCCAGATACTCATACATGAATTCCTGCAGATAATTGAATTCGGCGATAACTCCGCTTACAACGGGAAATACAACCTGGATATTCTCCGGTGCCTTCTCATACATGGCATATGCCTTATCACCGTAATCAAAGATTTCGTTCCTGCCTCTTAAGGCAATGGTGTTCTTCTCCTTGAAAATCTTGTTATTGGATTTGCAGAAAATCTTGAAATTGCAGGTACCAAGATCAATACCATAGATGTTGTTGTTCATTGTTATTCTCCCTTTTCATAAGTTCTATAATAACCCTTGCTCCTGAAAGCTGAAGTAGTCGTTATCACCGATAATGATGTGGTCGACAAAGGATATTTCAAGAAGCTTTGCACATTCCTGCATACGCTGTGTGATGGAAATATCGTCTTTGCTGGGGGTCGGATCTCCGCTTGGATGGTTATGAATCATAATAAATATCGTGGCATTATGTTCTAAGACCTTGCGGTAGATATCCTTCGGGGATACATAGACATAAGTGGTGCTGCCGATGGATATCTGTTCATCCCCGATAAAGATACCCTTGGCATCAAACATAGCCGCAATGACGATTTCTTTGGACAGATGACGCATCTCTTCCATGTAATAATCTGCGACAGAAAAAGAATCATTCATACGGATATGATACCCACGATTGGTCTTTGCAATACGCTTTGACAGTTCTGCGACTGCTTTTAATTGAATTGCTTTGACAGCTCCGATACCCGGAAGCTGCTTAAGTCTTTCGTAGGAAAATTCATACAGGTTCAGCAGATTGCCCTGACCTCCGGATAAAAGCATCCGGGCAATATCAAGCGAATTCAAATCTCTGGTTCCCGTCTTGATGATGATGGCTAAAAGCTCTGCATCCGACAGCTGCCCGGCTCCATATGTAAGGAGCTTTTCATATGGGCGTTCGGATAATGGTAATTCTTTGACAATAGTGTGTTGTGACATGCATCCTCTTTCTACTCTCCCGATGCAAAAAACACTA
>JBGVFC010000073.1:0-4755 GCA_045120755.1 Agathobacter sp. | reverse complement strand
GGATGCTGTCGTTGTATTGGTAATCCCTGCCTTTGTAGGAGATGATACCCTCCTGCCATTTTTCCGGGTGTCCGTCTTCGGTGCCGGTCTGTTGTTCTTCTACTGTCTGATTCCCATCTCCCGCCGCATTGCCATTGTCCTGCGACAATACAATGTACACGATAATCATGATAAGTATAATCCCCAGCAACACTGCCAGGATAATCATCGGGAGATTCGCAGAAGGTTTCTTCATGTTCTGTACTCCTTTTATTCGCTAAGCTTGACGGATAAGACTCTTCCTGCCGCTTCATCCAGACGCTGCGTGGAAATGCTTCCATTGCCCACGGCCTCCAGTACTGCATCATATGCTTCCTTGAAATCTGCCGGATTGTAAAGCATGTCGGCTCCGGCGTTGACTGCTGCTACTGCCGCTTCACCTGCCGAATACCGGCCGGTAATCTGCGCATCCAAAAGGTCTCCGGTTATAATGACTCCGGTGTAACCCAGACTGCTTCTTGTATCGGCAATCGCATTGCCGTCTCCAAACTGTCCGGCGGCAACCATAAGTATGTCCGCCCCGGCTTCGATGGCCGCCCGATAGGTATTGCCATCATAGACTGTACCCTCCTGATAAGAGGTTGCAACAGTATGTATTCCGGCTTCCCTGTAAGTGGAAACAGCCGATTTAATCATAACCTCTGCCACTTCGGTGTCTTCTCCATAGGAGTATCCCTCACCGGATAAATCCATATTTGGTGCAAGTACTGCGTTAAATCCTTCGGCATTCAGATATTCTGAGATATCCACTGCCGCTTCATGTACCATTTCTTCATCCCGCTCGGCTGCAAGTTCCTGCGGGCTGCCGGTGATTTCATAATGATTGCTGGAAGCGAGCGGCGAATAGTCGCCTCCCAATTCCTCTACTGCCAAAAACACTTCAAATCCCATCTTCTCCTGTGCGATGGACTGCATTCCATTCATAAGCTGGGAGGTCTGCAACTGTCCCTGAAAATTCACTTCGGAGTAAATCAGTCCTCCGACCGGATAGGTATCATAGGCTGCCTTGGTGCTATTGCCGGCAACATTCACCGCATCCATACCTGTCAGAGCTTCCGGCGTGATGAAAAAGAGCTGCGCAACTTTTTCCTCGGTACTCATCTGAGCCAGCCGGTCAGTAACCGTCTGCGAGAATACGGTCTCCGGCATATCCACTGTTGGCTCTGCCTGTTCCACAACTTCAGAGTCGTCTCCTGTCTGCGATTCTTCTATGTCGTTATTTATTTCTGTGTTAGATTCTGACAAATCTTCGGTACTCTCCGTAGAGACCAGTGCATTCTTCCCCGCATGGACAATACTCAGTATTATGACTGCGATGAGAAGAACAACCTCCAGAAATACCAACAGACTCTTTCCCGATATCAATCGCTTCATCAATCTGTGTCCTCATCGTTTTTATAATAGTCACCGTAATAGCTGCCATAATAGCCGCCGTAATATTTGCCGTAGTAACCGCCGTAAGCCTTTTTCTTGGTCTTGACACGGTTCATAACCGCACCGAGTATCTTAATCCCCGATGCTTCCAGCTGCGCCTTGGCACCATTAATCATACGGGCGCTTGCCATACCCTGTGCAACTACAAGGATGGCTCCGTCACAGTACTGTGCAACTACCGCAGCATCGATGGCTGCTCCCAATGGTGCACAGTCCATAATGATATAGTCAAAGTGGGACTTGCCGAAATCGACAAGCTCCTTGAAATATTTTTTTTCTAAAATCTCGGTCGGATTCGGCACGGAAGGTCCTGCAAATACCATAAAAAGCTTCGGTATCGAGGTAACGCACAGAATCTCATCCAGCTTCTTCTGTCCGGACAGATAATGCGACAGTCCATATACCCGGTTGGCTGAACTGGACTTTGCGCGAAGTCGTCCTGCCAGAACGGATTTACGCATATCGGTGTCTATCACCAACACACGCTTGCCGGATTCCACGATGGATCTGGCAAGGTTCATTGCAACCGTACTCTTGCCTTCATTCGGCACTGTACTTGTGACCAATATTGTCTTGACATCGTCCCCACAAAACTGCAGATTCGTCTTGAGGGCACGAAGCGATTCTTTCATGGCGTAGCTGTGTTCTCTTACATCAAGCGTAACGGATTCCATGTTATTGCCCTCCCTTTTGTGTCTTTTTAGCTGCCGTCGTCTTCTGGGATACGGCTGTTTTCTGGGTGGAAGCTGACTTCTTCTTTTTGGACTTATTGCCGTCAAATTCCGCTTCCTCTTCTGGAAGTGTACCTAATACCTGAAGGCCAAGCTTCTTCTCAATATCCTCTGTCGTGTAAATATTGTCATTCAGCAGGAATGAAATGATAACGATTGCCGCTGCAAGCACAAATCCCAGCAGTGCGCCTATCAGTGTATTCTTTGCGATGCTCGGGCTGACCGGAGCACCGTCTGCGTAACCTGCCTGTATGATATTCGGCGGATCCTGATCCATCTTCGCATGGATATATTTTGCCGCAACAGTTGCGATTTCATCCGCAATTCTCTTGGCACGCTGCGGATCCGGATCTGTGACGGTAATCTCCAAAATTCGGGAATCCGACGGATTGCTCACCTGAACCTGTGCGGATAAAGAAGCATAATCCTCATCCAGATTCAGATTCTCGATTACCTGATCGATTACCGGTCTTCCGGCAACAACAACGATATAGTCCTTGGTAAGATTGGTTCCCATCTGCAAGTCGGTCAGACTCGTAATGGAGGTACTCTTACTCAATACATATAATTGTGCCGTTGATTCATACTGTGGCACCATAATAAATTTGCTGACAACAAACGCGATTGCAGCCACCAGCACGGTCGATAATATAATCATCTTCCAGTGCGCCAATAATTCAAACAGGATTTCTTTTAAGTCGATTTCCATTTCTTCCTGTTGCTGTCTTGTATCTGATTGCATATTCCTATCCTCTCGTATCTATCATCTGGCATGCTTTAAAATCTGCGAGGGCACATCAAAAAACAATGACTGTGCATAATCCTCTCCATATTTCTTAGCAATATAATCCCGGCATTCTCTCATATGACAAGCTCTTCTCCTGATTCCGTGGGCATCGCTTGCCACAATGTCCGCCCAGCGGTTCTTCAATGCTTTCCTGCAGAAACGCTTGCCGTTGCCGCCTTCCATGCCGAGCACACTGTCCGCATTAATCTGAATCAATGCGCCTGCCCTGCTTAGTTCTTCGCATAACTGCGGCGACTTCAAGATACATCCGTAGCGCTCTACATGTGCGATAACCGGAATGTATCCATAGGATACCAGCATCTTGGTCTGCTCTATGATATAACTGTATTCCGTCTCAAAGGAATATTCCGTCAACAGATAATTGCTTCCCGCCAACGGGAGACACCGCTTCTGTTCGATATATTCAACGATATAGCTGTTAACATGAAATTCACATCCCAAAAACAACTGTATTCCAAGTTTTTCTGCTTCCGGAACCAATTGTTCATAATGTCTGCGAATCCGCTCAACGGGATATCCAAACATCCCGTGCCTGTAGTGCGGCGTAAGTATCATGGACTGTATTCCCTGCTGCCGCGCATGCCGCAGCATCTCGACGGATTCTTCCAGCGAATCCGGTCCATCATCCACTCCGTAAAGCAGATGGCAATGAACATCTATTATCATATCTGTCCTCTTATTCTACAAATATAAATTATATCCTCGTCCTCTAAAAATTCAAGAGGATATGATATATTTAGTCATCTTTGTGCATTTTTTATCTAATCCAAGACCTTGGCACAATTTTTTTGTGAAATTCGATATATTGTCATACCAATCGGTACGATTTTACCACATTTCGCTTCAATTCACAAGATATGTGTGGTATTCGAACTGTTTTTCTAATATCCTATACATTTGTCCTGTGGAAGGATTAAATGATGCTTCAACAATACTTTTATTCAAATATCTTCGTAATATCCTGATGCCGATTCACCACTCGGTAAATCTCCACATACTCGTCCCCTATCTTATACAACACTACATAATTTCCAGAAATCGCATACTTATAATCCGTCTTGAAGCTGACTCTTTTAGAAAGGTCAGCTCCTATATAGGGAAATTGCTGTATATTTTCGATTTGAACATATATCTCTTGAATGGTTTTTACTGCCATTTCCTCATTGTCTTCTGCAATATACCCTTTAATGCGCTTTAAATCCTCTGCAACTAAAGGGTTAATCCGCAATTTCATCATAGACTATACCCCAACAGATGCTTTCAACTCATCCAAGCTCATCCAGGCACTTTCATCTTTAACCGCAGCTTCTGCCTCCTGCAGCTTCATAAGCAGTTTTTTCTCCGCTTTGTCACGCTCATAATCTTCAATGTCCATAACCACAAACTTACCTCTTCCGTTCTTGGTTAAAAATACTGGCTCTCCTATCACACAATTTTTTAGCACTTCATTATAATTTCTTAAATCTGATACAGGTAATATATTTGGCATAAAATCTACTTCCTTTCTTCAATATAGTTTCTTCATCTCACATATATTATACAAATAGGTGTTGTAAAATTCAACGTAAACTTTTGCAGCATCTTTTTACAAAAAATCCCGCACCTGCCATTCCGGCAATGTGCGGGATTATATTTTTAGTAGTGAGTTATCCGATTAGCATACGCCCTGTGCGAGCATAGCCTCTACAACCTTCTCAAATCCGGCGATATTGGCACCTGCCACATAGTCGCCCTCTACTCCGT